>NZ_JYFT01000063.1:0-215824 GCF_000931385.1 Pseudomonas sp. FeS53a
CCTGGGAAAGACTCCGCCCCACGTCAGAACGGCCCGGCACGCCCGGCCGGGGGGTGGTGGTGTCCCGGGCCGTTCTGACGTGGGGCGGAGTCTTTCCCAGCCCCTGGGACGAGGAAAGACCATGTGCATGACAGGGCATTCGCGGTGGATAAGGCGGGGGACTCAGACCCGACAGGTCCGACTCCAGACCTGAGCGGATGCAGCGGAAGACGGGCAGGCGAAACGGCGCTCGACGGAACGCACCAGACAGACGATGTCGGCCAGCAGACCTGAAAAGAATGGGTAACTGCGACAACCGGACGCAGGCAGGCGACGGAGGCAGCAGGAAGGAAGTCGCGGAAGGTCTGGTCGATGACCCGGCGCGCCGGATCGAACGAGCAGAAACGAAAAAGCCCACCTGTTCAGGTGGGCTTCTCGTCGTCGACCAGGAAATGCCTGGGCGATCGTCTATATGGTGGGTCGTGTAGGATTCGAACCTACGACCAATTGGTTAAAAGCCAACTGCTCTACCGACTGAGCTAACGACCCAAAACTTGGATTGGTCGGGGTAGAGAGATTCGAACTCCCGACATCCTGCTCCCAAAGCAGGCGCGCTACCGGACTGCGCTATACCCCGTTTTGGAAGTTGGCTCCGCGACCTGGACTCGAACCAGGGACCCAATGATTAACAGTCATTTGCTCTACCGACTGAGCTATCGCGGAACTTCACATTTCCAATCTCTGCGGCTTCGTCTTTCAGATTGCTGCTGCAGAGGCGCGCCATTTTACGTATGGCGAATCGGCTGTCAACCCCTTAAAAGCGATTTTATTCAGTGCTTTGCAGTTGATGCGCCCGCTGCTATATCTGTGCCTCATCCGACACAACGCAGGACGCGCCGGCCGCAAGGCCCAGGCGACAGGGCCCATGAGCCGCCAAGATACACCGCCTCCTCCCCGCCCGGTCGCCACGCTGGCCAACCGAGGTATCCAACCGCGCTTCGGCGATCTCGTGCTGGGCTGTCGCAAGCTGGTGATGAACCACCTTGCCGAGCACCTGACCGGCGTCTTCGCCCAGGTCGACGACACCCTTTTCGAATGCGCGGAAAAAGCCGAGAACAATCAGGTGCAGACGCTGTTCTTCGACAGCATGCGCGAGATCCGTCGACAGCGACCTCAAATCGAACGCCTCTACCACCAGCGCATCGCCCAGCAGTTCGGCGACTTCATGGAGGGCCGCGAGCCCGAGGCGAAGGTCACCCAGCTGGACGCCGACCATCTGGAGCTGATCCAGAACGAGGTCTACGAAGAAAGCCTGCTGGTCACCAACATGGTCAGCCGGGTCAAGGCGCGTTGTGCCCAGCCACTCTTTGCGCTGGACCAGCGCCTGGCGCTGCTCAACAACGGCCGCAAGCTCGGTGAGGACAGCAACCCCTTCGGCCCCCAGGTCATCGCCCAGTCATTCCGCGATGCGCTGCAGAACATGCCGTTTCCCCTGCGCATCAAGACCATCCTTTATATGCTCTTCGACCAGCAGGTGATGCAGGGGCTGGATGGCCTGTACGACGGACTCAACAAGCGCCTGATCGATGCCGGCGTCTTGCCCAACCTCAAGTACACCGCGCAACGCCAGGCAGCCCCTGCCAAGCCGCAGCCCCGCGAGCCGGCTCCACGCCAGGATGCTCCGGCGCCCGCCGCCTCCGGCCCGGTGGCGCCGCCGGCCGATCTTTCGGCGCCACCGCCCCAGGAGCCCGGTGCGTTGTACAGCGGCCTGTCGGCATTGCTGGAGGAGCATCGCCGGCTCAATCAGGAAGCCGGGGTCGCCTTCACCGGCACACCCAGCATCGCCAGCTATGCCCCGCAGGGTGCAACGCGGACCTATAGCGCGGCCGACCTGCTGGAGGCGCTCAATCGTTTGCAGCAACAATCTGCCCACGACCTGGCCTCACGCCTGCAGCAACCCCAGCGGGTCGAGGGCCTGAAGGCGGACCTGCACCAGCAACTGGAAAGCCACAGCGCGCAGCCGGGCCAACAAAAGGTGGCCGAGCAGGAAGCGGACGTGATCGACCTGGTCGGCATGCTGTTCGACTTCATCCTCGACGACGACAGCCTGCCGGACACCTGCAAGACCGCCCTCTCCCACCTGCACACGCCCTACCTGAAGGTGGCGCTGCAGGACAAGGCGCTGTTCACCCAGCATCACCACCCGGCCCGCCGCCTGCTCAACACCATGGCCCAGGCCGGTGCGCTGTACGGCGGTGAAAGCGAGGAGAAAGGTCTGCTGGCGAAGATGCAGTGGGTGGTGGAGCGGGTGATCCACGGCTTTGCCGGCGATCTCCAGCTGTTCGATTCCCTGCAGGACGAGTTCAACGAATACGTCGCCACACTGCGCCACAAGGTCGAATTGCGTGAGCGCCGCGCGGTGGAAGCAGCCAAAGGCCGCGACCGCCTGCTGGAAGCCCGTCAGCGCTCGGTGGACGCCATCGCGCGCCTCCTCGAAGGCCGCGAGTTGCCGAAGATCATCCGCCACTTCCTGGAGCAGACCTGGAGCGACGTGCTGGTGTTCGTGCTGCTGCGCCACGGCGACGCCGGGGAGGAATGGCGACGCGCCTGCGAGGTGGCCGACCAACTGGCCTGGAGCGGCACCCCGCTCGATGCCCGGGGGCGTGAGCGCCTCCAGGGGCTGCGGGTCGGGATGCTGGAAGACCTGCGCAAGGGGCTGGAGCTGCTCGGTGGCTACCACGAGGACGGTATCCGCCGCCTCCTGCAGGACCTGGTGGCTTGCCAGCACGCCGTGCAAGGCAAGCAGCCGCAGGTCGCGGCACAACTCAACCCGGAACTGCCGAAAAGCCCACTCAGCGAAATGCTGGGTGAAGACGCCAGCCTCGCGGAACGTCTGCCCGCCACCCTTTCACCCCGCGCGCAGGCGCTGGTCAAGGAGCTGGAAAGCCTGGAGTTCAACACCTGGTTCGAGTTCGTCGAGAACGGCCAGAGCCGCACGCTGAAGCTGTCCTGGTACAGCCCGACGACCCGCAACTACATGTTCGTCGACCACAGCGGCCAGCGCGTGGCGATCAAGCCGATCACCCAGCTGGCACAGGACATGGAGCGCGGCAACGCACGCATCGTCGCCCCCGAACACAACGTACCGCTGATGGACCGGGCGCTGGGCGCCATCTACCGGGTCCTGCAGCGCTTCACCGGCCGCAGCCCGCGAGCCAACTGAGGAGCCACCATGGAAGACCGCCGTCATCACAGTCGCCACAACGCGGGCATCCAGGTGGAGGTCTACGACCTGCATTCCGGCAACCGCCTGGGCCGCGTGGTGGACCTCTCCCTGGATGGCTTCATGCTGTTCAGCGAAGCGCCGCTGGCCACCGACTCCGTCTGGGAGTGCCGCCTGGTCCCCGCCGACCCCGTGGACGGCATCACCGAGGTCCGCCTCGGCGCCGACTGCCTCTGGAGCCGCCCCGGCGCCGACGGCCAGCACGCCTGGGCGGGGTTCCACATCATCGACCTGGCGGAGGATCAGGCCAGGGCGTTGGAGGTGGTGTTGGGGCTGATCTGAGCGTCACAACATATACGTGTAGGAAGAGTTCAGGCAGAGCAGAGCTTATCTCCAACAATCATTCAGCGCTCCACTACCTGTAAAACCTCGCGAACCAATTGCATTAAGTGTTAAAGCCTTACAGTCTTTGTCGCGGGACTGCGTACCGGTAGCGGTAGCAGTAAGAACAAAACCACCGTCTGAGCTGTTTCCGGCTGAAACGGTAAGCTGGTAGAGCCCTGTTCTCGACAGGGTAGAAATACCCAATTTAGATATATCAGATGTATTAGTTACATAAGAGTTATTTTGCGTAAAGTAACGCTCCTGCCTAGCCGCCGCATCACTTAGGTAGGCTTGAGCTTCAGTACGATTACTCCTGAGTACATACTGTGAGTAGCTTGGTATTGCTATAGCCAGCAATACAGAAAGCACTACTACCGCAATCATTAACTCTATAAGTGTAAAACCTTTACTGTTCATCAGTACTCCACTTGCCATCGGTGGTGGCTGCCGCCCTTCTGGAGTGAATTGATATGGAGTCTATTTCTTTTTTGGAAGAATCTTTGCAGTAGAAAAAAACATACATACCTTTCTCTAACTGCATAATTGCAGGCAAGCCAGTTGGCGCAGAGCTTTCTTTCACAGAATTAGGCAAGTGGTACGAAGCACCGTCGACCAAAACCATATTTCGAGGAACATCTACTTCCTGAACCACGCCACCATCCTCAAAGTCACTCGCAAAGCAGCCAATTGAATAAGCCAACAAGCTATAGCTCAAGTAAGATAAAGTAGATTTCATAAGCTATTCCTCCACAACACGCCATGACTGACGCCCCTTGCTTAGCTCACCAAAAGACAGTCTCTCACGCCTAATTCCATCTGGCTCATTGATAAAGGCATCTTGACCAACAACACTTGGCGAACCATAACCCGGCGTACGAATACTTGAAACAACTTGCCCACTATAACTATCTTCGGCAGTAACGTAGTTGTTACCTGTAAGATCAAAAACATTAAAAGATGTCGCCCCTCCGGTGACACCATCAATAGCATTGACCCAGCGATCAATACCCGCCTCACAGGGGTCAGTATTGGGAATGGTAGTCGTCGCAATTAAAACATTTGCACGAGCCGTGAGATCTGTGGTTAACATCTCCCCCTTACGAGAGCCACCTTCTTTAAGGTCGATATACCACCCATACCGATTCACGCCTTGGGATGGATCCCCGTTAACAAACCACTGCACGGGATTTCTGCTAAAAATTCGATACTCCAGGCTACGACTAGTGCTCGCATCGAGATCTGTGAACGTTGCAGAACTCCGAGTTGATACTGTTTGCTCTACTAGATTCGTGCGTGTAAGTGTTGGCGTGCTGCTAACCGCTGTGCCCGTTGGCGCCGTTTGAGTATCCCAAACTCCATAAAGTGTCATGTTCTTACTGGTATCAGCTTGCGCATCACTACTTTCTACATATTTACCAGTACCAAACGTGACGATGAAGCCCTTCCCACTCGGATGGCGAATGAGAGTAGGCGCCGCAGTAATTGGCTGCCTAACGTTTTGATTAGAGGTATTTATAACCGTAGCGACAAATAGGGGACTGGAGTTGAACGCTATACGCCAGTCGCTCGAAGAGCCATTCGTCATGCTGCCATCAGCAGAGATGACATCAAAATTCGTTAAATTACTTGCAAAAAGATCAAACCGCCAGACATTCCCTTGTAGGTCGCCAGCATAGACGTAGTCGGCAATCAAATCACCATTAATATCCGCAACTCTCGGCGAAGAAAGTCCATTAACAGCATTGCCTGTGGGGAGAACAAACTTCTTAATCACTGCTCCTGTACTGGCATTTAGAACAAATAATACTGCCTTATCATTAGTACTGTTATAGCCATTAGAAAGCACAACTCCCCAGTTACCATCATGGAGCTTAGTTACTACTGGCCGAGTAAAGGTATACCCCAGATCTCCATCGGTTGAATCACTAAACTCCCAAAGCAATTTTTCATCGCCAGGCTCGGTAACATCAAGAGCAAAAACCGAACGGCCGCCTGCGCGCAAAGTACCAATCAGTATAGTGCGCCATTGATTGTTAATCAGGACATCCGAAACAACCGGTGTTCCATCAACGAAGAAGCGATGTTTAGTACCCTTATAGCTTTGCCCTGAAAGAAGATAAAGCTTGTCTAGCACCGCTGTAGGTATAAAAGCGAAGCGCTCAATGCCATTCTCGTCAAAGCCGTGGAGCATTCCATCGTTAGCTCCTACGTAGATCCGCTTTGATCGTTGCGATTGCGCCGATAAAAAATCGGCATATGACTGCACTTCGCTTGCCGTACTGACAACACCTCGCGCGCGATCCATGAGAGCGGGGAGACTATCTGGCTTGGCAACGATCACGGGGCTTGAATAAATGATGTCCCCCAGCACTGCAGTGCGCTCACGAAAACGCCCGGCTACCGTGCCCTCATTAGACCTATCGCCTCGGATATAGCTGACGCGAAGTTGGGCATTTGCACTATTCGCCTCGGCGTTTCCATCTTCATCTTTTTGCAATAAAGCTCGCTGAACAGTGCTAAGGTTACTCCAAAGAAAATCTCTGAGTTGGCCGCCGGAGGCGAACTTAATATTACGCGACGCAGGAGATTGCGCATTCAATGTATCACGCGCATCCCAAGAGGGTGACAAAGTCACGCCACCAGTAAGCGAGTCACTAACAACATCATACTTAATAAGTTGCCCACTCCAGTTTTGACTTGAAAAGCGAGCATAGTAAGCTTCATTACCCGCTGTTGTTACTGCTGACTCCAAAGACACGGCGGCAGCAGAGGTGTCTCTATCAGCAATTCGACTGAGAATAGTTGAAAATGCTTCTGCCATTGCATCGGGGCTGTCAACACTAAAAAATTCTCCACGACCGTTTATCGCTGCGTGCCACAAATCATACACGTTATTAGCGCTATTATCAGCGGCATTGGGCCATACTTTACCTCCCGACGACAACTGCGAATAATCACCACTGAACGTACTCCCCCCCCACCGTGGGTTAGTAAGGCTAGTGGTCAATCCGAGCCCCAAAGTGTAAGTAACCATATGCTGCCAAGTGGCTGGATTATTTCTTGGATCAAAATACTGAGCTATAGCATCGGTATTCTTATAAGGGGCATAGGGCGCCAAACGATTAGCGAGATCAGGCCTCGCATCGGTAGCCCAGTATTGGAACGCAAGGTCAGCCAACGTATTGCTAGCCTCATCCTTGTAAGGCGCTTTAGCAGTATAGCTAGTACCATCAGGAAGCGTCCTTGCAACATTATCGTAGTTGCCAATATTAATGGTATCTCCGTTCCAGAGGCCATCGGTCATCATAATATTGTAAGTTGGACGGCATGCATATTCCGGGCTAGAGCTAGTGCCAGGCACTGCGGCATAGGGGCCATTAACCCCTGTTTTAGACAAAAAACTACCAGCTCGTTGTAGAGCTGAGCGTAAGGGCGTTCCACCTGTAACGGTCAAACGCTCAAGGAAGCTGTAAAAATTTGCGCGATGACTACCGGAAAATGGACGAAGATAGTTAGTAAAGCAGTTCCCAGCAGCTGAACCTGATCCGATATTATTGCAGCTACCGTTGTTTAGAACCTGCCAAGTAACACGCACATTCTCAGGAAGGCTGTAGAAGGCTAGGCTAGCTGCTGACTGCGTTGAGAGCGAGCGAGTCCTGTAAAAAGAATACCAAATTGCGAAATTGCTTTGCTCGGCAGCCCCTACAGTGACTAATTTATAACACGCCTCGTTAGTCAGAGAAGGATTTGCACAGCCTGAAGGCACATAGTTATAGTAGTAAGCAGAAGAGAAATTTCCGGTCTCCTCATCGTAACCTCGCCCGTATTCGACAGTCGCTCGGTAAGCATTAGATAAATTTACACTTCCGGCTTGAGTAAAGCCATTACGCCATGCTGCGGTAAAAGAGGGCGCAGGATAATCGGAAACCTGTAAGTTACCATTCACCACTGTTACTTTTTTTGGAAGCTTGTACACAACAGACGGATTGTAGTACATAGGATTATATGCACTAGACTTAAAATACACTCGAGCCTTATTAGCCGATATTGCGTCCGGCGCATAAGCAAATGCCATACTACCCGAGTCATCAATTGTAACCAATATATTAGGATCGACTGATTCATTCAAAAAAAGCGGTTGCTGACTGATAGTTAGTGCAGCTGCCTGCAATTGTTCAGCCGAAAGCAAAATCACCACAGAAAAACCGGCCGACAAAATACTCTTAACATTAAATTCAATGGTCATAAACACACCCTAGAAACGCTGAACTAACTTACTTTGAATAACTGTCATTACTCGTTGAGATGAACCTCTTGAGGCCGCGTTGACTTCATAATAATATGGTCCCACACCACGGCGGCGCTCGTCGATATCCGTCACCTCAACTGTGCCCTGTGAATTTTGAGGATCGAAACCGATAAAGACCGCAAACCACCTCGGCTGCGTCTGCAAGCCAAAAATCAAATTTTTAACTCCTGCAGAACCTTTATAGCTCTTCGAGTTAGCGTCGTTATCCCACCAACTCCAATCCTGAGCATGAAGACTTAGTATTGGTTTTTTAAGAACACACAAGCTTACTGAAGCATCGCACACGGTCGCCGTGGAAGGAGGCGACGGAGTCACGGTCAATCGATACTCTCCCTCCCGCAACGCAGATTCAGCAGCCTGACTGACAATCTGAAGCTCTCTCAGATTACCGACTAAACGCTCATCAAGAGCCACTCCCTTAATACTTGCCACAGCAAGCAAAGTTACCACAAGCAAGAGTATCAAGCTTATAAACAGCGCGGCACCTCGCTGCAACCCAACATCTTTAAGTTGATTACTCATTGAGCATAATTCCGCACAGTAAATGTACTTTGAGTTGACCTATATACGCGTTTATCCACTGCGGTAGTAGATGCAGCTGACGAGAGCGGAAAATTATAATCCTGTTTACCTAAAGCTACGTTTGTGTTGTCACTTCTCTGGAGAAAAGCCATCCGGACGGAAACAACAGACCCAACTGTTGGATTCGCGATGTAGGCATCGACTATTCTATCCGAATTCAAGTCAACACCTAAAACAATTTGAAGATCAGATACACCCGAAAACATCGCTTGGGAAGCACTGCCCTGCGCCGAGCAAAGGAGCTCGCCATTACTGCTCAATTCAATTTTAGTCGTTATTGCAGCACTAACGCTTATAGGTGCTCCTAGGCAGTCCAACTCTCCGACACTACGCCGCTGATAACGCAAGCAAACACCTTTCCCAGAAGAGGTCACTCCTACAACTTGGCCAGCAGCAAAAGACGGACATCCACCTTGAGCTACAAGAGCGGGGAAAGCCATTTCTCGACTATCCTGTGGCAAAGATTTATAGCCTGCCTTCATTATCAGTTGCTCCAGAAAACGCAAGGCAAAACGGCTATTACCTTGTAATTCCCCTACAGCCTGCTGAGCGAGATAGCTAGACTTGTTATCAATATAAATCTGTGTCACTCCCAAAATAAGAAATGCACTTACAACCAGAGCTATCAACAACTCAACCAATGACAAACCCGCCTGAAAATCAATTTTATGTCTCATGGCTGAAAAGTCACCCTGTAGAACTCACGTCTACCTTGATCAATGGAAGTGCACGTCGCTCCCGCCGGGCATGCCTCTTTTCCCTGCCATGCTATCTGAATCATTATATTAGATCCGGTATCAGAACAAGGGCTAGCGACTGTGGGAGACTGCGTCCTGCAAATCACATACTGCCCAGAGAAAAAACCTGCCGCATCATTCCCTAGCGGCAAGGTATTCCTAACCTGCGTGGCCCAATTTGCTAAATGCGTTTGAGCCATTTCTGCCGAGCTACAACCCGCTGAGGTTGCGCACGATGCGACAACACTATTAGGAAAACCGGACCCAGACAATTTAAAATATGGAGAATCCGGCCGAATCAAACCATTAGCACCAACAAGAGCAGCCCTATTGCTCCTCATTAGCTCAACCAAATCATTGGCAAGCATTACAGCATTTGTACGCTGCGAAGATTCGTTAGTATACTGCAAAGTTCTACCCTGAAGAGCCACTAACCCTAGCACGCCTACGCTAATTACGATAAGCGCAACAAGCACTTCAACCAGGCTAAATCCAAACTCTTGCTTCATACTTTCCTCACAATGTGCACGAGACTAAGGCTTTACCACTTTCATCTCTACCCCTAGAGCTCACACGCACTCTTCCACTTCTCTCAATCACTACTTTGTAAGCGCTTGAGGCATCATCGCGCTCGCACAAAATCAAAGCCAAAGCCTTAGAAGCACCGCCATTAAGAGAGAAACTAGTAGAGTCAGCAGATTTTGAAATTGAAACTCCCGAGGGAAGATCAAACTTCTTGACTAGATCTACATTATAAGAGACCGTAATCAGAGAGCCCGAGATTGCAAAATTAGTTTGCCCTCCCCTCGTTGCCGCCTCCATTCGGGCGAACTCTGCCAAAGATCTGACATTACCGGCGGCAGCCTGTAGACGATTATCTCTCACAAAGCTACTAAAATTCGGAACAGCTAGAGCGAGAAATATTGCCAGAAGTGCAACCACAATGATCATTTCAATCAGAGTAAATCCATTTACCTTTAGACGCAGCATGGAAAGCTCTCTAGTATTTTTCCCATCGCAATACTCCCATCATACCTCTTTAGCCTCTACGGATTGCCGACATGCGGATCTTTCGAGGCGACGGTCGGCTCACTATTTAACCTTAGTGTTGGGCTCTATCCCTTAAATAAGGCCGCTTTCGAGCAGGCTCAAACCGTACTGAAGGAACGTTCATGAGCGCAAGAATACCGTCTTGAACTTAATCGACGTTAAGAAACGAGCTATCGTACTGTGGCCACGAGCCTGATGCGACCCCGAACCGGCTCACAAGCTGGGCGCGAGACAAGGGTCTGCCCCCAAGCGCAAGTTGGTCCGAGTAACCAAGAGAAGCTCCGAATGTTGTGGTCAACCCATCTCGGACAGTGGGTTAAGTTTTTCTTCGGCAACGGCGGGCGGCAGCCCGTCGCTGAATTGATGCGGCCTGACCCAGTTGTAGCGATGCATCAGATAGTGATCTGACGTCCCGTTGTGCCTCTTGGGCCGTTAGGTAACCGGTCGGCGGAACCCACTCCGACTTCAAACTGCGGAACAACCGCTCCATCGGTGAGTTGTCCCAGCAGTTACCTCGACGGCTCATACTCTGCTCCATTCGATATCGCCACAGCCGCTGCCGAAACAGGCGGCTGGCGTACTGACTACCCTGATCGGAGTGAAACAGCACCTGCTGCGGCTTGCCTCGTTGCCCGTAGGCCATATCCAACGCCTTGATGACCAACTCCGCATCCGGCTTGGCGGAGAATGCCCAGCCAATTACTCGTCGTGCATGCAGATCCAGCACCACAGCTAAGTAATTCCAGCGGCCTTGCGCCCAGATGTAGGTGATGTCGCCGCACCACACCTGGTTAGGTCGTTCGGTGGCGAACGCACGGTTCAGCCGGTTCGGGATATCTGACCGTTCAACCGTAGCCTGCTTGTACGCGTGCGAGCCTGGTTGTATGCTGACCAAGCCCAACTCGCGCATTAACCGACGCACGCTAAAGCGGCCAATGCTTACGCCATCCTCACGCAGCATGCCCAGAATACTGCGGCTGCCAGCCGAGCCTCGACTCTGGTTGAACAGCTGATTGACCTGACTGCGCAGGGCAGCCCAGCGTGCATCAACACGGCAGCGGCGTAGACGATGGGCGTAGTAGCAAGACCGCACCACGTCGAAGGCTGAACAGACCACTTCCACCGACTCCCGCTCACTCAACTGGTCTATCAGCGCGTACGATTGAACTCGTCCGACATCAAGAGAGCGGTAGCCTTTTTTAGGATCGCTTTCTCCCGTGCCAGTCGGTCGATCCTGGCTTCCAGCTCCTGGATTTTCTGCTGTTCGGGAGTCAATGCCTTACTCTTCGGGGTAACGCCCTGGCGCTCCTCTTGGAGCTGTTTTACCCAGCGACGAAGCGCCGATTCAACCAGCCCCAGCGAGCGAGCTGCTTCGATATGGCTGTAGCCCTGATCGAGCACCAGACCAGCGGCCTCTCGTTTGAATTCGGGCGTAAAGGAACGACGTTGCTTGGTCATCAGACACCTCTCTATGGCGAGCATTCTCGCCCTAAATGGGTGTCCGGGATCAGTAGACCACTACAGAAAGGTCCCGCCTGATCAGCTGCAATGCCCCCACAGCCCCTGGTTCGTGCCGCATGACCCAAATGAGCTTTTCTGGCTTACGCTAGCAAAATCAAACATCCCGACGCGAACAATTTCTGGCAGGGAAGGATCAGCCTTGGACAGTGCTGTTGTCGCTGATTGCGCGCCCCCAAGGCGGGCAAGTGGCCCTCCACCGTATCTGCTGAACCTATGTTGCGTATTCACCCACTGCAAAACTGGTTTGCCCTCCGCAATCCGGCTACGGAGGGAATACTGTTCGACACCATCGCTAAAGCGTGATCCGAGATACATTAGATTGCAGAAGAGCGGCCAATACTGCTTCGGCATATAGGCCTATATATAGGCGCCGATGCTAGGGTTGGCCTGGTGCAGCGCCGTGGGCACGGTGGCCAATGCGGCCAAAGTTACCCATATCGACAAATTGCTAAGGGCGAGAAGAACATGATATGTACCGGTGCTGGCTACACCGGGGTGGAGAAGCGTTCCGAGCACGCAAGGCATGACGTCATCTGAAAAATCGCCGCCCGGCGCAGCACCTAAACAGCTGAGCAGACGCCTTGCTTTATACAAGACACAGCGCAAAGTCGAGAAGGCAAAAGCCCAGGTACGGACCAAGCTTGACCATATATCCGGACAAACAAACGGCAGTTCGACTACCTCAGAGTGCGCTTCCTGGGGGTTACAAAAAACTGCTCAATTGGTCACACTATTGGCTGTGGATGGCGCGCCGGCGCTTGCTGACGAATACAGGTAAACTGTGCCTGTGAGACGCAGAAACCCGGTCAAAAACCAAGTTCCTGGTGAAGCCTGTCGCCGAAACGAGCTAAAAAGGAATTCGGTCACACCTGTCATTGTCTTGTTCCAAGTTTCTTCAGGAAAGCCGGGTATATGCCTAACCCCCCTAGGCAGCAAGCTATTACACTATCAGCCGCCATAAAATTCGCATAGTGATCAATCTTAATTTCTAACCCCAAAACCTCTATAAGCTATTGCAACCTTCCAGTTCTGTAAGACCGAAAGATCGCCTCACTCTTCCACCTCGATTTACTGTGATTCTGACTCCTTTACCCATGTGATCACAAAGATAAATAGACCCAGCTTGAAAGGCCCCGTTTGGCATAAGCGCAACACCAGTCGAATCGAAACATACCCCAGCCACTAAAGTACGCGTATTACGCACCTGCATTTTTTTATTAAAATTACTTTTACTTTCCATAATTACCTTTTCACCACCCTCAGCCACCATCCACCCCTGCGAACTCTTGTCTTCAACTTGAGTCCAGCAATATCTATTACCCCGCACTACTGCCAGCTCCCTTGCAAGCCGAATCCCCGCGACATAATCATCGGCAGCTATGCTCATACGAACGCCAGCAAACCAATGAAAGACCACCACACAACCCGCACCTAACAAAAAAACAAGTACCGTAACAGCCAAAAGCTCAGTTAATGTGAATCCTCGCATGGTCATTCCCCGTCAAAATATTTAACGGTAGCGGGGACAGCGCGAGTGCTCTATGAGAAAATCCCGTTAGCGCCTGACGTAAACTCTCAAAATCAAGGAGAAATCATGCATATAGGCATCATTGGTGGTGGGATCATCGGGCTGCTATCTGCCTACGAGCTGATCGAGAGCGGCATAAAAATAAGTATTTTCGAACAAGGCAATACGGGGAAAGAGTCCTCTTGGGCAGGTGGCGGTATTATTTCTCCCCTATACCCTTGGAGATACAGCCATCCAATCACCACACTGGCGAATCACTCAGAAGAACTATACAAACCTCTCACTAAAAGAATTTACAATGCAACCAATATCGACCCTGAACTTTACCAGTGCGGAATTTACTGGCTAGATATTGAAGATATTCAAGCAGCTCTTTCTTGGGCGAATTTGAATAACTTCAAAACAACAATAATCAGCAACAAAAAACTAATAAATTCACTACCCTTTATAGCTCCAAATTATGCAAGCGCACTTCACTCCCCTCAAATATCGAATATCAGAAATCCGAGACTAGCCCAATCACTTAAAAAATATCTACTGAAACAGGGTGCGCAACTACATGAAAACTGCACAGTACGGGGTATATTTTCAGAAAAAAAACGATGGAAAGTAAAAACCGAGTTGGGCGATATAAATCTCGACAAGATTGTAGTTGCAACTGGCGCCTGGAGCGGCAAGCTGCTTGCAACGCTCGGCCTCTCGCTGCCGGTCGAGCCGGTGAAGGGGCAGATGATCCTCTACAAGTGCGAGCCGGGCTTCCTGCCCAGCATGGTGCTGGCCAAGGGGCGCTATGCCATTCCGCGCCGGGATGGCCACATCCTCGTGGGCAGCACCCTGGAGCATGAGGGTTTCGACAAGACGCCTACCGACGTGGCGCGGGAGAGTCTCCAGGCTTCTGCGGAGGAGCTGATTCCTGCGCTGGCGAAACAGCCCATCGTCGGGCACTGGGCGGGGTTGCGGCCGGGCTCGCCCGATGGCATCCCGTTCATCGGGCCGGTACCGGGGTTCGAGGGGCTCTGGCTCAACTGCGGCCACTACCGCAACGGGCTGGTTCTTGCGCCGGCTTCCTGCCGGCTGTTGGCGGACCTCATGCTGGGGCGCGAGCCGATTGTCGACCCCACCCCCTACGCGCCCAGCGCTCGTCTTTGACCTGCCTGGGGATCAGTCGATCCCCAGCTTCTTCAGCCTGTAACGCATGGAACGGAAGGTCAGCCCAAGGCGCTGGGCTGCTGCCGTGCGGTTCCAGCGGGTCTCTTCCAGGGCCTGCATGATCAGCTTGCGCTCGATCTCCTCGAGGTAGTCCTCGAGGTTGTCGATCTTGGCGAGGTCTGCCTCGCCGCCTTCTGCCGCGCCAGCAGCCTCGGTGAAGCGCAGGTCATGGGGCTGGATCTGGTCGTTCTCGCACAGGGTGTAGGCCCGCTCGAGCATGTTCTCCAGCTCGCGCACATTGCCGGGGAAGCGGTAGGTCTTGAGCTTCTCCAGCGCATCACGGGTAAGGGTCGCGGCCGGCAGCGAGCAGGCTTCGGCCAGGCGCTTGAGCATCACGTCCGCCAGGCGGGGAATGTCTTCGCGGCGCTCACGCAACGGTGGCACCCCCAGTTCGATCACGTTGAGCCGGTAGAACAGGTCCTGGCGGAATCGCCCGGCAGCCACCTCGGCAGCCAGGTCCTTGTGAGTGGCACTGAGGATGCGCACATCCACAACCACCTCCTGCTGGCCGCCGACGGCACGTACCGCCTTTTCCTGGATGGCCCGCAGCAGCTTGACCTGCATGGGCAGCGGCAGGTCCGCCACTTCGTCGAGGAACAGGGTGCCGCCGTGGGCAGCCTGGAACAGGCCCTGCTTGTCCTCGATGGCGCCGGTGAAGCTGCCCTTCTTGTGGCCGAAGAACTCGCTCTCCATCAGCTCCGACGGAATGGCACCGCAGTTCACCGGCACGAAGGGGTGACTGGCGCGCGGGCCCTGCTCATGGATGAGTCGTGCGACCAGCTCCTTGCCGCTGCCCGACTCGCCGCTGATGTAGACGGGCGCCTGGCTGCGGGCGAGCTTCTGGATCTGGTTGCGCAACGCCCGCATGGGGGGCGATTCGCCCAGCAGGCGGCTGTCGACGCTGGCTTCTTCATCCGACTCGCCGCTGCGCAGCCGCAGGGCAGTCGCCACCAGCTCGCGCAGACGGCCAAGGTCCACTGGCTTGGTCAGGAAGTCGAAGGCACCGGCCTTGAGGGCATTGATGGCGGTATCCAGGCTGCCGTAGGCCGTGATCATGGCCACCGGCACCTGGGGATGGCGCTGCTGGATGTACTGCACCAGCTCCTGCCCGGTGCCATCGGGCAGGCGCATGTCCGTCAGGCAGAGGTCGAACGGTTCGCGGGCCAGCCACTCGCGGGCCTCCTTGACGTTGCGGGCGCTGCGGGTGTCCAGCTTCATCCGGCCGAGGGTGATCTCCAGCAGTTCGCGGATATCGGGCTCGTCGTCGACGATCAGGGCTCTCTGTCGGGTCATGGTCAACTCAGTTTTCGCGGATGGGCGAAGGTGATGCGGAAACAGCTGCCGCCGCCTTCGCGGGGTCGATAGTCAAGGCGGGCCTGGTTGCTCTCGCACAGCTCGCGGGAGATGTACAGGCCGAGTCCGGTGCCCTTGTTCTCCGTGGTGTGGAAGGGCTCGAACAGGTGATGGAGCTGCTCCTCGGCGACGCCGGGGCCATCGTCCATCACTTCCAGTATGGGCAGGTCGCTCTCGGCGTCACGGAAGAGCTTCAGCCAGACCTGCCCCTGGCGATTTTTCTGCGCGCTGTAGCGCAGGCCGTTCTGCACCAGGTTGGTCAGCACCTGTGTGAGCTGGTGGGGGTCCATGCGGGTCTGGATACTGCCCGGGTTCGTCTCCAGGTGAAGGGTCTGCCCCACCGGTGAAGCGCTGCGGAACTCGCTGGCGAATCGGTGCAGCCAGTACTTGAGATCCAGCAACTGCGGTTCCGACTGGCGGCGCCGCGACAGTTGCAGGACGTTCTCGATGACGAGGTTCATCCGCCTGGAATGGTCCTGGATGATCTGCGCCAGGCGGCGGTCGGGCCCCTCCAGCTCTTCGGACTCCTGCAACAGCTGGGCGGCATGACTGATGGCGCCCAGGGGATTGCGGATCTCATGGGCGATACCGGCGGTCAGCCGCCCCAGGGAAGCCAGCTTCAGCTGCTGCGCCTGCTGGGCGATCTGCGAGATGTCTTCGAGGAAGACCAGCGTATCCAGCTGCTCGCCACGCTGCAGCTGGACGAAGCTGGGCTGCAGCACTGCGCCGTCGGGTACCGGCTGCAGGCTCTGGGGGCGGAGGGTCGGGTTGTCCCACCACTGCTCCAGTCGCTTGAGCAGCTCCGGGCAGTGCGGCCCGAGGAGGCGCCCCGCCAGCCCGTCGTGCCCCAGCATCGCCTGGGCAGCCTGGTTGGCCAGCAACACCCGGTGGCGGCTGTCCAGCACCAGGATGCCCGTGCGCATGCGCTGCAGGATGAGCGCGTTGAGCGCTTCCAGATTGGCCACGTCGGCAGCACGCTGCTCGGCCAGGGTCTCGCTCAACTGCAGGCGCCGGCTGATGCCCTGCACGAACAGGGCGCCTGCAAAGCACAGGGCACCGAGCGCACCGGCCTGTACGTACTGGTTGGCCGCTTCCGGGCGGGACAAGCTCAGGTAGAAGGTCAGGTAGATCATCCCGATGGCGGCGACGGCGGCGATCAGCAGCCCGATACGCCCGCGCAGCAGGATGTTGGCAATGGCCACCGCAACGATGATCAGGTTGCCGATGCCGCTGGGCGAACCGCCTGCTGCATAGAAGATGCAGGACAGCAGGATGACGTCCACCAGCGCCAGGCTGAACACCTGCAGCATGTGCTGGGGGCGGCGCACCATCAGCGCAATGAGGATGTTCAACAGCAGGTAGAACCAGCTGGCATTGCGGAACAGCTGGACACGGGCCAGGTTCAGCAACTCGCTGTCCAGCTCACTGGAAATCAGCCCGACCAGCGCCAGGCCGATGAGCAGGCGGTACAGGTTGTAAAGGCGGAAGATCCGTCGGATCTGATTGCTCGCCAGGGAGGGCGACTCAGTGCTCGCCACTGGCCTTGCCTTGTTCGAGGTGGGCCTGGCTGCAGTACCAGCGCTGGGCACTGGGCAGGGCTTCGGCCTGGGGAACGTGGACGCCACACTGGGCGCAGCGAACCATGGGGCTGGCGGCCGGCTCGGAGGGCGGAGCCTCCTGGCGGGGCGGGCGGGCCTTCATGCGGCGCCATACCCATACGGCAGCAAAAATGACGGCAATCCAGAAGATCAGGCGCAACATGCGTCGAACTCGAGTGTCCGGGGAAAGGCCAGCAGTTTAAGCCAAGGCGTTTCCCCACGCCCAGCAGCTAAAGGCAGTGCTGTGCACTGTGTCCTCGCAGGCATGAAAAAAGAGGCCCGCAGGCCTCTTTTTACTGTCCATCCGCCTCAGTCGAAGAGGCCGAAGGTCATGTAGCTGAACCAGGAGCGCTTCTTGCCGCCGGTATCGCCACCAGCCGAGGCGTTCTCGGGCTGGAGCTCGTCCGGGATTTCTTCCCTGGCATCTTCGTACTGCTTGATCACGTCCTGGTTGGCGCGGGTCTGGCCCGGGGGCAGCGGCGCTTCGCTCTCGATCAGGCCGAGGGTGGCCTTGGCCAGCCAGCTGCGGTTGTCGGCTTCGTCCTCGCGGGGCACGAACTGGCCATCGACCAGGCTCGGGTGCTCGGGGTAGTTCAGCTTCAGGGTTTCCAGGCTGGTCGCAGCCAGGTCATCCAGACCCAGGCGCTGGTAGGACTCCACCATCACGGCCAGGCCATCGCCCACGGCGGGGGTGCCCTGGAAGTTCTCCACCACGTAGCGACCGCGGTTGCCGGCGGCGACATAGGCCTGGCGGGTCAGGTAGTAGTGGGCGACGTGGATTTCGTAGGCGGCCAGCAGGTTACGCAGGTAGACCATGCGCTGCTTGGCGTCCGGCGCGTAGCGGCTGTGGGGGTAGCGGCTGGTGAGCTGGGCGAACTCGTTGTAGGAGTCGCGGGCGGCACCCGGGTCACGCTTGGTCATGTCCAGCGGCAGGAAGCGCGCCAGCAGGCCACGATCCTGTTCGAAGGAGGCCAGGCCCTTCAGGTAGTAGGCGTAATCGACGTTGGCGTGCTGCGGGTGCAGACGGATGAAACGCTCGGCGGCCGACTTGGCGGCCTCCGGCTCGACGTTCTTGTAGTAGGCGTAGATCAGCTCGAGCTGGGCCTGCTCGGCGTAGCGCCCGAAGGGGTAGCGGGACTCGAGGGCCTTGAGCTTGGCGACGGCGCTGGAATAGCTCTTGTTGTCCAGGTCGGACTGAGCCTGCTGGTACAGCTCGGACTCGCTCAGGTTCTCGTCGACCACTTCTTTGGAGGAACACGCGGCGGTGAGGGCGAGAATGGCGATCAGCAGCAGGTGTTTCACTTGCATGGTGGCTTGCGTCCCTGTGACGGTCCGCTGTCTTGGGCGGAGCCGTCCTGTTATGATGGGCGCCCTGGGCTTTCCCAGGACAAAGACGCCGTATTTAACCACAAGCGCGTGGCCGAAACCAAAGGCTGCGCCCCGCCGTTTTCGAGCATGTCCCCGACCAACAAACAGGCCATCCAACTGAGTGCCGAGGTGCCGTCCGATTTGGGCGGGCAACGCCTGGACCAGGTTGCCGCACAACTCTTCGACGAACACTCCCGCTCCCGCCTGTCCGCCTGGATCAAGGAAGGGCGACTCACTGTGGACGGCCAGGTGCTCCGCCCTCGCGACACCGTCTATGGCGGTTCCGTGCTGGCGCTCGATGCCGAGCTGGAGTCCCAGGGCGAGTGGGTGGCGCAGGACATCGAGCTGAATATCGTCTACGAGGACGACCACCTGCTGGTGCTGGACAAGCCCGCCGGCCTGGTGGTGCACCCGGCGGCAGGCCACATGGACGGCACCCTGCTCAACGCCCTGCTGCACCATGCCCCCGACCTGGCCAACGTGCCCCGGGCCGGCATCGTGCATCGCCTCGACAAGGACACCACCGGCCTGATGGTGGTGGCCAAGACCCTCGAAGCCCACACCAAGCTGGTCGCCCAGTTGCAGGCCCGGACCGTCAGCCGCATCTACGAAGCCATCGTCGTCGGCGTGATCACCGCAGGTGGCAAGGTCGACGCGCCCATCGGCCGCAGCTCCCAGCAACGCCAGCGCATGGGCGTGGTGGCCGGTGGCAAGCAGGCCGTCAGCCACTACCGCGTGCTGGAACGGTTCCGTTCCCACACCCACACCCGGGTCAAGCTGGAGACCGGCCGCACCCACCAGATCCGCGTGCACATGGCCTACATCAACCACCCACTGGTGGGTGACCCGGTGTACGGCGGCCGCTTCCGCATTCCGCCGGCAGCGAGCCCGACCCTGGTACAGACGCTGAAAGAATTTCCCCGCCAGGCGCTGCACGCCCGCTTCCTGGAGCTCGACCACCCGGAAACCGGTGATCGCATGAAGTGGGAATCCCCGCTGCCCGATGACTTCGTCTGGCTGCTGACCCTGCTGCGGCAGGACAACGAGTCCTTCGTCTGATGACGGGCTGGCTCACGCCCGACTGGCCCGCCCCCGCGCGGGTCAGGGCCTGCGTGACCACCCGCGCCGACGGCGTCAGCCTTCCGCCCTACGACAGCTTCAACCTCGGTGACCACGTCGACGACGACCCCGCCGCCGTCGCCAGTAACCGCCTCAAGCTCACGACCACCCTCGGCTGCCAGCCCGCCTGGCTCAGCCAGGTACACGGCATCCGCGTGGTCGAAGCCGATCCCACCCGCGTAGAGACGGCAGACGCCAGCTGGAGCCAGACCCCCGGCATCGCCAGCCTGGTGATGACCGCCGACTGCCTGCCCGCGCTCTTCTGCAACCGCGACGGCACCCGTGTCGCAGCCGCTCATGCAGGCTGGCGCGGCCTGGCAAACGGTGTACTGGAAGCCACGCTGGATGCCCTGGCCACACCGACGGACCAGATCCTGGTCTGGCTCGGACCGGCCATCGGCCCGGACGCCTTCGAAGTCGGCCCGGAGGTCCGCGACGCCTTCATCGCCCAGCACGCCGAAGCAGACGCCGCCTTCCGCCCCAGCGCAAACGCCGGCCGCTACCTGGCGGACATCTATGCCCTCGCCCGCATCCGCCTCGCCGCCCGTGGCATCACTGCGGTCCATGGCGGCGGTTTCTGCACCGTCAGCGACCCGCGCTTCTACTCCTACCGCCGTGCCTGCCGCACCGGGCGCTTCGCGAGCCTCGTCTGGCTGGCCGATTGAGCCGCTGACCTGCATCAAGGCCGGGCACCTTGAATCGCCCAGAATCGTCCTTATCTACACTGCATCCCGGCGAGCTCATCGTCTTCGGGGCGCTCATCGCCCCAGCCCGCCCCTTAGAGGAAGGACTGCCCCATGCGCATAGATCGACTGACCAGCAAACTCCAACTGGCGCTGTCCGACGCCCAATCCCAGGCCGTCGGCCACGACCACTCGGCCATCGAGCCGCTGCACCTCATGCTCGCCCTGCTCGACCAGCAGGGCGGCTCCATCAAACCTCTGCTCATGCAGGTGGGCTTCGACATCGCCGCCCTGCGGGCGGGACTGACCAAGGAACTCGACGGCCTGCCGAAGATCCAGAACCCCACCGGCGACGTGAACCTTTCCCAGGACCTCGCCCGCCTGCTCAACCAGGCCGACCGCCTGGCTCAGCAGAAAGGCGACCAGTTCATCTCCAGCGAACTGGTGGTGCTGGCCGCGATGGACGAAAACACCCGCCTGGGCAAGTTGCTGCTCAGCCAGGGCGTCACCCGCAAGGCCTTGGAGAACGCCATCGCCAACCTGCGCGGCGGCCAGGCCGTGAACGACCCCAACGTCGAGGAAGCCCGCCAGGCCCTGGACAAGTACACCGTCGACCTCACCAAGCGCGCCGAAGACGGCAAGCTCGACCCGGTAATCGGCCGTGACGACGAGATCCGCCGCACCATCCAGGTCCTGCAGCGCCGCACCAAGAACAACCCCGTGCTGATCGGCGAGCCCGGCGTCGGCAAGACCGCCATCGCCGAAGGCCTGGCCCAGCGCATCATCAACGGCGAAGTACCCGACGGCCTGAAGGACAAGCGCCTGCTGGCCCTGGACATGGGCGCCCTGATCGCCGGCGCCAAGTTCCGTGGCGAGTTCGAAGAGCGCCTCAAGGCCGTGCTCAATGAACTGTCCAAGCAGGAAGGCCGCGTCATCCTCTTCATCGACGAACTGCACACCATGGTCGGCGCCGGCAAGGCCGAAGGCGCCATGGACGCCGGCAACATGCTCAAGCCTGCCCTGGCCCGTGGCGAACTGCACTGCGTCGGCGCCACCACCCTGGACGAGTACCGCCAGTACATCGAGAAGGACGCCGCCCTGGAGCGCCGCTTCCAGAAAGTCCTGGTGGACGAGCCCAGCGAGGAAGACACCATCGCCATCCTCCGTGGCCTGAAGGAGCGCTACGAGGTGCACCACGGCGTGACCATCACCGACGGCGCCATCATCGCCGCCGCCAAGCTCTCGCACCGCTACATCACCGACCGCCAGCTGCCGGACAAGGCCATCGACCTGATCGACGAAGCCGCCAGCCGAATCCGCATGGAGATCGACTCCAAGCCCGAAGCCCTCGACCGCCTGGACCGCCGCCTGATCCAGCTGAAGATCGAGCGCGAGGCCATGAAGAAGGAAGAGGACGAGGCCGCCATTAAGCGCCTGGCCAAGCTGGAGGACGACATCCTCAAGCTGGAACGCGAATACGCCGACCTGGAGGAAATCTGGAAATCGGAGAAAGCCGAAGTCCAGGGCTCCGCCCAGATCCAGCAGAAGATCGAACAGGCCCGCACCGAACTGGAAGCCGCCCGCCGCAAGGGCGACCTGAACCGCATGGCCGAACTGCAGTACGGCATCATCCCCGACCTGGAGCGCAGCCTGCAGATGGTCGACCAGCACGGCAAGCCGGAGAACCAGCTGCTGCGCAACAAGGTGACCGACGAGGAGATCGCCGAAGTCGTCTCCAAGTGGACCGGCATCCCGGTGGCCAAGATGCTCGAAGGCGAGCGCGACAAGCTGCTGCGCATGGAAGACGAGCTGCACAAGCGCGTCATCGGCCAGCATGAAGCCGTGGTCGCCGTGGCCAACGCCGTGCGCCGCTCCCGCGCCGGCCTGGCCGACCCGAACCGCCCCAGCGGCTCCTTCCTGTTCCTCGGCCCGACGGGCGTCGGCAAGACCGAGCTGTGCAAGGCCCTGGCCGAATTCCTCTTCGACACCGAAGAGGCGCTGGTGCGCATCGACATGTCCGAGTTCATGGAGAAACACTCCGTGGCCCGCCTCATCGGTGCCCCTCCGGGTTACGTCGGCTACGAGGAAGGCGGCTACCTGACCGAAGCCGTGCGCCGCAAGCCCTACTCCGTCGTGCTGATGGACGAAGTGGAGAAGGCCCACCCGGACGTCTTCAACATCCTCCTGCAGGTGCTGGAGGACGGCCGCCTGACCGACAGCCACGGCCGTACCGTCGACTTCCGCAACACCGTGGTGGTGATGACCTCCAACCTCGGCTCCGCGCAGATCCAGGAGCTGGTGGGCGACCGTGAGGCCCAGCGCGCGGCGGTGATGGATGCCGTCAGCAGCCACTTCCGCCCCGAGTTCATCAACCGGATCGACGAAGTCGTGGTGTTCGAGCCCCTGGGCCGCGACCAGATCGGCGGCATCGCCAGCATCCAGCTGCAACGCCTGCGCAAGCGCCTGGCCGAACGCGACCTGAGCCTGGAGCTGAGCCCGGAAGCCCTCGACAAGCTGATTGCCGTTGGCTACGACCCGGTCTACGGCGCCCGCCCGCTCAAGCGCGCCATCCAGCGCTGGATCGAAAACCCGCTGGCCCAGCAGATCCTCGCCGGCCAGTTCGCCCCGGGCGTCGCCATCCACGCTCGGGTCGAGGGGGAGGAGATCGTCTTCGACTGATCCATTGCACCCTCCATGCCGCCCATCCCTGATGGGCGGCATTTTTCATGGGCAATGAAAACGGGGGCCGAAGCCCCCGTTTTTATTTAATGCCGTAGCTCAGATCGCCTTGACCCGCAGCTCCTTGGGCATCGAGAAGGTGACGTTCTCCGGCCGCCCGTCCAGCTCAAGCGCTACCTCGGCGCCCCACTCGCGCAGTTGCTGGATCACGCCCTGCACCAGCACCTCGGGGGCAGAGGCGCCGGCGGTGATGCCGACCCGTTGCACACCGGCGAACCAGCCCTGCTGCAGGTCTTCGGCGCCGTCGATCAGGTAGGCCGGGGTGCCGATGCGCTCGGCGAGTTCGCGCAGGCGGTTGGAGTTGGAGCTGTTGGGGCTGCCCACCACCAGCACCACATCGCTTTCGTCAGCCAGTTGCTTCACCGCATCCTGGCGGTTCTGGGTGGCGTAGCAGATGTCGTCCTTGCGCGGCCCGCCGATGGAAGGGAAGCGTGCCCGCAGGGCATCGATCACGCGGCTGGTGTCGTCCATGGAAAGGGTCGTCTGGGTGACGAAGGACAAGGCCTCGGGGTTGCGAACCACCAGGCGCTCCACGTCGTCCTCGTTCTCCACCAGGTAGATCGCGCCGCCATTGACGGTGTCGTACTGGCCCATGGTGCCCTCCACTTCCGGGTGACCGGCGTGGCCGATCAGCACGCACTCCCGGCCGTCACGGCTGTAGCGGGCCACCTCCATGTGCACCTTGGTCACCAGCGGGCAGGTGGCGTCGAACACCTTGAGGCCACGGCGCTCGGCCTCCTGGCGCACGGCCTGGGACACGCCGTGGGCGCTGAAGATGACGATGACGTTGTCCGGCACCTGGTCCAGCTCTTCGACGAACACGGCGCCACGGGCGCGCAGGTCTTCGACGACGAACTTGTTGTGCACCACTTCGTGGCGGACGTAGATCGGCGGGCCGAACACTTCCAGCGCACGGTTGACGATCTCGATGGCACGGTCCACGCCGGCACAGAACCCACGGGGGTTGGCGAGTTTGATCTGCATGCTTGTTACCTCCAGGCCTGCCGGCCGCCCTCCCCTGTTGGGAAACGGATCAGAGCGGGCGAACCGCCAGGATTTCCACCTCGAAGCGCAGCGTCTTGCCAGCTAGCGGGTGGTTGAAGTCGATGGTCACGCGGTCAGCGTCGAAGGCCTTCACAACACCAGGCAACTCGGCGTTGGCGGCGTCGTTGAAGATGATCAGCAGGCCTTCGGACAGTTCCATGTCCTGGAACTGGCCACGGGGCATGACCTGGACGTTCTGCTCATTCGGCTGGCCGAAACCCTGCTCGGGGCTGATGGGCAGTTCGCGACGGTCGCCGGCCTTGAGGCCGAACAGCGCGTTCTCGAAGCCCGGCAGCAGGTTGCCGTCGCCGACCTTGAAGGTGGCCGGCTGCTTGCCGAAGGTGCTGTCGACCACGTCGCCGTTCTCCAGCTTGATGGCGAAGTTCAGCGTCACTTCACGGTCCGGGCCGATGCGCAGCTCGGTGGCGAGGGACTCAGTCATGGGCGGCTTCTCCGGACTTCTTCGTCTTGAACATATCCAGCGCCAGCATGATGGCGCCGAGGGTGATCGCGGTGTCGGCCAGGTTGAACGCCGGGAAATACCAGCGGTCCTGCCAGTGCACCAGGATGAAGTCGACCACGTGGCCCAGCACCACGCGGTCGTACAGGTTGCCCAACGCGCCGCCGAGCACGGCGGCCAGGGCGATGGCCAGCCAGGTTTCGTCGGCCTTCAGGCGCTTGAGCCAGACCACCAGCACGCCGCTCACCACGATGGCGATGAGCGCGAACAGCCAGCGCTGCCAGCCCGAGCTGTCCGCCAGGAAGCTGAAGGCAGCGCCGGTGTTGTAGACGTGGGTCCAGTCGAACCAGCCGGGAATCACCGTGATGCGGGTGTGCTTGGGGATCAGGTCCAGCACTGCCCACTTGGTGCCCTGGTCCAGCAGGAACACCAGGACACTCAGCAGCAGCCAGCCCAGCCGACCGAAACGGGCCTCAGGCATGGTGGCGAACCTCGCCGACGCCTTCGATGTTCTCCACGCAACGACCGCACAGCTCCGGGTGTGCCGCGTGAGTGCCGACGTCCGCACGGTGGTGCCAGCAACGGCCGCACTTGGCGTGTTCGGACTTGAGGATGCGCAGCCTCAGGCCTGGCACCTCGGTGGCCACGGCCTGCTCCGGCGCCTCGCCCGCCGGGCGGACTTCAGCGGTGGAGG
The DNA here is from genome assembly GCF_000931385.1 of Pseudomonas sp. FeS53a. Classification (NCBI taxonomy): domain Bacteria; kingdom Pseudomonadati; phylum Pseudomonadota; class Gammaproteobacteria; order Pseudomonadales; family Pseudomonadaceae; genus Pseudomonas; species Pseudomonas sp. FeS53a. Next base: position 25,581 of record NZ_JYFT01000063.1, read on the forward strand.
TGATGAGCACGAAGCGCAGCTCGTTGCCCAACCGGGCCAGGTCGGCCTGCAGGGCGTCGTCGCCGAACAGGGTGACTTCGGCCTGCAGGTTGCCACCGATGGCCTTGGCCGAACGCAGGGCTTCCAGCTCCTTGTTGACCGCCCCCTTGACCGCCATGACGCGGGTCCAGTAGGCCGCATCCAGGGCGAAGCCTTCCGGCAGGCGAGCCAGACCCTCGTACCAGGTGTTCAGCATGACCGACTCGTTGCGCTCGCCCGGCAGGTACTGCCAGATCTCCTCGGCGGTGAAGGCCAGGATCGGCGCGATCCAGCGCACCAGCGCCTCGGTGATGTGGAACAGTGCGGTCTGGCAGGAACGACGGGCCACGCTGTCGGCGCGGGTGGTGTACTGACGGTCCTTGATGATGTCGAGGTAGAAACCGCCCAGCTCCTGCACGCAGAAGTTGTGCAGCTTCGAGTAGACGTTCCAGAAGCGGTACTCGCCATACGCCTCGAGGATCTCGTCCTGCAGGCGCGCAGCGGCGTCCAGCGCCCAGCGGTCGAGGTCGAGCATCTGCTCCGGCGGCAGCAGGTCGCGGGCCGGGTCGAAGCCGTTGAGGTTGGCCAGCATGAAGCGCGCGGTGTTGCGGATACGCCGGTAGGCGTCGGCGCTGCGCTGCAGGATCTGGTCGGAAACGGCCATCTCGCCCGAGTAGTCGGTGGCCGCAACCCACAGGCGCAGGATGTCGGCGCCCAGGGTGTTGTTGATCTTCTGCGGCGCCACGGTGTTGCCCAGGGACTTGGACATCTTGTGGCCGCGCTCGTCCACGGTGAAGCCGTGGGTGAGCAGGCCCTTGTAGGGCGCATGGCCGTCGATGGCGCTGCCGGTCAGCAACGAGGAATGGAACCAGCCGCGGTGCTGGTCGGAGCCTTCCAGGTAGAGGTCCGCACGCGGACCGCTGGCGTGGCCTTGCGGGTGCGAACCACGCAGCACATGCCAGTGGGTGGTGCCGGAATCGAACCAGACGTCCAGGGTGTCGAGGATCTTCTCGTAGTCACCGGCCTCGTCGCCCAGCAGCTCCGCAGGCTCCAGCTTGAACCAGGCCTCGATGCCCTGCTGCTCGACGCGCTTGGCCACTTCCTCCATCAGTTCGACGGTGCGCGGGTGCAGCTCGCCGGTGGCCTTGTGCAGGAAGAACGGGATCGGCACGCCCCAGTTGCGCTGGCGCGAGATGCACCAGTCGGGACGGCCGGCGATCATGCTGTGCAGGCGCGCCTGGCCCCAGGCCGGGGTGAACTGGGTCTGCTCGATGGCCGCCAGGGCACGCTCGCGGAGGGTGCCGCCCTGATTGGGCTGCTTGTCCATGCCGACGAACCACTGGGCCGTGGCGCGGTAGATCAGCGGGGTCTTGTGGCGCCAGCAGTGCATGTAGCTGTGCTTGATCGCCTCGTGCTTGAGCAGTGCGCCCACTTCTTCCAGCTTGGCGACGATGGCCGGGTTGGCCTTCCAGATGAACTGGCCACCGAAGAACGGCAGGTCGGCCACATACACGCCATTGCTCTGCACCGGGCTGAGGATGTCGTCATTGCTCATGCCGTAGTTCTTGCAGGAGCGGAAGTCATCCTCGCCATAGGCCGGCGCGGAGTGCACCACGCCCGTGCCGGCACCCAGCTCGACGTACTCGGCCAGGTAGACCGGGGAGAAGCGCTCGTAGAACGGATGGCGGAAGCGAATGTGCTCCAGCGCCTCGCCCTTGGCGGTGGCGATCACCTGGCCTTCGAGGCCGTAGCGAGCCAGGCAGGACTCCACCAGTTCGGTCGCCAGCACCAGCAGGCGAGCGCCGGTGTCCACCAGGGCGTACTCGAATTCGGGGTGGACGTTCAGCGCCTGGTTGGCCGGGATGGTCCAGGGGGTGGTGGTCCAGATCACGATGGCGGCCGGCTTGGGCAGGCTGGCCAGGCCGAAGGCGGCCGCCAGCTTGTCGGCGTCTTCCACCGGGAAGGCAACGTCGATGGCGTCGGACTGCTTGTCCTTGTACTCCACCTCGGCCTCGGCCAGGGCCGAACCGCAGTCGAAGCACCAGTTGACCGGCTTCAGCCCCTTGAACACGAAGCCGCCCTTGACCATCTCGGCCAGGGCACGGATCTCGCCGGCTTCGTTGGCGAAGTTCATGGTCTTGTAGGGGTTGTCCCAGTCACCCAGCACACCCAGGCGGATGAAGTCGGCCTTCTGCAGCTCGATCTGCTCGGCGGCGTAGGTGCGGCACAGCTCGCGGACCTTGTCCGCCGGCAGGTTCTTGCCGTGGGTGGTCTCCACCTTGTGCTCGATGGGCAGGCCATGGCAGTCCCAGCCCGGCACGTAGGGCGCGTCGTAGCCGGCCAGGGTCTTGGAGCGGACGATGATGTCCTTGAGGATCTTGTTCAGCGCGTGGCCGATGTGGATCTCGCCGTTCGCGTAGGGCGGGCCGTCGTGGAGGATGAACGTGGGGCGGCCCTCACCGATCTGGCGCAGCTTCTGATAGAGCCCAATGGAGTCCCAGCGCTGCAGGGTCTCCGGCTCACGCTGGGGAAGACCGGCCTTCATCGGAAATGCCGTTTCCGGCAGGTTGAGGGTCGCTTTGTAATCGGTCATGTCAGTCCAGGCTCATCATTGAAGGTGGGCGCCCTGCCAGTAGGCACGGGCTGCGGCGACGTCCGCGTCGATCGCCGACTTGAGGGCCTCCAGGGAGGCGAATCGCTGCTCTTCGCGCAGCTTGCGGTGGAAGGTGACGCTGATACGCCGGTCGTAGAGGTTCGCGGCGAAATCCAGCAGGTGCACTTCCAGGTGGGCGTTGCCATCCCCTTTCACGGTGGGGCGCACGCCGATGTTGGCGACACCGGGCCGGCGCTGGCCATCCAGCTCCACGCTGACCAGGAAGACCCCGGAGAGCGGTACGCGGCGTCGCTTGAGTTGCACGTTGGCAGTCGGCGTGCCGAGCTGCCGGGCCAGCTTCTGGCCATGCAGGACACGGCCGGTGATGCTGAAGGGCCGCCCGAGCAGGTGCTCGGCCAGCGGGAAGTCGGCGGCGGCCAGGGCCTCGCGGACACGGGTGCTGCTGACCCGCATGCCATCCAGTTCGACGGTGGCGGCGGCTTCGACGGTGAAGCCCTCGGCCTCCCCGGCAGCCTGGAGGAAGGCGAAGTCACCGGCGCGATCGCAGCCGAAGCGGAAGTCGTCACCGATCTCCAGGTGATGCACGCCCAGCCCTTCCACTAGCACCGCATGGACGAACTCTGCAGCGGACAGCTCGCGCAAGCGCCGGTTGAACGCCAGGCACAGGACGAAATCCACGCCCTCGCCAGCCAGCAGCTCGAGCTTGTCGCGCAGACGCGTCAGGCGGACGGGGGCGGTATCGGGACCGAAGAACTCGCGAGGCTGGGGCTCGAAGATCACCACGCAGCTGGGTACGCCCAGCTCGGCCGCGCGTTCGCGCAGGCGCTTGAGAATGGCCTGGTGACCCCGGTGGACGCCGTCGAAATTGCCGATGGTGGCAACGCAGCCCCCGGATCGGGGCCGCAGGTTATGAAGACCTCGGACCAGCTGCATAGCACACGTCTTGTTCACAAAGTGGCCGATTATACGCACAGCCGCGCCATCACAACAGGCACGTCTGACGTGTCGCAAAGCCGCTCTCCGGAGGGCACAACCCCGCTATCGGACAGCCCGTCGGGCGAAGTGGCGGAGGCGGAAACCCAGCGCTGCCAGGGTGGCGAAATAACTGCCCGCCCCGGCGACCACCAGCAGCATCAGCCGCGCCAGACGCTCGGGCATGCCACCGCTGTCCCAGGCCGGCAGCCAGGCAGCGCCCAGCACCAGGACCGCCCCCATCACCGCAACCGCTACCAGCAGCTTGAGCAGGAACACACCCCAGCCCGGCTGAGGCAGGAAAAGACGCTGCCGGCGCAATTGCCAGAACAGCAACGCCGCGTTGAGGCAGGCCGCCAATCCGATGGCCAGGGCCAGGCCCGCATGCTGCAAGGGCCCGATCAGCGCCAGGTTGAGCAACTGGGTCACCACCAGGGTCAGCAGGGCGATACGCACCGGGGTGCGGATGTTCTGCCGGGCATAGAAGCCGGGCGCCAGGACCTTCACCAGGATGATCCCGAGCAGACCGACGGCGTAGGCGATCAGCGCGCGCTGGGTCATCAGCGCGTCATGGGCGGTGAACTTGCCGTACTGGAACAGCGACACCGTCAGCGGCTCGGCGAGCAGCGCCAACGCCAGGGCGCAGGGCAGCACCAGCAGGAAGCACAGGCGCAGCCCCCAATCCAGCAGCTCGGAATAGGCCGTGCGGTCGTCATTGGCGTAGGTCTTGGCCAGCGACGGCAGCAGGATGGTGCCGAGCGCCACGCCAAGCACGCCGGAGGGCAGCTCCATCAGGCGGTCGGCGTAGTACATCCAGGACACCGAGCCGGCCACCAGGAAGGACGCGAAGATGGTGTTGATGATCAGCGAGATCTGGCTCACCGAGACCCCGAAGATCGCCGGCCCCATCTGCTTCAGCACCCGCCAGACGCCGGTATCGCGCAGGTTCAGGCGCGGCAGCACGAGCATGCCGATGCGCTTGAGCGCCGGCAGCTGGAACAGCAACTGGGCCAGCCCGCCCGCCAGGGTCGCCCAGGCCAGCGCCATCACCGGCGGATGGAAATAAGGCGTGAGGAACACCGCAAAGACGATCATCGCCACGTTCAGCAGCGTCGGCACGAAGGCCGGCACCGCGAAGCGGTTCCAGGTGTTCAGCACCGCGCCCGCCAGTGACGACAGCGAGATCAGGAAGATATAGGGAAAGGTGACCCGCAACAGGTCGGTGGTCAGCTCGAACTTCTCCTGGGTGTCGGTGAAGCCGGGAGCGGTGGCATAGATCACCCAGGGCGCCGCAAGAATGCCCAGCGCCGTGACCAGCGCCAGCGCCAGGGTCAGCAGCCCGGCCACGTAGGCGATGAAGGTCCGGGTAGCCTCCTCGCCCTGCTGGCTCTTGTACTCCGCCAGGATCGGGACGAAGGCCTGGGAGAAGGCCCCCTCGGCGAAGATCCGCCGCAGCAGGTTGGGTAGCTTGAAGGCGACGAAGAAGGCATCCGTGGCCATGCCGGCACCGAAGGCACGCGCCACGATGGTGTCGCGAACGAAGCCCAGTACCCGCGACAGCATGGTGATGGAGCTGACGGCGGCCAGCGACTTGAGCAGATTCATGACGTAAAAGCTTGCATCCCAGGAGGCCGAAGGAAAGAATGCGCGACCGCAGAAGCCGACGCCCGGGCAGCCCCGGAGCGCGCGAGTGTAGAGCTGCGCAGCGAAGAAATCACGCTGCACGCTCGTCGCCCGCCACGGCAAGGGCACTCAACCGCCCTTGACATCGCCACAGTGCATCGGCATGATTCGCGGCCTTATTTGTTCGTATCCCCCAGTTTCCGAGGAGCTTGACGGTGGCCAATACACCTTCTGCCAAAAAACGCGCGAAACAGGCTGAGAAGCGTCGTAGCCATAACGCCAGCCTGCGCTCCATGGTCCGTACCTACATCAAAAACGTAGTCAAGGCGCTCGACGCCAAGGACCTGCCCAAGGCCCAAGCAGCCTACACCGCTGCTGTACCGGTCATCGACCGCATGGCCGACAAAGGCATCATCCACAAGAACAAGGCCGCTCGTCACAAGAGCCGCCTGAACGCGCACATCAAGGCGCTGGGCCAGGCTGCTGCCTAAGTTCGTTCTTGTACGAAAAACCGGCCTGATGGCCGGTTTTTTATTGCCCGCGATATGGCACTGCACATCCGCCAGGCAATAAAAAGCCCGGCGAACCGGGCTTTTCATCGTTACCTCAGGGCTTGTTCGGCCAGGGCATGATCGGAATGGCCGTCACCGCATTCTGCGGACTGCCCTCGATGATGCGATCGCTGTAGACCAGATAGACGAGCGTATTGCGCTTGCGATCGAAGAAGCGCACCACCTGCATGGTCTTGAACACCAGCGAGGTGCGCTCCTTGAACACTTCTTCGCCATCCTTCAGCTCAGCCGTGAAACGCACCGGCCCCACCTGCCGACAAGCAATGGAAGCCTCCGCGCGATCCTCGGCCAGACCCAGGCCACCTTTCACGCCACCAGTCTTGGCTCGCGACAGGTAGCAGGTCACCCCTTCCACCTTGGGATCGTCGAACGCCTCGATGACGATCTTGTCATTGGGCCCCAGCCACTTGAACACCGTGGAGACCGAGCCGATCTCCTCGGCCGCCACCAGCAACGGCATCGCGGCCACGGCCGCCAGCAATCCCTTCAGAAGCCTCATGACACCTCCTCGTCAGACCAGGACCAGGTTGTCCCGGTGCACCAGTTCAGGCTCACCGACATAGCCCAGCAGCTTCTCCACCATCTCGGACGACTGGCCAATGATCTTCTGCGCTTCCAGAGCGCTGTAGTTCACCAGGCCACGCGCCACTTCGCCCCCCTCGGGGTCGACACAGACCACCATCTCACCGCGACGGAAGCTGCCCTGCACCGCCTTCACACCCACCGGCAGCAGGCTCTTGTGATCGGCACGCAGCGCCTTCACCGCCCCCGCATCCAGCACCAGAGTGCCGCGGGTCTGCAGGTGGCCGGCCAGCCACTGCTTGCGGGCGGCCAGCATGCCGCGCTCGGGCGCCAGGAGCGTACCCAGGCGTTCGCCGCTCTTCAGGCGATCCAGCACGCGCTCGATACGGCCACCGACGATGATCGTGTGCGCCCCGGAGCGCGCCGCCAGACGCGCTGCACGCAGCTTGGTCTGCATGCCACCGCGCCCCAGCGCACCACCGGTGCCACCCGCCACGGCGTCCAGCGCCGGGTCATCGGCACGCGCTTCGAAAATCAGTTGGGCATCGGGGTTGTGACGCGGATCGGCATCGAACATGCCATCGCGGTCGGTGAGGATGACCAGCAGGTCCGCCTCCACCAGGTTGGCCACCAGCGCCGCCAGGGTGTCGTTGTCACCAAAGCGGATCTCATCGGTGACAACCGTGTCGTTCTCGTTGATGACGGGAATCACGCCCAGGTCGACCAGTGCACGCAGGGTGCTGCGCGCATTGAGGTAGCGCTTGCGGTCGGAAAGGTCGTCGTGAGTCAGGAGGATCTGGGCGGTACCACGGCCATGCTCGGCAAAACTGGATTCCCAGGCCTGCACCAGCCCCATCTGCCCGACGGCAGCCGCAGCCTGCAGTTCGTGCATGGCCTTCGGGCGGGTGTTCCAGCCCAATCGGCTCATGCCCGCCGCCACCGCGCCGGACGACACCAGCACCAGTTCGACGCCCGCGTTGCGCAGCGCCACCATCTGCTCCACCCACACCGCCATGGCATCGCGATCGAGGCCACGCCCATCAGCGGTCAGCAAAGCACTGCCGATCTTCACCACCCAGCGCTGCGCGCCAGTCACCTTGTCCCGCATATCTTCCAACCTTAGCTAGAAAGCCGTGCGGCCCATGGCGCACAGCCTATGGCGATCATCCGGTGCGCCCGAAGGCGCGGTCATCAGGGAACGTAGAAGATCTCCGGCCCGTCGCCGTCGTCCTCGTCATCAAAGAAATCATCATCGTCGTCGGCCTCATCGGCACTCTTCAGACCGGCACGGCGCAGCGCACGACGATCATCCAGGGCCTGCAGGCGAGCACGCGCCTCGTCCTCGATGCGCTGATCCAGCTCGGCGAGCGACTCGGCGTAGGCCGGGTCCTCTTCCATGCGCAGGGTCCGCTCGTCGAGGTAACGCATGATCTCCTGGGAAAGTGCCTCGGTCCCCTCGCGCTCCAGGGCGGAGATGACGAATACAGGCCCTTCCCAACCGAGGCGCTGGATCACCTCTTTCATGCGTGCTTCGCGCTCCTCATCCAACAGCTGGTCGGCCTTGTTCAGCACCAGCCAGCGATCACGCTCGGTCAGCGCCGGACTGAAGCGCCCCAGCTCCTCGACGATGGTCGCAGCCGCCTCGGCCGGATCGCTCTCGTCCAGCGGCGCCATGTCGACGATGTGCAGCAGTAGGCGCGTACGCGCCAAGTGCTTGAGGAAGCGAATCCCCAGGCCAGCACCCTCGGCAGCACCCTCGATCAACCCGGGGATGTCGGCCACGACGAAGCTCTTGAAGCGCCCGACGCTGACCACACCCAGGTTCGGCACCAGGGTGGTGAAGGGGTAATCCGCCACTTTCGGCTTGGCGGCCGACACCGCACGGATGAATGTGCTCTTGCCCGCATTCGGCAGGCCCAGCAGACCGACGTCAGCCAGCACCTTCAGCTCCAGCTTGAGGTCGCGGGACTCGCCCGGCTTGCCCTTGGTGGTCTGGCGCGGCGCGCGGTTGGTACTGGACTTGAAACGGGTATTCCCCAGCCCGTGCCAACCACCCTGAGCCACCAGCAGGCGCTGACCGGGCACGGTCAGGTCACCGATGATTTCCTGGGTACCGGCATCGATCACCGTGGTGCCGACCGGCACCGGCAGGACGAGGTCTTCGCCCTTGCGGCCGGTGCAGTCCTTGCTGCCGCCGTTCTCGCCACGCTGGGCATCGAAACGACGGGTATAGCGGTAATCCACCAGGGTGTTGAGGTTCGGATCGGCTTCCATGTACACGGAACCGCCGTCGCCACCATCGCCACCGTTGGGGCCGCCTTTCTCAATGAATTTTTCGCGACGGAAACTCATCAGGCCATTGCCGCCGTCGCCTGCTTTTACAAAGATCGAAACTTCATCGACGAATTTCATCAGGAAGCCTCCCGCCACGGTGGCGGGCCAATTAAAAAGGAACACAAGGATACAGGGAGCCGGCGCTACGCGCAGTTTCCGCTGTCAGAAACAAAAAAGCCCCGTCGCGAGACAGGGCTTTTGCAGCGAGATCGCGATTAGGCCGCGACGACGCTCACGTACTTGCGACCGAAGGCGCCTTTGACCTCGAACTTCACAACGCCGTCCACTTTCGCGAACAGGGTGTGGTCCTTGCCCAGGCCAACGCCGACGCCGGCGTGGAACTTGGTGCCGCGCTGACGAACGATGATGTTGCCGGCCTTGATGACCTGGCCGCCGTACAGTTTCACGCCAAGGCGTTTACTTTCTGAGTCGCGACCGTTGCGGGTAGAACCGCCAGCTTTTTTGTGTGCCATGAGTCAAATCCTCCAAAAAGGAAATTAGGCCTGGATGCCGGTGATCTTGATTTCAGTGAACCACTGGCGGTGGCCCTGACGCTTCATGTGGTGCTTACGACGACGGAACTTGATGATGCGAACCTTGTCGTGACGGCCTTGAGAGACCACTTCGGCAACCACTTTGGCGCCATCGACAACCGGAGCGCCGATTTTCACGTCGTCGCCATTGCCGATCAGCAGAACGCGATCGAAAGTCACGGATTCGCCAGTGGCGACTTCCAGCTTCTCGATCTTCAGGAATTCACCTTCAGCGACTTTGTACTGCTTGCCGCCGGTAACGATAACTGCGTACATGGATTTTCTCCGTTAAACCTGCTCACCCGACGCTTTATAGAAAGAGGAATGGGTCGGCATGGCTGCATGGGGCCGGAACTGGAACCCGTGCAATTGCGTAAGGCAGGGAAATGCCCAAGGAAGTTCAGGGGCCGCGATTGTACGCAAGCCGCAAAAGCCGCGCAAGCACCGGCGGGGCTTGCCTTGACAGCCCCCTACCCGCCCCCTAGCATGCCGCGCATTCTCAAAGGAGCACCCCTCGCTGATGCAACCCCAGGCCTTCTACCGCGTGGTGGCGGACGATTTTACCGCAGTCGACGACATCATCCGTCGGCAACTCACCTCCCGCGTACCCCTGGTCGAGAAAATCGGCGACTACATCGTCTCCGCCGGCGGCAAGCGCCTGCGCCCGCTGCTGGTCCTGCTCAGCGGCAATGCCCTCGGATTCGGCGGCGACCAGCTGCGCCTGCTGGCCGCCACCATCGAATTCCTGCACACCTCCACCCTGCTGCACGACGACGTCGTCGATGCCTCGGGCCTGCGTCGCGGCCGCTCCACCGCCAATGCCCTGTGGGGCAACGCGCCGAGCGTGCTGGTGGGCGACTTCCTCTACGCGCGCTCCTTCGAAATGATGGTCGAGCTGGGCTCCATGCCGGTGATGCGCATCATTTCCCAGGCCACCCGTGTCATCGCCGAAGGCGAAGTGCTGCAGCTGTCGAAGATCCGCGACGCCAGCACCACCGAAGAGACCTATATGGAAGTCATCCGCGGCAAGACCGCGATGCTCTTCGAGGCCTCCACCCACAGTGCCGCCGTACTCGCCGGCGCCAGCGAAGCCCAGGCCGAAGCCCTGCGGACCTTCGGTGACTACCTGGGCATCGCCTTCCAACTGGTGGACGACCTGCTCGACTACCGTGGCGACGCCGCCACCCTCGGCAAGAACGTCGGTGACGACCTCGCCGAAGGCAAGCCGACCCTGCCGCTGATCATCACCATGCGGGACGGCAGCCCCGAGCAGGCCGCACTGGTCCGCAAGGCCATCCAGCAAGGCGGCAGCCAGGACCTGGAAGGCATCCGTGAAGCCGTGGAAGCCGCCGGCGCCCTCGACTACACCGCCCGCCTCGCCCGCGACTATGCCGAGCGCGCCATCGCCTGCCTGGACGCCCTGCCGCCCAGCGAGCACCGCGACGCCATGATCGAGCTGACGCAGTTCGCCGTCGCCCGCACACACTGAGCCAAAGCGCTCACCGGGAAGCCCGCCTCACATGGCGGGCTTTTTCATGCCCGCAGGAAACGGCTGGCGACGAAAGGCACCGATAGACCCTTGCTATTTTGATAATAGGAATTATTCTCATCTCACAGCTTTTCAAGGAGATGAGCCATGACCTACCTGATCGATGCCTGGCTGGATCGCCCCCACCCCTACCTGCGCATCCTCCACCGTGAAACCGGGGAAATCTGCGCCGTGCTGGAAGAAGAAGCCCTCGACGAACTGCGTGACCAGGGCGACCTCGACCTGGCCGGGCTGAATTCCAGCGAGCCGCTGGTGCTCAAGGAACTGGTGCGCAACCTCTTCCTGTTCTGCTACGCGCGGGCCTTGAGGCCGCAACAGGACGCCCACCTGGCATGACGGAGATCCGGGTGGTGCAGGACGCGCCACCCGCAAGCGGGCGCCCCGGGGCGCCCGCTTGCAAACGGGGCCGACAAGGCCCCGCAGGTGCCCGGGCGGGCCAGGACGGCCAGCCCAGGCATCGCTCTTTGCGGGATCAGAGGATCGCCAGCAGCTCCACGTCGAACACCAGCACGCTGTGGGGCGGGATGCTGCCCACGCCCTGCGCGCCATAGGCCAGCTCGCTGGGCACGTGCAGGCGCCACTTGCTGCCGGCATTCATCAGTTGCAGGGCCTCGACCCAGCCCGGGATCACGCCACCCACCGGGAACTCGGCCGGCTCGCCACGGTTGTAGGAGCTGTCGAACACGGTGCCGTCGATCAGCGTGCCGTGGTAGTGGGTGCGCACGGTGTCCTCGGCCGACGGCTTGGCGCCCTCACCTGCCACCAGCACCTCGAACTGCAGGCCGGACGGCAGCACGGTCACGCCTTCGCGCTTGGCGTTCTCTGCCAGGTAGGCGCGGCCTTCGCCAGCCGCCGCTTCAGCCTTGGCCTGGGCCTGGGCCTGCATGCGCTCGCGGATGACCCGGAACGCCGCGTTCAGGTCGGCCGCGTCGACGCGGCTTTCCTGGCCGGCAAAGGCGTCGCGCAGGCCGGCGACCACCGCATCGATGCTCACGCCGGGCGGAGGGTTGTCACGGATCTGGTCACCCAGCTGGCGGCCAATGCCGTAGCTGACGCGGGATTCATCACTGGAAAGATCGAGTTCGGACATGGCCGGGCTCCGCACAGGGAAAAAAGGTCGGCCAGACTAGCACAGCCCCTGGCACCGCCCTACCCCGGAAACGAAACCGCCCGCCGGCCTGGAAGGCGAGCGGGCGGCCGTTGCAGCAAGGCTCAGTGGCTGCTCTTGCTCATCTTGTCCAGGTAGCCCATGGCGAACGCCGAGACCACGAAGGTCATGTGCACCACCACGTACCAGAGGATCTTGTCGTTATCGATGTTCTGCGCATCCATGAAGACCCTCAGCAGGTGGATGGACGAGATCGCCACGATGGACGCCGCCACCTTCATCTTCAGCGAACCGGAGTCCATCTTGCCGAGCCAGCTGAGCTTCTCCTTGTTCTCGTCGATGTCCAGCTGCGACACGAAGTTCTCGTAGCCGGAGAACATCACCATCACCAGCAGGCCACCCACCAAGGACATGTCGATCAGCGAGAGCAGCACCAGGATCAGCTCACCCTCGGTCTTCTCGAAGACGTGGGGAATGACGTGGTAGATCTCCTGGAAGAACTTCAGCGCCAGCGCCAGCAGCGCCAGCGACAGGCCGAAGTAGATGGGCGCCAGCAGCCAACGCGCCGCGTACATCGAGTTTTCCAAAAAGCGTTCCATGAAGCCTCGCAGCAGGGGTGGAAATGGCGGCGAGTATAGCGAGCACTTTCCTACAGAAAAACAGAATGAAACGCCCGGAAATATCCCCGAAAGCTGTGGATAACCCTGTGCATGAGCACTGCAAGGATCGCTGCCGCCGCCTGCGCCTGCGGCGCTGCAACGGATGCTCGAAAAACCGCCATCAACTGTCCGGGCGTGACAGGCAATTCCCCAGCGTGCGCCCTCGCGTCTGGTTCAGGCGACGCAGCTCCGCCTGCTGGTGCAGGCGCCAGGTCATGGGCTCCTCGCAGGGGCAGTAGCCCAGCTCGCCCAGGCAATCCGCGATGCTCGCCATCACCGATTCGGCGACAAAAGGCCCATGGAACGGGCCCTGGGCGCGAATGGCGGACGGTTGGGTGCCGGAAATGCCGGCTGCACAGATGAGGGTCCACAGACCGTTGTCACCGGCCAGCGGCAGGATCACGCATTCGATACGGGTGACCAGCCCCAGGCATTGACGGGTAAGGCAGAGGGTGCGGGACATGACGGCATTCCTCGCGTGGACCTGGCGCCCAGCCTACACCCCGAAAACCTGGGAAAGCGAGGAATTCTTATCCACGCCTTCTGTGGATAACCCTGTGGAATGAATGTCGGCAAAACCGCCGAAGCGCCGCCCTGCCTGTGCTGTGGGGCCTTGCTCGAAGCCTGACCAGCCGCGCCCTCCCTGGCACGGCGTCAAACCGTCTGTCAGATCATTCCGACGCCTTGCCAGCGTCGGCCGCAGGTGCCTTCCGGGTGGGCGCCTTGCGCTTCGGCTTGGCGGGCTCCGGCGCCTTCTCGGCAGCGACGGCAGCAGCAACAGCCTCCGCGTCCTTGGCGGGGGCCTTCTCCTCTTCCTCCATGCCCATCTCGGCGATCTCCCGCAGGCGGGCCACCACGCGTGCATTGATGCTGCCCGCCGGGAAGCGGCCCTTCTCGTCCGGCGCACCGGCCGGCTCGCCCACCAGCAGGCTCAGGGCCTCGTCGGCCTGGCGCACGGCGTAGACATGGAACTGGCCCTTGCGCACGGCCTGCACTACCCGTTCGTCGAGCATCAGGTTGGTGACGTTGGCGTGGGGAATGATCACCCCCTGCTCACCCGTCAGCCCCCGGGCCTCGCACAGGCGGAAGAAGCCTTCGATCTTCTCGTTCACCCCGCCCACGGCCTGCACCTCGCCGAACTGGTTGATCGAACCGGTGATGGCGAAGCACTGCTTCAGCGGCGTGCGCGACAGCGCCGAGATCAGCGTGCAGGCCTCGCCCAGGGAGGCGCTGTCGCCGTCTACATAGCCGTAGGACTGCTCCAGCGCGATGCTCGCGGAAATCTCCAGGGGAAACTCCTGGGCGTAGCGGCTGCCCAAGTAGCCGGTGAGGATCATCACCCCCTTGGAGTGGATCGGCTGGCCCAGGTTGACCTCGCGCTCGATGTCGACGATGCCCGAACCACCCGGGTAGACAGTGGCAGAGATCCGCGCCGGCACGCCGAACGCCGAGTCCCCCACCTCCAGCACCGTGAGGCCGTTGCACTTGCCCACGGCCGCGCCCTCGGTGTCGATCAGGATGGTGCCGGCCAGCATGTCGTCGAGGATGCGCGCCGACACCCGCCCGGTGCGCGTGGCCTTGGCCTTCAGCGCCCGCTCCACGTGCTCGGCGTTGGTCACCGGCTCACCGGCCAGCTGACGAAGGAAGTCCGCCTCGCTGTGCAGCTGGAACAGGTCGCCGATCTTCGCCGACAGCCGCCGCTGGTTCTCCGCCAGGCGCACACTGTAGGTCGCCAGGCGCGCCACGGCATCCGCGCTGAGCGGCGCCATGCCTTCCTCGGTGGTGCGGGTCTTCAGCAACTGAGCGAACTGCTCCAGGGTCTCCTCGTTGAAGTCGATCTCTTCATCGAAGTCCACCAGCACCCGGAACATCTCCTGGAAGTCCGGGTCCAGATCCTGCAGCGTGTAATAGAGCTGGCGCGACCCGATGATCACCACCTTCACCTGCAGCGGGATCACCTGGGGCGTCAGGGTCACGGTGGCCAGGCGGCCCAACTCGGCCAGCGGCGACTCCATCTTCAGCTGGCGCGAATGCAGCGCGCGCTTCAGCGCATCCCAGACGAAGGGCTCGCTGAGCATCTTCTCCGCCTCCAGCACCAGGAACCCGCCGTTGGCGCGGTGCAGTGCACCCGGGCGCAGCTGGCGGTAGCTGGTGTAGAGCGCGCCCTGGTCGGTGCCGTACTCGATACGGCCGAACAGGTTGTCGTAGGTCGGGTGCGGCTCGAACACCACCGGTGCCCCGCTGCCATCGGGGTGCCCCACCACCAGGCTGGGGCAGTACTGCTCCTCCAGCATCTCGCGGCGCTGCACGTCCGGCTTGTCGTCCAGCAACTGGTCGACCACGGTCTTCAGCAGGTTCACCTGCATCGCCTGCAGATAAGCCACCACCCCGGCGTTCTCCGCGTATTTCTCCGAGAGCGGCGCCAAGAGCGGCTGCAGCGCCTGGGTGATGGTCTCCTCGTTGAGCTGGCGCAGCTGGTTGCTCGACTCGCGCTTCCATTGCGGCAGGCTGGCCAGCTCCTCGTTGAGGCGCTCCTCCAGCAGCGCGATGTCATCGTGGAAGCGCTCGCGCTCGGCTTCCGGCAACTGGGCGAAGTCCGCCTCGTCCAGCGCCTTGCCATCCTTCATCGGGGTGAAGGCGATGTTCGATGCATCGCGGTACAGCGCCACGTCCTTCTCCAGGGCCAGACGCTCGATCACGTCCAGCGCACGGTCGTAGCGCTGGTTGAAGCCGCGGTCGATGGCGCTCTTCTTCTGCTGGAAGGTGGGCGTCTCGAACACCGCCGGGAAGGTGGCCAGCAGGTTATCCACAAGCTGGCCGATGTCGGCGATGAAGGCGTTCGCCTCGCCTGGCGGCAGGCGCAGCGCGCGGGGCTCGCGGGGCTCGTCGAAATGGTTGACGTAGACCCAGTCCTCCGGGGTCGCCAGGCGCTTGCCCTCGGCCTTGAGGTAGCGCTGCACGAAGGAGAAGCGGCCGGTGCCCGGCTCGCCCATGACGTAGACGTTGTAGCCGGCGCGGGGCATCGCCACGCCGAATTGCAGGGCCTCCACCGCGCGCTCCTGGCCGAGCACGCCACGGAACGGCTCGAGGTCGTCGGTGGTGGTGAAGGAGAACTGACCGGCGTCGAAGCAGCGGGTGAGCGCCTCAGGAGCCAGGCGAAGGGAAGCAGCGAATGGAGCGGGCATCGGGAATCCTTGTGGGCGACGCGGGAGATGGCCGCATTCTGGCGCTCGCCGGAAGCGCGTGGCAAGGCGTTCCGCGTGTGGCGGCGAGCCCCGTCACGGCTTGCGAAAATCCCTCGCCTGACCTTGCTTGACACCCGCCCCGCCCTTCACGAAAGCTCGCCCCCTTCCCCAGGCAAAGCGAGCCGCCCGTTGAAACGGATCCTCCTTCTCCCGCTGCTGCTCACCTGCAATGTCCTGCTGGCCGCCACGCCCATCCCCGTGGAGAGGCTGCAGCGCCTGGCCAACGACCCCTACTGGATCGCACTCGGCCACTACGAGCGCGGCAAGCTGGGCGGCTGGCGCAGCTACGTCGACGACGGGCGCTTCTTCCTCTCGCCTGACGGCGCACACAGCCCGGAAGCGGAACTCGGCGCCACCGTCCAGGCGCTGTACCGTGACCCGGCCCTCGGCGACCGCCACCCCCAGTGCGTCTACCCCGCCCGCACCCGCTGGCTGCGCGAACAGCTGGACCTGCGCGACCTGCCTGCCCCGGCGTGCAGCGAATACCGCCAGTGGTTCCAGGACATCAACCCCCACAGCACCGTGCTGGTGTTCCCGGCGGCCTACCTCAACAGCCCCTCCTCGATGTTCGGCCACACCCTGCTGCGCATCGACCAGAGCGATGTAGACGAGAACAACACCGCCCTGCTCAGCTACGCCCTCAACTTCGGTGCCTTCATCGAAGGCGCCGACAACAGCATCCTCTACGCCTGGAAAGGCCTGATGGGCGGCTACCCCGGGCTCTTCGCCCTGGTCCCCTACCGCGACAAGCTCAAGGAATACAGCCGCCTGGAGAACCGCGACCTGTGGGAGTACCGGCTCAACCTCAGCCCCGAGGAGACCGGGCGCATGGTCGAGCACGTCTGGGAACTGAAGCAGGTGCGCTTCGACTACTTCTTCTTCGACGAGAACTGCTCCTACCGCCTGCTGGAGCTGCTGGAGATCGCCCGCCCCGGCACCGAGCTGACCGAGCAGTTCCCCCTCACCGCCATCCCCACCGACACCGTGCGCGCGGTGAAGAACGCCGGGCTGGTGGACCGCATCGACTTCCGCCCCTCCCGCGAGCGGGAGCTGGCCGCCCGTGCCGAACCGCTGGAGCCCGTGGAACAGCAGTGGGCCCTGCGCCTGGCCGACGACGCCTCATTGCTACAGGCCCCCGAGTTCCAGGCCCTGCCGGCCCCGCGCCGGGCGCTGGTGCAGGATGCCGCCTTCCGCCTGGACCGCTACCGCAGCGCCGGTGAAGAGCGCGACAAGGACCGCGCACGGCGTGGCTTCCAGCTGCTGCAGGCGATCAACCGCAACCCGCCGCCCGCCCTCGACGTGGAACGCCCGGCCCTGCCCGAGGACGGCCACGACTCGCGCACCTGGCAACTGGGCCTGGGCAGCCGCGAAGACCGCGCCTATGCCGAGTACGGCCTGCGCATGGCCTACCACGACCTGCAGGACAACCTGGCGGGCTTCCCCCTCGGGGCCCAGATCGAAATCCTCCAGCTCAAGCTGCGCCAGTACGAGGAGAACCACTGGCAACTGCAGCAGCTGGACTTCGCCACCATCCGCTCGCTGACGCCCCGCACCGCCCTGCTGCAGCCCTGGTCCTGGCAGGTCGCCGGCGGCCTGGAACGGGTGCCCGGCAAGGACGGCGACGAAACCCTGGTGAGCCACCTCAACGGCGGCGCCGGGGCCACCTGGCAACTGGGGGACGATGCGCTCTACTACGCACTGGCCACGGCCCGCGTGGAACACAACCCGGACTTCGCCGCCTTCGTCGCCGGCGCGGGCGGCTTCGACACCGGCCTGCTCTGGCACAACCGCCTCGGCACCCTCAGCCTGGAAGCCACCGGGGACTACTTCCACAACGGCGAAGTGCGCCGCCGGCTGTCACTGGCCCAGCAGTGGGAACTGAGCCAGCAACTGGGCCTGCGTCTGTCGGCGGAGCGCTCGTTCAGCCACCTCGCCGGGGACGACAACCAGGTGATGCTGCAACTGCGCTGGTACCACTACTGAGCGTCCTCGCGCTGGCGCTCCGCGATGCCGCGCGCGGCGAACCAGGCCTGGACCGCGTCCCGCTTGAGCAGGCGGGCGAACACCGGCCCGTTGACCCCGCCGCGGATCAGTTGGCCAAGCTCAATACCTGACGCCTCCAGCCGCTCCAGCAGCGCCGTGTCGTCGGCCTCCACCGCCCGCTCCAGGGCCAGCCGCTGCAGGTCGGGTCGTGCAGCGATGGAGCCAGCTTCCAGCGCCGCCTGCCAATCCAGCACCAGAGCGCCCAGGCAGGCCTTCACCCGCTCGGCCAGGGCCTGGTCGGCGGCATCGCCTTCCTCCAGCGGGATCAGCGCCTCCAGCAGTTCCAGGCCGGAGCCGTCGGCATCCTCCGCCAGCGGGTCGCGCTCGTAGGCCAGCTGGGCGAACAGCCCCTCCAGATCATCGGCCACCCGGGCGAAGGCATCCTCGTGCAGGCGCATCGCCCAGGCCGGCGGCAGGCCCTGGCTCCAGGCGTAGACGCGGCCGAAGTAGTCCCCGGGTTCGACGCAGACATACAGCCGCTCCAGGTACTCGAAGCCGCCGATGGGCAGGAAGTCCAGCCGCCCGTCCCACTCGCGGCCTTCCTCCTCGGCGATCTGCCGGGCCCATTCCTGCTCGTGCTCCAGCCAGCCCCAGAGGTCGTTGTAGCCATCGCTGCCGGGGTAGAACAGCTCCCGCAGCGAATAGGGATGAATGTGGCCCTGGTAATCCACCCGCAGGTCGTAATCCAGCACGCCGCCATAGGCGACGCGCCACAGCCGCACCAGGGTCGGTGGCAGCGGGCGGCCGACGCGGCGCTCCACCTCGGCCAGTTGCTCGTCGGTGACGGGCGGCTGCGCCTGGTGGATCAGCCGCCCGCCGAACAGCACCAGGCCATGCCGGGCCAGGCGCTGGAGGTCTTCCGCGCTGAAGGCGTTCATTCGCACTCCTCCTGCACCGGCTGCGCCACCGCCAGGCGCTCGCGCACCACCATCAACGCAAAGCCCAGCAGGTTGAGCCCGCGCCAGGTAGCCGGCGTACGGGCCGCTACATCCGCCTCGGCCAGGCCGATGCCCCACACCGGGTCCACCGGGCTGGCTTCCACCAGCACCCGACCAGCCGTGGCCAGCAGCACCCGGCGCAGCTCGGCGTTCTGCTCGAACTTGGCCTGGTTGCCTGCCACCACCAGGTCAAAACGGGCGGCCAGCCAGCGAGCCTCATCGAACCCGCGCACCTCCCGCCCGACGGCCTTGGCCTCGGCCGGTGTGCGCGCCGCGAGTACGGCCTGCAATGCGCGCTCATCGCCGAACAGGCGCGCCTTGCCGGCCATCATCCAGTGCTCCGCCGTGGCATAGCGGACGCCATCCAGAACGAAGGGCGACTTGAACCACTGGCTGAAGCAGGCCTTGCCCAACGGCGCGCCCGGTGCCGAGGTATGGCCCCAGAAGTACAGGTAATCGAAGGTGTCACCGGCGGCGCAGCGCTCGCGCAACTGCTCGACGGACAGGGGAAGGCTCATGGGCAGTCCTTGCATGGCGGGTGAAAAAGGCCGACAGGATAGCCGAGCACGCCGGCACCGGCTGTGCCCGG
Source organism: Pseudomonas sp. FeS53a (assembly GCF_000931385.1). Classification (NCBI taxonomy): domain Bacteria; kingdom Pseudomonadati; phylum Pseudomonadota; class Gammaproteobacteria; order Pseudomonadales; family Pseudomonadaceae; genus Pseudomonas; species Pseudomonas sp. FeS53a. The sequence continues at coordinate 44,900 of NZ_JYFT01000063.1, forward strand.
ATCGGCACGCTCACCGTGAGCCCGCGCCTTCACGCCCTACCGCGCCAGGTCCTTCCACTCCAGGCCGAACCTGCCCAGGTACTTGCGCAGCCGGTCCGCGTCATTGGGTTGCGCCTTGGCCTGGCGCGACACGTCGTAGAGCAGCCGTCCGGCCTCGGACAGGCTGCTCGCCTCGTGGCACACCGCCACCACCGCTGCCAGTTGCAGGCGGTCGAAGCGGTCCAGCTCGGCCAGACGTTCCCCCAGCAGCGCCGCCAGACCATCGTCCGGACCGGACTCATGGCCCCAGGCGCGGCGCAGCCGGTCGATCTCCTCCTGCACCAGCGCCTCGTCGATGCGGCCGCTGTCGGCCAGGGTCGCCATGCGCGTGATGGACGCCGACAGCTCGCGGAAGTTGCCGCTCCAGCGCGCTTCGGCGGAACAGGCGAATGCCAGGTAGCGACGCCGCGCCTCCAGGTTGAAGCGCACCAGACGCCCCTGGTCGCGGGCGTGGCGTTCCAGCTCGAAGTCGATGTTCGGCTCGATGTCCTCGCGGCGCCCCGCCAGGCCCGGCAGTTCGAAGGTCCAGAGGTTGATGCGGGCGAACAGGTCCTCGCGGAACAGCCCCTCGGCCACCCGCGTGCGCAGGTCGCGGTGGGTGCCGGCGATCAGCAGGAAGTCGCTCTCCACCTCGCGGTCGGCGCCCATGGGGAAGAAGCGCTTCTCCTCGATGGCCTTGAGCAGCATGGCCTGCTCGTCCAGGCCCAGTTCGCCGATCTCGTCGAGGAACAGCATGCCGCCGTCCGCCGCCCGCAGCAGGCCGTCACGGGCGCTCTGCGCGCCGGTGAAGGCGCCCTTGAGGTGGCCGAACAGCGCCGACATGGCACCGTCGCCACGCAGGGTGGCGCAGTTCACCTCGACGAAGCGCCCCGCCACCTGGTGCCTGGCCCGCTTGAGTTCGTACACCCGCCGCGCCAGGAAGGACTTGCCCGCACCGGTGGGGCCGATCAGCAGCATCGGCGCCCGCGAACGCACTGCCACCCGCTCGATCTGCTCGATGCTGCGGTTGAACGCCGGGTTGCGCGTGGCGATGCCCGACTTCAGCAGCTCCAGCCCTTCCAGCTGCTCGCGCTGGAAGCGCGAGGCGATGCGGTCATAACGGGACAGGTCGAGGTCGATCAGCGAATGGGTGCCGATGGCGTGGCGATCCTCCTCACGACGCCGGCCCGGCGAGGTCTGCACCAACCGCGCCGGCAGGTAGCGCGCCTCGGTGAGCAGGAACCAGCAGATCTGCGCCACGTGGGTACCGGTGGTGATGTGCACCAGGTAGTCCTCGTGCTCGGTGTCGAAGCGGTAAGCGCTGACAAAGTCATGCAGCGCGCCATACACCTCCTCGAAGTCCCAGGGGTTGCGCAGCGGCATCTCGTGCAGGCGCACCTCGGTCTGCGGCGACACCTGCTCCACGTCGCCCTTGATGCGCTGGGACAGCCCCAGGTCGCGGGCATCGCTGCCGTGGATCAGCTCCAGCCGGTCCACCAGCAGGTCCGGCTGCTGGCACAGGCCCACAGTGGGGCGCCATTTGTTCCAGCGGTCGGCGCCCTTGCCCATGCGGTCCAGGGTCGCGCCGACGAATCCGATGGCGACGGTCTTGCGGCTCATGTTCATTCCTCCGCAACGGCACTTGCCGCTGGCGACTCGAAGACGATTGAAAGATCGGCAGTTTATCCAAAAAGATAAATTCGTATATCCAGGAATAGGAAAATCATGCAGCAGTCGGCTTGAGATTCTGCACCCGAAAATCTCGAATAAAAATAAAAACCTTAAATATCAATGAATTGAAAAATATTCTCGGCACAAAAAACGAAGTTGGCACGCGCCTCGCTTTATCCCTGTCAACGAAAGGACAACAGAGCGAGACGCCACGATGGCCAACACCGCCCTCTTCAACACCCAGGCAGCCAGCCTGCCGCAGGTGGATGCATACAACCGCAGCAAGGCCGGTGCCTACGCCCTGCAACCGAAGCACAAGCTGGCCCAGCTGGCGATGACCGGTTGCCTGAACCAGACCTTCTACGCCGACGCCCCCGAGCAGCTGGCCGAGGTGCTGGCCCTGGTGGCCCAGCTGGACGCGGCCTTCGTGGCCAAGACCGCCGTGTACGCCCGCCGTGCCGGTCACATGAAGGACATGCCGGCCCTGCTGGTGGCCGCCCTGGCGGCGCAACGCTCCTCCCTGCTGCCGGCGGTTTTCGGCCAGGTGGTGGACAACGGCAAGATGCTGCGCAACGTGGTGCAGATCCTGCGCAGCGGCGTGACCGGTCGCAAATCGCTCGGTACGCAGCCCAAGCGCCTGGTGCAGGCGTGGCTGAACAGCGCCAGCGAGCGCCAGCTGCTGCAGGCCGCGATCGGCAACCAGCCGTCCCTGGCGGACGTGCTGAAGATGGTCCACCCGAAACCGAGCGAAGCCTGGCGCGAAGCCTTCTTCGCCTGGGTACTCGGCAAGCCGGCGGACGCCGACGCGCTGCCGCCGCTGACCCGTGCCCTGCTGGCCTTCCGCAGCGGCGCCAGCGACGAGCTGCCGGACGTGCCCTTCCAGTTGCTGGGCGACCGTCAACTGAGCGCCGCGCAATGGCTGGAACAGGCACAGCGCATGGGCTGGCAGGCCCTTCGGATGAACCTCAACACCCTGGCGCGCCACGGTGTGTTCCAGTTGCCCGACGCGGCCTACACGGTTGCCGCGCGGCTGGCAGACCGGGAAGCGGTGGCCAAGTCACGGGTCTACCCGTACCAGTTGCTGACCGCCTACACGATGGCCGGCAACGACGTACCGGGACCGGTGCGCGAGGCGCTGCAGGACGCCCTGGAACTGTCGCTGGCCAACGTGCCGGCGCTGAGCGGCAACGTGGTGGTGTGCCCGGACGTGTCCGGCTCCATGCAGAGCCCGGCCACCGGCTACCGCCAGGGCGCCACCAGCACGGTGCGCTGCATCGACGTGGCGGCCCTGATGGCGGCGGCGGTGCTGCGCAAGCAGCCGGCGGCGCGGGTGATGCCGTTCGAGAACCAGGTGGTGGACGTGCGCCTCAACCCGCGTGACAGCGTGATGAGCAACGCGCAGAAGCTGGCCTCGATCGGCGGCGGTGGCACCAACTGCTCGGCACCGCTGGCGCAGTTGGTGAAGGAGAAGGCCAAGGTGGACACGCTGATCCTGGTTTCGGACAACGAATCCTGGATCGACGCCAAACGGCGCGGCGCCACCGAAACCATGCTCCAGTGGCAGCAGCTGAAGCGGCTGAACCCGAAGGCGAAGATGATCTGCATCGACATCCAGCCCCACGGCACCACCCAGGCGCAGGAGCAGCAGGACATCCTCAACGTCGGCGGTTTCGGCGATGCGGTATTCGATGTGATCGCCCAGTTCGCCAGTGGCGAATACGGCGCGCGGCACTGGGTCGAGCTGATCGAGGCGACCGAGCTGTAGCGATACGGAGTAATCAAGGGCCCCGCAATGGGGCGGGGCCCGCAATGCGTTGAAGCGCGAGACGGCGAATGCAGCCGGGACTCCATCACCGATGTCCCTGCACACTCTTGTCACCGTATCGCGCGGCACGAATGCAGGCGGCTGTACATCGGTTGAGCCGGTTCGATTCCGGCCCGCGGCAACGCGGAACAGTCACCTTCCCTTGTCGTGCCACCTTGAGTTTTGCGACGAATGCCGGTGGAACTACACCCTCCAACGGTCGAGATGCGGGTTCGAATCCCGTCGGCTCCAATACTGCGGGGCCGTAGTTCAACGGTAGAACACGAAAACGTTTCACCACCACTTGTCGTCGCACCTGTTTCACTACAGCCCGCAAGGGCGCCTCAAAAACGTAGGCGAGGCCGCCAGCGCAAGGCAAAAACAGGCGAAAAAGCGCAGTTTACGCAGTGTAAATGAGCATTTTGAGCCTGTTTTTAACGCCGCGATGGCAACGCAGGTAGTTTTTGAGGTGCCCGCAAGGGCTGGCAGCGAATGCAATGGGCACTACATGTGTCGCGGGTTCGAGCCCCGCCCCGGCAACGGGTAGCTCAGTTGGTAGAGCAATTCATGTCCACATCCCTTGTCGCTGCACCACGGCCGCCCAGGCGGCCAACCGAATTTGCCCGGCGAATGCCGGTGGAACTACAGGACGTCGTGGTTGCGGGTTCGACTCCCGCCGGCTCTCCGGGGCCGTAGCTCAATCGGATAGAGCGCGATGCCGTTTCACCCGACTTGTCGCCGTTTTGAAAGGAAAGAAGGAACCATGGAAAAGCACTACAACCTGCTGGAAGTCACCAACGGCAAGCCGATCAAGCTCTGGACCCAGGGCGTACCGGTGGAGGAGGACGCGCGCAAGCAACTGATCAACACCGCGAAGATGCCCTTCATCTTCAAGCACCTGGCCGTGATGCCGGACGTGCACCTGGGCAAGGGGTCGACCATCGGCAGCGTGATCCCCACCGTCGGCGCCATCATCCCGGCCGCCGTGGGTGTGGATATCGGTTGCGGAATGATCGCCGCGCGCACCTCGCTGACCGCCTCCGACCTGCCGGACAACCTGGCGGGCCTGCGCAGCGCCATCGAGAAGGCCGTGCCCCACGGGCGCAGCGTGTCTCGCGGTGGCCGAGACAAGGGGTCCTGGGAAGACGTGCCGGAGCTGGCGGACCACGCCTGGTCGGCCCTGGCCGGGCGCTTCAAGGTGATCACCGACAAGTACCCGCGCCTGGAGAAGACCAACAACCGCAAGCACCTGGGAACCCTGGGAACCGGCAACCACTTCATCGAGGTCTGCCTGGACGAGGCCCAGCGCGTCTGGTTCATGCTCCACAGCGGATCGCGCGGTGTGGGTAACGCCATCGGCAGCCTGTTCATCGAACTGGCCCAGGCCGATATGCGCCAGCACATCGCCAACCTGCCGGACCGCGACCTGGCCTACTTCGAAGAAGGCAGCCAGCACTTCGACGACTACGTGGAGGCCGTGGGCTGGGCCCAGGACTTCGCCAAGCAGAACCGCGCACTGATGATGCACGCCGTGATCGCGGCGGCGCGTACGGTGATCAAGAAACCCTTCGAGGCCAACCTGGAAGCGGTGAACTGCCACCACAACTACGTGCAGAAGGAGCAGCACTTCGGCCAGGAAGTCCTGGTGACTCGCAAGGGTGCAGTATCAGCGCAGAAGGGCCAGTTGGGCATCATCCCGGGCTCCATGGGTGCGCGCAGCTTCATCGTGCGCGGCCTGGGTAACGAGGAGGCGTTCTGCTCCTGCAGCCACGGCGCCGGCCGCACCATGAGCCGTACCAAGGCGAAGAAGCTGTTCACCGTGGACGACCAGATCCGCGCCACCGCCCATGTGGAATGCCGCAAGGACGAGGACGTGATCGACGAAATCCCCATGGCCTACAAGGACATCGACGCCGTGATGCACGCCCAGCGCGAGCTGGTGGAAGTGGTGCACACCCTGCGTCAGGTGGTCTGCGTGAAAGGATGAAAAACGATCGGCGTTGCCCCGCCAACGCCTTTCGACCCTGAGGGAGAGCGGCTGATGCTGCAGAAACTGGAAAACCGCCGGGTCACCGAATTGCGGGCCCGGCTCGACGAAGCCGGCAGCGTCTTCGATTTCGTCGTGCTGAGCCTGGATGCCACCGCCAGCCCCGGCGAGGCCGAGCACCGCGATGCGCTGCGGGTGCTGTTCGAGGCTATCGACGAACGCACCCAGGTCTGGCGGCGAAAGCTGGTGGAACAACACCCGCGGTACGCCAACCACCCGTGGCCGGACCTGAGCCCCGACCTGGCACAGGCCCGCCCGCAAGCCCTGGACAGCGCACGGATCGCCGAACTGTCCCGTGAGAACGGCCCCCTGCACCGCGCCCTGGTCGACCCGCCCTACGGCACCCCGTTGCAGGCAGCGGACTTCCAGGAGTGGCGCGACGTATTGCGCCTCTATCCGGACGAAGGCCTGCAGGTGCTGGACTGGGTCGGCAACGCCGACCGCGAGCCCCAGCGCAGCACCTGGAGCCGCTACTTCGATGACGGCAAGGAATGGTGGGGCATCTGGTGCCTCACCCTGTACAACCCGAGACGACGAACACTCAGCGCGCTGGCCGCCAGCGCCACCGATTGAAGCAGTTAGGGAACAAACGAAATGACCAGCGACCACCGCCATCCCCTCCCCGCCGCCATGCGCGAGCGGGTGCTGGAGGAACTGCAACGGGTCGAGCGCGAGCGCAACGTCACCGTGCTCTACGCCTGCGAATCCGGCAGCCGCGCCTGGGGCTTCGCCTCCAGCGACAGCGACTACGACGTGCGCTTCGTCTACGTCGAGCAGCCCGACTGGTACCTGCAGGTACGCGAGCCGCGCGACGTGATCGAGCGCCCGCTGGACGACGAACTGGATGTGAGCGGCTGGGAGCTGCGCAAGGCCCTGCGCCTGCTGCGCAACTCCAACCCCACGCTGCTGGAGTGGCTCGACTCGCCCCTGGTCTACCGCCAGGACGACGCCGCCACCGCGCGCCTGCGCGAACTGGCCGAAGCCTTCTGGTCGCCCCGGGCCGTGCGCCATCACTACCTGTCCATGGCCAAGAAGAACTTCCGTGGTTACCTGCAAGGCGACGAGGTGCGTTTCAAGAAGTACCTCTACGTCTTGCGCCCGCTGTTGGCGGTACGCTGGCTCGACCAGGGCCGTGGCCGCCCGCCGATGCCCTTCGAGGACCTGCTGGTGACCCTGGACGACCCGGCGCTGCTGGCGGAGATCGACGAGCTGCTGCAGCTCAAGCGCGCCGCCACCGAAGCCACCCACGGCCCGCGCCGCGAGGTGCTGCACGCCTTCATCGAGGCCCAGCTGGCCAGTGCCGGCGAAGCCCCGCAACTGCCGCGCGGCCAGGGGGACGACGCCTTGCTGGATGAATTCATGCGGCACTGCGTGCACACCCACGCCACCTGAGGCCATCGCATCAATGGAGAACAGCTGAAATGGACGTCAAACCCTTCACCGGCCTGCTGCTCCTGGGCCTGGCCAGCGGCCTCGCCGCCCAGGAGCGCCAGGTGCTGGACACCCTGCCCCTGGACTCGGCGATAGCCTACGAGCTGTCGCTGCCCGCCTGCACCACCGCGCCCTGCCCGTTCGAGCTGCGCCTGTTGAAAGACGGCCGCCCACTCGGCACCACTGTGGCGCTGCACTGGGCAGCGACAGCGGCACCCGCCAGCCAGGCAGCGCCCGATCCCCTGTACGGCGCCGGCACGCCCCTGGGGGCTGGCGCGGCGCCCAGGGTGTGGATAACCGGCGAGGAAGAGGGGCAGGTCAGCGCGGCCGCTCGCCTGCTGCGGCTGGCGGATGGCACGCCCGCGTTGCTGGTCAGCCAGATGGGCGGCTTCGAGCACCCCAAGCGCCATCACGCCCTGTACCTCGCCACGCCCCAGGGCCCGCACGTGGCCTGGTCCCACGACGAAGCTCCGGGGCCGAACCAGAGCTGGGTGCTGGCACCCTCGGGCGACGACCCGGTGCTGCTGGTGCATGAGCATGCCGCCGCGCTGAACGCAGCGGACCGCCTGGAGACGCGCCGTCTGACCTGGCACCCGGATCGCACGGCCTTCAGCGAGTCGATGGCACCGCCCTCGCCGGCCCTGCGCGCCGTGGTCGCCGAACGCCACCCCAGCGCCATGGTCGCCCGGGGCCAGCAGGAAGGCTGCCTGGCAACCTACGCGGTCATCGATACCGGCACGCCGGCAGCCGCCCGCTACGCCCTGGCACAGGTGGCGGAAAGCGACGCCGAAGCCCAGGCGGAAACCACCCGCCTGCACGCGTGCGCAGCGACCCTGCGCCCGGAGACCGTGCCGCTGGCACAGCTATCGACCACGCCCGCACCGACGCAGTAAGCCGGCGGGAGGCGGATGGGCCATCCCCGTCCAAGGAGCATCCTGGGACGAAAGGGCCAGGTACTGGTATGTCCGCGCCCCATTGAGAGCCTCGAATGGACGCAACTGGCTGACTTCTCCGGCGAGCACCCGGAACCCATACAACCGACTGAAATAGCCATGACCTGGCCAACCGCCCCAGGCGGAAGCAACTGATTGGAACACTGAAGATGAACACGGATTTTCTCGAACTCGACGGCGCCATCGGCGGTGGCCAGATCCTGCGCAGCGCGCTGAGCCTGTCGATGATCACCGGCCGCCCGATGCGCATCCGCAACATCCGCAAGCAGCGCGGTCGTCCGGGCCTGTTGCGCCAGCACCTGACGGCGGTCCAGGCCGCAGCACAGATTTGTGGCGCACATACCCAGGGGGCCGAATTGGGCTCGATGGAGCTGACCTTCATTCCCGGCGCGATTCGCGGGGGCGACTACCGCTTCGCCATCGGCAGTGCGGGCAGCTGCACCCTGGTGCTGCAGACCCTGTTGCCGGCCCTGCTGTTCGCCGACAGCCCGGCTCGCCTGTGGATAAGCGGTGGCACCCACAACCCGCTGGCCCCGCCAGCGGACTTCATCGAGCATGCATGGCTGCCCCTGCTGCGGCGCATGGGCGCCCAGGTGGAGATGAAGCTGTTGCGCCACGGCTTCATGCCCGCAGGCGGGGGTGAGGTGACACTGCAGGTGCAGCCGGGCGAGCTGCGCCCGCTGGTGCTGCCGGCACGCGGCGAGGTACGCGAGCAGGAAGCCACGGCCGTGCTGGCCAACATCCCGCACCATGTCGGTGAGCGCGAGCTGCGCCAGGTGGCGATGCGCCTGGGCTGGCCGGAGGAGGCGCTGAAACGCGCCTACCTCGCACCCGGCATGGGACCGGGCAATGCCTTGCTGCTGAAGGTGGGCTGCGAGGCGGTGACCGAGCTGTTCTGCGCCCTGGGCCAGACGCGCCTGTCGGCCGAACGGGTGGCGGACCTGGCGATCCGCCCGCTGCTGGCCTGGCTCGCCAGCGGAGCGGCCACCTCGGAGTACTTGGCCGACCAGCTGCTGCTGCCGATGGCCCTGGCCGGCGGCGGGCAGTTCAGCACCTGCGTGCTGAGCGACCACCTGACCAGCAACATCGAGGTGATCCAGCAATTCCTGCCCGTGCGTTGTCTGATCCAGAGCGAGCGGGAGGACTTCCACAACGTCACGCTCACGGCGTCTTGACGAAAAGACGACATCCCGCTGCCGAGAATGGGCGCGCGGACCCGGTCCGCGCCCCGACCATCCGGCGAATGCGCCCGCCCTATCGGCGCATGGGAGCTCACCATGGCGTGCATGCGCGCCACCCTGCCTGTCCTGCTCTGCGCGGCCCTGCTTCTCGCCGGCTGCGAGACCACCCATGACTACCTGGTTGCCCAGGGCTATCCACCGGCGTTCGCCGACGGTTACCAGGACGGCTGCAGCAGCGGCCGCCAGGCTGCCGGGGCGATCACCGGCGAGTTCCGCAAGGACGTGCCCCGCTACCTGCGCGACCGCACCTACGCCGAGGGCTGGGGCGACGGTTTCGAGCAGTGCAAGGAGCAGATGCGCAGCCAGGAGTTGCGGGAGTTCCGCGAGCAGGTGACGCGCGACCGCGATGACGAGTGGAAGCGGGACAAGGACCGCGCGGCCGCACGCGCCCTGGGCGGGCACAGCGATTGAGTGCGAGCCCCATGTGCGGGTTGGACGGTCCGTTGCAGTGAACAGCCCTTGCCGTCAGGGCGACATGAAAAGGGCAGCCGATTGGCTGCCCTTGTTCGTCCGAGTGCGGGTGGGTCGTGTCAGACCAGCCCCTGCGCCAGCATGGCGTCGGCCACTTTGACGAAGCCGGCGATGTTGGCGCCTTTCACGTAGTTGATCCGGCCGTTTTCCTCGCCATAGTGGACGCAGGCGTGGTGGATGTTCTGCATGATGCCGTGCAGGCGCTGGTCCACTTCGCCGGCGGTCCAGTGCAGGCGCATGGCGTTCTGGCTCATCTCCAGGCCGCTGGTGGCGACGCCGCCGGCGTTGGAGGCCTTGCCCGGGGCGAAGAGGATGCCGGCCTCGAGGAAGGCATCCACCGCTTCGAGGGTGGAGGGCATGTTGGCACCCTCGGCCACGCAGATGCAGCCGTTGGCGAGCAGGGTGCGGGCGTCTTCGGCGTCCAGTTCGTTCTGGGTGGCGCAGGGCAGCGCGATGTCGCAGGCCAGCTTCCACGGCCGCTCGCCGGGCAGGAAGCGCAAACCGGCGCCCTGCAGGGACTCCAGACGCCCACGACGCTCGTTCTTCAGCTCCATCAGCTCATCCCACTGCTCGGGGGTCAGGCCGTCTTCGATGAACAGGGTGCCGCCGGAGTCGGACAGGGAAATCACCTTGCCGCCCAGTTCCATGACCTTCTGCGCGGCGTACTGCGCCACATTGCCGGAGCCGGAGATGGCCACGCGTGCGCCATCGAAGCCACGGCCCTGGCCCTTGAGCATTTCCTGGGCGAAGTAGACGCAGCCGTAGCCGGTGGCTTCGGGGCGCACCAGGCTGCCGCCGTAGGCCAGGCCCTTGCCGGTGAACACCGAGGTGAACTCGTTGGAGAGGCGCTTGTACTGGCCGAACAGGTAGCCGATCTCGCGGGCGCCGACGCCGATGTCACCAGCGGGTACGTCCAGATCCGCACCGATGTGGCGGTACAGCTCGCTCATGAACGACTGGCAGAAGCGCATCACTTCGGCGTCGCTCTTGCCCTTGGGATTGAAGTCCGAACCGCCCTTGCCGCCGCCCATGGGCAGGGAGGTGAGGGAGTTCTTGAACACCTGCTCAAAGGCCAGGAACTTCAGCACGCCGAGGTTGACCGAGGGGTGGAAGCGCAGACCGCCCTTGTAGGGGCCGATGGCGCTGCTCATCTGCACGCGGAAGCCACGGTTGACCTGGGCCTGGCCTTTGTCGTCGACCCAGGGTACGCGGAACAGGATGGCGCGCTCGGGCTCGACCAGGCGCTCCAGCAGGCCGTCGCGCAGGTAACGGGGGTTGGCTTCGAGGAAGGGCCAGAGGCTGCGCAGCACCTCTTCCACCGCCTGGTGGAATTCGGGCTGGTGGGGGTCGCGTTGCTTGAGCCGTTGCAGGAACAGGTCCAGGGAAGGAGTCATGATGCTCACCAGTATTTTTCTTTTGTGGACAATCGGTAGCGCGAGACTCTAGCAAGCGATCCGGCACATAAACAGGGCAAAATGACGCATTGATGAAACTTTTTGGTGCATTTGCTGTAAATCCACACCGCCACACGCCATAAACCTACGCTCCGAACGCTCTGTTCCGGCAGATACCCGTGCCAGTGGATTCTTGCGTTTTTGCACTTTTTTCGAGCGCTTCCAGCACCAGAAAGTGACGTTTTCACGACACCGTGAAACCGGCTCGGCGTTCCACTGCCATGGTGTCGTCAGCGACCGTCATGATTGGATACAACTGATCCTTCCCGACAAACGGAACGGCACCCCGGCGCTCCAGTCATAGCGATGTGCCATATCGGCACCCACTCAGGAGCACCTGTTCATGTCCAGCTTGCCCAAGCGTTCTGTCCGCCCCTTCACCGCTTCCCTGGCCGCCCTGGTCCTGGCGGGTCTTGCCGGGGCGGCTCAGGCGGGCATCGAGGTCGGCAGTTCGTCCAGCAGCTACAGCAACCTGGTTACGGTCGATCGCAACCCGGTCAGTGGCACAACGCTGAAGGAATCCCGTATCAGCATCGACACCCTCGAGAAGATGCAGGAGCAGTTGAAGAGAACCCAGGAAAGCCTGGAGAAGCTGACCCGGCAGATCAGCGACCAGGCCAGCACCATCAGCACCCTGAACCGCCAGCTGGAGGAGGTGAAGCGCACCACCGGCTCGTCGGACCTGTCCAACGTCCAGCGCGACCTGGACAGCCAGAAGGGGCGGATCGATCAACTCCAGCGCAGCCTGGAGGACGCCAAGCGTGGCAGTTCGTCGTCCAGCGATGTCTCCAGCCTCAAGCGCGAGCTGGAAAGCCAGGACAACCGCATCGACCAGCTGCAGCGTGGCCTGGAGGATGCCAAGCGCAACAGCTCCTCCTCCAGCGACCTGTCCGGCCTCAAGCGTGAGGTGGACAGCCAGGACAGCCGCATCGATCAGCTGCAACGCAGCCTGGAGGACCTGAGCCGCAAGGTGAAGTAAGCGCCCCCGGAATGAAAAACGGAGCCCGAGGGCTCCGTTTTTCGTGGTGCTGCCGGCTTACTGGGCCAGCTTCTTGTAGCGCACGCGGTGCGGCTGGGCAGCCGCCTCGCCGAGGCGCTTCTTGCGGTCCGCTTCGAACTCGGTGTAGTTGCCTTCGAAGAAGGTCACCTTGCCGTCGTCCTCGTAGGACAGGATGTGGGTGGCGATACGGTCCAGGAACCAGCGATCGTGGGAGATCACGATGGCGGCGCCGGGGAAGTCCAGCAGCGCCTCTTCCAGGGCGCGCAGGGTTTCCACGTCGAGGTCGTTGGACGGTTCGTCGAGCAGCAGCACGTTGCCGCCCTGCTTCAGGGTCAGGGCCAGGTGCAGGCGACCGCGCTCACCACCGGAGAGGTCCTTGACGAACTTCTGCTGGTCGGCGCCCTTGAAGTTGAAGCGGCCGACGTAGCTGCGGGACGGGACTTCGTAGTTGCCGATCTTGATCTGCTCGAAGCCATCGGAAACCTGCTGCCACACGGTCTTGCTGCCGTCCAGACTGTCGCGGCTCTGGTCGACGCTGGCGATCTGCACGGTCTCGCCGATCTCGATGCGGCCGGAGTCCGGCTGCTCCTTGCCGGTGAGCATGCGGAACAGGGTGGACTTGCCCGCACCGTTGCCGCCGATCACGCCGACGATGGCGCCTTTCGGGATGCTCAGGGACAGGTCGTCGATCAGCACACGATCGCCGTAGCCCTTGGTGACGTTGTGCAGCTCGATGACTTTGTCGCCCAGGCGCGGACCGGCCGGGATGTAGATCTCGTTGGTCTCGCTGCGCTTCTGGAATTCCTGGGACTGCATTTCCTCGAAGCGCTGCAGACGGGCCTTGGACTTGGCCTGGCGCCCCTTGGCGCCCTGGCGCACCCACTCCAGTTCGGCCTTCATGGCCTTGGCGTGGGAGGCTTCCTGCTTGGCTTCCTGGGCCAGCCGGTTGGCCTTGGATTCCAGCCAGCCGGAGTAGTTGCCCTCGAAGGGGATGCCGTGGCCACGGTCCAGTTCGAGGATCCAGCCGGCGACGTTGTCGAGGAAGTAACGGTCGTGGGTGATGGCCACCACGGTGCCGGGGAAGTCGTGGAGGAAGTGCTCCAGCCAGGCGACGGAGTCGGCGTCCAGGTGGTTGGTGGGTTCGTCGAGCAGCAGCATGTCGGGGGCCGACAGCAGCAGGCGGCAGAGCGCCACGCGGCGCTTCTCGCCACCGGACAGGTGCTCGATCTTCGCGTCCCACGGCGGCAGGCGCAGGGCGTCCGCGGCCACTTCCAGCTGGCGCTCCAGGTTGTGGCCGTCGGCGGCCTGGAGGATGGCCTCCAGCTTGGCCTGCTCGGCAGCCAGGGCGTCGAAGTCGGCATCCGGCTCGGCATAGGCGGCGTAGACCTCGTCCAGGCGGGCCTGGGCCTGCTTGATCTCGCCGACAGCCTCTTCGACGATCTCGCGGACCGTCTTGCTGGCGTCGAGCTGCGGTTCCTGGGGCAGGTAGCCGACCTTGATGCCCGGCATCGGGCGGGCTTCGCCGTCGATCTCGGTGTCGACGCCGGCCATGATGCGCAGCAGGGTGGATTTACCCGCGCCGTTCAGGCCAAGCACGCCGATCTTGGCGCCGGGGAAGAAGGACAGCGAGATGTCCTTGAGGATTTCACGCTTCGGGGGCACGACCTTGCTGACCCGATGCATGGTGTAGACGTACTGAGCCAAACTGTTTGACCTCGCTGAACGTGTGGAATCGGGCCAATGGCTTGCGTGGCAAGGCATTGGCCGCAGACGGAATGGACAGGAAAGTGCGTCAGCTTATTAGCTCCCCTGGGGTTGTGCAAACGCCGCACGCGCCCATTCGCCACGCGTCGCTTCGGTCACCTGCGCCGACACCTATGTCCAAGGTGATAGCCCTTTTCCCCTGAGACTATCTTGCCCCCCTACGCGATGCCGGCCAGCGTCCCACAGGGCGCGCTTTCTACCATGTTGCCGCCTGCTTCAGGGCTCTCGTACGAGCGATCCAGGCCTTCATGCAAACCACAAAGGAACGCAACATGATCAGGAAATTCGTGACCTCTGCCGCCGCGCTGGCGCTCTCTGCCTCCACCCTCTCGGCCTACGCCTACACCGACGCCGACGGTGCCGAAATCCACTTCTTCGGGAAGATCCAGGAGAAGACCTGCACCGTGGCCGTCGACGGTGTGGTGACCCCGGGCAACGCCAGCGTGACCCTGCCGGAAACCAAGGCTGCCGAGCTGCGCGTCGCGGGCCAGACCGCCGGCGACACCCCGTTCACCATCAGCCTCAAGGACTGCAAGACCAACGCCAGCTCGGCCGATGTCGTCTTCACTTCGGCCTACCTGGATGGCGACCAGTTGCAAAACGTCGCGTCGCAGGACGCCGCTAACAACGTTGCCCTGGAAATCACCGACGACGCAGGTACCCCGGTTGACCTGCGGGGCATGACCCCGACCGCCCTGCAGCTGAACGCCGGCCAGGGCAGCGCCATTTACAAGGTGCGCTACTACGCCACGGGCATCGCCACCCCGGGCGCTGTCGAAGCAACCGCCATGTACATGATCGGCTACCCGTGACGCATAGGAAGGCAGGCGCAACGCCTGCCTTCCCCTCCCCAGTGAAGTACTCAGAGTCAACATGAAACGCATCCACCTCTGGCTGGGCATGCTCGCCATGCTCGGCCCCGCCTTTGCCCAGGCCGGCATCGTCATCACCGGCACCCGCGTGATCTACCCCGGCGAGCAACGCGAGATCACCGTCCAGCTCACCAACAACGGCGACGTGCCTGCCCTGGCCCAGGCCTGGATCGACGAAAAACCGGATACCGATAACGTCGCCAAGGCCCGCAGCCCCTTCCTCCTCTCGCCCCCCGTGACCCGAGTCAACCCCGGCAAGGGCCAGAGTCTGCGGATTCGCCTCATCGAGCAGGGCCTGCCCCAGGACCGCGAATCGCTGTACTGGCTCACCGTCCTGGAGCTGCCACCCAAGCCGGCGGAAGGCAGCGCCGCCAACAAACTGCAGATGGCATTCGCCAGTCGCCTCAAGCTGTTCTACCGCCCCAAGGGCCTGGGCACGCTGGAAACCGGCATCGGCGCCCTGCAATGGAAGGTGCAGGGGGACGAGCTGGTATGCACCAATCCCGGCGCGTTCCACATCACCTTCGTCGGTATCAGCCTGGACGGCCGCGACGTCCCGCTAGCCAAGGGTTCGGCCATGGTCGCCCCGCGTGAGACCTTGCGCCTGCCATTGAAGGGACGGGCACCCGGCTCCGCCAATGCAGTGGTCGATTTCAGGATCATCAACGACTTCGGAGCAGACGCCAGCCATACCGCCCGCCTGTCGCCCTGACGCTCGATGCGCCACGCCCTGCAGCGGCCCTGTCGCGGCCTGCTGTCCGCACTGCTGCTCGTGGGCATGCTGGTGGTCCTCACGAGGCAAGGCCATAGCGATGAACGTGTCCTCTTCGACGACTCCTTCCTGCCCCCTGAAGCACGGAACTTCGACCTCAGCCAGTTCGAGGACGAATCTCCCGTCGTACCGGGCAACTACCAGGTGGACATCCGCCTGAACGAGCGGATCGCCCTGCGCCGTGAAATGGAAGTCGCGAGCGACGCGCGCGGCGCCTTCCCCTGCCTGCCACCGGAGCTGCTCGAACTCGTCGGCGTCGACCCCGCCCACCTGCGCTCCATCGAACCCGCAACCTGCGGCCGCCTGGAGGACCAGGTGGACGGTGCCCAGGCGCGCTTCGACATGGCCGAGCTGGTGCTGGAGCTGCAGGTCCCCCAGGTGGCCCTGCGCCGCAATGCCTACGACTACGTGGACCGTACGCTCTGGGATGAAGGCGCCACTGCCGCCATCCTCGGCTACACCCTCAACGCCAGCCACCAGGAGCAGACCGGCAGCCGTAGCGACAGCCTGTTTCTCAACCTGGACGGCGGCCTCAACCTGGACCGCTGGCGTTTGCGCCACCAGGGTTCCCAGGCCTGGCAGAGCGGCGCCACGAGCGCCTACCGCAACGCTGCCACCTACCTGCAACACGACCTGGACGACTGGGGCAGCCAGTTGGAGATCGGCGAGGTCAACAGCAGTGGCCAGTTGCTTCCCGGGGTGCCCCTGAGCGGCCTGCACCTGCACAGCGACCCCGGCATGCTGCCCTACTCCCAGCGCAACTTCGCCCCCGTATTCCGCGGTGTTGCCCGCACCCAGGCGCGCATCCAGGTCTGGCAGGGCGCAACGCTGCTGAAGGAACTCAATGTCGCCCCGGGCCCCTTCGAACTGGACGACCTCGCGCCCCCTGGGCGCGGTGGCGACCTGGAGGTGCGGGTCCTGGAAGCGGATGGCAGCGAACAACGCTTTGCCCTGCCCTACAGCCCCGCCGTCGAACTGTTGAGGCCGGGCCAGGTACGCTTCAGTCTGGCCGCCGGGCGCCTGCGCGACGCCGCGCTCAAGCACCAACCGCTGGTGATCGACGGCGTCTTCCGGCGCGGCCTGGACAACCGCACCACCGCCTACCTGGGCAGCCAGGCCAGCTCCGACTACAGCGCACTGATGATCGGGGCGGCGTTCAACACCCCCCTGGGGGCTGTCGCCGCCGACCTCACCCACAGCCGGGCACAGATCCATGGCCAGCACGAAGCAGGCAAAAGCCTCGGCCTGGCTTACTCCCGCAGCTGGCCAGCCGGCGGCCCGGCCCTGGCCCTGGAGCTGCGCCACGCTCCGTCACCGGGCTATCAGTCCCTCTCCAGCGCCGCCCAGCGCCAGGACCAGCCCGCCACGCTCCCGGCAGACGCCCGACCTGCGGGCCTGCGCGACAGGGCCACTGCGAACCTGACACTGGATACCGGCCCGGATGCACAGCTCAGCGCCGGGCTGCTGTTGCAGCGCGACTGGCAAGCCCCGCGTTGGGCCCGGCAGTATCAGGTGGGCTACACCCAACGCTTCCGCAGTTTCAGCCTCAGCCTGGACGTGATCCGCGCACAAGATGCCCAGGGCCAGCCCGACAACCAGGCGCGACTGAGCCTCAGCATCCCCCTGGGCAACCGGCTCGGCGGCAGCCAGAGCCTCTCTGCCACCTACACCCGGCGCCGCGACGGCACCCATGACGAACGCCTGTCGCTGCGAGGCAGCGCGGGTGAATCCCGCCAGTTGGCCTACACGCTGTCCACCAGCCGCAACAGCCAGGGCTCGAACGCCAGCAGCCTCGGTGGCAGCTATCAATCCTCCCGGGCCTTGCTTAGCGGCGCAGTGAGCCAGGGCGACGACTACCGGACTGCCTCACTTGGCCTGACCGGCAGCCTGCTAGCCCACCCCGAAGGCATCACCCTGACGCCCATGCAGGGCGACACCTTCGCCGTGCTGGTGGCCCCTGGCGGAGCCGGCGCCAGAGTCGCCCAGCAACCCGGCCTGGCCCTGGACGGCCACGGACAGGCCGTGGTGGCCGGGCTGCAGCCTTACCAGATGAACGAGCTGATCCTCGACCCGGCCGGCGCCGCCGACAGCGTCGAGTTCGAAGAAACCGAGCAACGCGTTGCCCCTCGGAGTGGCGCCGTGGTGCTGGTGAAATTTCCCACCCGCTCCGGCAGCGTCCTGCTGGCTCGCGGCCTGCTGCCCGATGGCGAACCCCTGCCCTTCGGCACCAACCTGCAGGACGAACAGGGACAAGCCCTGGGCGTGATCGGCCAGGGCGGGCTGATCTACCTGCGCCTGGACGGCGCGCCCGCCACCCTGCGGGCCAACTGGGCCCCCGGAAAGTCCTGCAGCCTCGCCGTGCCGCAACCGTTGCCGCCCGTCGACGAAGCCCCTCGCGACCTCACCTGCCACCCCTGACCCGGAGCCGACCATGCCGAACCTGCGTCCCCCGTACCTGGCCACCTGGCTGCCCCTCATGCTCGCCGGCCTGCTGCCGCTTGCTGCCTGGGCCGACTGCCCGGCCCCCGTGGCAGCCAGCCGCCAGGTGCCGTTTGGTGCGCCCGCCATCAGCCAGCCACCCGCTGCCCCGATCGGCACCGTCCTCTATGAGCAATGGTTGCCGGTGCCCCAGGTGGCGAACGACAGCGAAGGCCAGCCCCTGACCCTGGCCCTCACCCCGCGCCCTGCCCAGGCCCTCTGGCAGGACGCCCGTTCGGCTGAGTCACCGGTGTACCAGACCAACCTGCCCGGCGTCGGCGTGCGCTACAGCGCCCCCGACGGCGGTGCCTTGGCCACCGCGCGGGGCTCGGCCGTGGTCCTGCAACTGGTGAAGACCGAGCCGACCCTGCAGCCCGGTACCCTGGCCGGCGACCAGTTGCCGGCCCTGGCGCTCTACTGCGGCCACAGCGAGCTAGGGCGCACCGAACTGAGCGGCAGCCTCAACCTGGTGAGCAGCACCTGCATGGCCACCGACGTCGACGTGCCCCTCGGCACCTTCCCCGCCAGCGCCCTGGCCCGGCCGGGCGATGCCACACCCTGGGTCGACTTCGCCGTGCGGCTGGTCAACTGCCCCTCGTTCCATGGCACCCGCCGGCTCTTCAACGGCCAGGCCGGCTGGCAGCAGAACGACATCGGCATCGCCCTGCGCCCCAGCGATGGCGCCGTGGACGCCGCCCGTGGCCTGATGCGCCTGAGCCCCGGCCCGGACAGCGCCCAGGGCGTGGCCATCGAGGTGCGCCAACGCTTCGAAGGGCAGGCGGGGCCCGCACCGCTGGACAACCGGGTGGTGCGGGGCGTGCTGGCACTGACCGACACCCCCGGCCAGTCGTACGCCTTTCCCTACAGCGCGCGTTATCTACGGCTGAACGAACCATTCAGCGCCGGTATCGCCAACGGCGCGTTAGTGTTCACCCTCATCTATTACTGACCACGCCAATGACCGACACGACCCAGGGGCGGGTGATCGCCGCCAGCCTGCTGCTGGGCTGCCACCACCTGCTTCCCCCCCTCGCCCAGGCACTCGGCCATGGCCCGGATGCCTTGCTGCCGGGCTCGCACTGGCCACTGGACGACTTTCTCCACCTCCTGCAGCACGCCGACGAGGGCCCCCTCCCCCAGATCGGCCTGCACCAGGGCACCCGGCTGGACCTGGGCGCGCTCGGCCCCTACGGCCTGGCGGTGCAGAGCGCCAGCACCTTCGGCGACGCACTGATGTGTGCCCAGCGCCACCTGGCCTGGCTGGTCACCCCCGCCCGGCTCGACCTGCGGCTCGATGCCCAGGTTCTGCTGGTCGACTTCCGCCTGCTGCCCGGTGGAACGGCCAGCACCCGGCAGTTCGACGAACTCATCCTGGCCCTGCTGGCCAATGCCCTGGCCCCGCTGACCCTGCCCCCGACCCACGCCCTGCAGCTGGAACTGGCCCACCCCGCTCCGGACGACGAGCGGCTCCACCGTCAGGCCTTCGTCTGCCCGATCACCTTCGAGCGCCTGCACAACCGCCTGCACGTCCCCCGCGAAGCCCTCGAACGACCGTTGCGCACCGCCCAGCCCGCCCTGCACCAGCACCTGCTGGCCTACCTGGAGCACCCTCCGCATCCCGCCCCGCTGGCCCCCGACATCCCCCAGGACGAGGACGAGCGCTGGGAATGGGTCAAGTACCAGCTGCGCACCCGCGGCCACAGCCTGGCCGAGGTGGCCCGCCAACTGGGCGTCTCCAGCGCGGCGGTGAAGAACGCCAAGCGCCAGCCCTATCCCCGGGTCGAACGGGCCATCGCTGCGCTCCTGGAACTGGCGCCGGCACAGATCTGGCCGGAACGCCGGCACCCCACCTTGGGAACAACCGGCCCGTCCACCGCGTCCAACGTCCGAACGACGGTAGCGCGCGACGAAGAGGACTGATCGGGGCCCCGTTCGCACGCCAGCCGTGGGCATTTCCCGCCGTGGCGCGCCAGTGATTGCGGCCCGCCGGACGCTCGTCGGCTGTGCTGGCACTTTGCCGTAACCCCAGGCATGCTAGCCCGCTTTCCCCAGACAACCCCGACCAGCCCGTTCGGCCTTCGCGCCGATGGATCAGGATTGCCCCGTGCCCGACATGTCGCCCGCCCTCACCCACCGCGCGCCCGGAGAGCCCCAGGGGCCCGCTCTGCAGCGCTCGGTCAAGGGCCTGCTCGGGGTGCTGGTGGTGATCATGATCGGGCTGCTGTTCTGGCAACTGCTGCAGGAGTACCACCGCCTGCAGACCGATCAGCGCCAGTACGACCGGACGCTCGCCGAGCAGTTGGCGCGACAGTTGGAAGGCACCATGGAGCAGGAAGCCGAGGCCGGCCTCGCCCTGCTGCAGTACAGCGGTCGAGAGATCAGCGAGCCGGCCCTGCTCGACAGCCTCCACGTGCTCTATCCGCAGATGCGCAGCATCGCCCGGGTCTCGCCCCGGGGCGGCGTGCTCGACGACAGCGACCCCGCCAGCGACGAC
The DNA here is from genome assembly GCF_000931385.1 of Pseudomonas sp. FeS53a. NCBI lineage: Bacteria > Pseudomonadati > Pseudomonadota > Gammaproteobacteria > Pseudomonadales > Pseudomonadaceae > Pseudomonas > Pseudomonas sp. FeS53a. The sequence goes on from NZ_JYFT01000063.1 coordinate 65,370, forward strand.
AGCCTCTACATCGCCGCCCTGGCCCAGCGCAGCGCCGGCCAGCCCTACCATTTCGCCTTCACCGCCGAGGCCGGCGGCCGCGTCTACCTGATGCTCCACGACGGCCAGGGGCGCAGTTGGGTGCTGCGCCTCGATGCCTCCACGTTGCAGGCCTGGCTGCGTGAACGCGGCCTGAGCTGCGGCTGGCTGCTGGAAGACCGGCTCAACCAGCGCGTGCTGATCCACGGCGGCACCGAAGCGGACCAGAGCAAACCCACCGGCGTGCCCCTCACCGCCGAAGAGCAGGCCCAGACCCTCGCCCAACTGCCCCTGGCCAACAGCGACTGGCAACTGCGCGCCCTGTACGACGAGCGCCAGGCCCGCGCCACGATGCTGCCCGGCCTGATCGGCAAGCTCGCCCTGTTCTCCGTCTGCGCCGCCATGGCCCTGCTGGCGCTGTTCGTCCTGCAACGCGAGCAACGCAGCCTGAAGGCCCTCAACGACGCCTCGCGGCGCTCCCTGCGCCAGGCCGCCAGCGCCCTCGGGGTGATCGAAGAGCGCGTGGTGGTGACCTGGACCGACGGCCTGGTGTGCTACCTCAACGCCCAGGCCGAAGCCATGTTCGGCCTCAGCAGCGAGGACGCCCAGCAGGTCCACCTGCTGGCCCTGCTGCCCAACCTCGACCCGCTGCTGCTGCACACCATCCACTACAGCCAGGACCTCGGTCCCGACCTGGTGCAGGTCAGCGTCGGCACCGTGCAGCGGCTGTTCACCGTGACCCGCAGCGACCTCAACGATGGCGCCAAGCTCATCGGCTACGTCTGGGTCCTGCGTGACGTCACCGAGGAGCAGCAAGCCCTGCGGGTACTCCAGGAAACCCGTCGGCGCTACCAGGAAATCTTCGAAGGCACCGGCGTCGCCCTCTGCGTGCTCGACCTCGCCAGCCTGCGCGAGCACCTGCTGCACAACGGCATCCGCGACGCCCAGGCCCTGGAGCACTGGCTGCAGGGCCACCCCGAGCGCCACCTGCCACTGCAACAGCGCCTGCGGGTCACCGAGGTCAACCAGTTCGCCCTGCGCCTGCTGGGCGCACGCAACGCCGACCAGGTCTGGCAGCTGATCATCGGCGACCGCCCGCTGCGCCCCGGTGGCATGCGCATGCAGCTCATCGCCGCCGTGCTCGGCACCCAGCAGCAGCTGGAGCTGGAAACCCGCATCGTCACGCCCCAGGGCGTGGAACGGCACCTCTGGGTGGTGCTGCGCATGCCCGAGATGATCCAGGACCTGCACGCCGTCACCCTCAGCATGAGCGACATCACCAGCCGCAAGCGCATGGAGCTGTCGCTGATCGAGCGCGAGCGCTTCTGGTCCGACGTGGTGCTGGCGGTGCCCGACACCCTCTACGTGCACGACATCGGCGCGCGCCGGGTAATGCTCAGCAACAACCGCCTCGGCCAGCAGCTCGGCTACAGCCGCCGCGAACTGCGCGAGATGGGCGAGCACTTCTGGGAGCAGATCCTCCACCCCGACGACCAGGAGCAGTACGCCCGCATGCGCAGCCTGCAGCAGGTGGTCAGCGACGGGCAGCTGCTGCAATGCCTGCTGCGCTGGCGCCACCGCGACGGCAGCTGGCACTGGTTCGACATCCGCGAGCAGGCCCTGACCCGCGACGACCAGGGCCGGGTCAGCCGGCTGATCGGCGTGGCCAAGGACATCACCGAACAGATCGAAGCCAGCGAGCAGATGCGCGACAGCGAGCGGCGCTACCGCCTGCTGGCCGAGAGCATCAGCGACGTCATCTTCACCAGTGACCGCGAACTGAAGCTCAACTACATCAGCCCCTCGGTGCAGCCGGTGCTGGGCCTGAGCCCGGAATGGGTGATCGACCACGGCTTCAACGGCACCGTGGCCAACCCGCGCCAGCTCGCCTCGCTGTTCGTGCTGATGGACAAGGTCAACCACGCCCTGGGCGACCCCCAGCGCCTGGCGGAACTGCGCAGCCAGCTGCCGCCGCAGCTGTTCCTGTTCGACTGCCTGCGCGCCGATGGCCGCAAGATCCCGGTGGAGCTGCGCATCATGCTCATGTGGGACGAGCACGGCCGCTTCGAGGGCCTGCTCGGCGTCGGCCGCGACATCAGCCAGCAGCGCCGCGCCGAGAAGGACCTGCGCATGGCCGCCACGGTGTTCGAGCACTCCACCTCGGCCATACTGGTCACCGATCCGGCCGGCTACATCGTCCAGGTCAACGAAGCCTTCACCCGCATCACCGGCTACCAGTCCGCCGAGATGCTCGACCAGCTGCCCTCGATGCTCACCGCCGACCGCCAGCAGGCCACCCAGCTGGACTACATCCTGCGCCAGCTCAACCAGCGCGGCAGCTGGGAGGGCGAGATCTGGCTCAAGCGCCGCGCCGGCGACCACTACCCCGCCTGGGTCGGCATCACCGCCGTGCACGACGAGGAAGGCGACCTGGTCAGCTACGTGTGCTTCTTCAGCGACATCAGCGAGCGCAAGGCCAGCGAGCAGCGCATCCACCGCCTCGCCTACTACGACGCCCTCACCCAGCTGCCCAACCGCACCCTGTTCCAGGAGCGCCTGCACACCGCCCTGCAGCACGCCGAGCGGCGCGAGGAATGGGTGGTGCTGATGTTCCTCGACCTGGACCGCTTCAAGCCGATCAACGACTCCCTCGGCCACGCCGCCGGTGACCGCATGCTCAAGGACGTGGCCGTGCGCCTGGCCGACTGCGTGGGTGACGACGACACCGTGGCGCGCATGGGCGGCGACGAGTTCACCCTGCTGCTGTCGCCCTGCACCGGGCGCGAAACGGCCCTGAACCGGGCCATCACCGTCGCCGAGCAGATCCTCTCGCGCCTGGCCCGGCCCTTCGTGCTGGAAGGCCGCGAATTCTTCGTCACCGCCAGCATCGGCATCGCCCTCGGCCCGCAGGACGGCCACGAGCCGAGCCAGCTGATGAAGAACGCCGACACCGCCATGTACCACGCCAAGGAACGCGGCAAGAACAACTTCCAGTTCTACCAGGCCGAGATGAACGCCCGCGCCCTGGAGCGCCTGGAGCTGGAGAGCGACCTGCGCCACGCCCTGGAACAGCGCGAGTTCGTCCTCTACTACCAGCCGCAGTTCTCCGGCGACGGCAAGCGCCTGACCGGCGTCGAGGCCCTGCTGCGCTGGCGCCATCCCGAGCGCGGCCTGGTGCCGCCCGGCGAGTTCATCCCCGTGCTGGAAGAACTGGGCCTGGTGGTGGAAGTCGGCGACTGGGTCCTGCGCGAGGCCTGCCGCCAACTGCGTGCCTGGCACCAGCGCAAGATGCGCCTGCCCAAGGTCTCGGTGAACATCTCCGCCCGCCAGTTCGCCGACGGCCAACTGGTCCAGCGCATCTCCGGCATCCTCGCCGAGAGCGGCCTGCCGCCCGCCTGCCTGGAGCTGGAGCTGACCGAGAGCATCCTCATGCGCGACGTGGCCGAGGCCATGGAGATCCTCGCCAACCTCAAGCGCCTCGGCCTGTGCATCGCGGTGGACGACTTCGGCACCGGCTACTCCTCGCTCAACTACCTCAAGCGTTTCCCCATCGACGTGCTGAAGATCGACCGCAGCTTCGTCGACGGCCTGCCCGACGGCGAGCGCGACGCGCAGATCGCCCGCGCCATCATTGCCATGTCCCACAGCCTCAACCTCGCAGTGATCGCCGAAGGCGTCGAGACCCACGCCCAGCTCGACTTCCTGCGCGAGCACGGCTGCGACGAAGTGCAGGGCTTCCTCTTCGGCCGGCCGATGCCCGCCGACCAGCTGGAAGCCCAGTTCGGCGGCGCCGCGCTGTTCATGCTCAGTTGAGCCTGCGATTCGTGACCTGCGGCCGGGSCCCGGCCGCCCGCCTGCCGTAAGATCGCGCCACCCGCACCGCCACCGTCATACCTCGCGCCATCGACCGGCACACGACACGACAAGGAGCCCGCATGTCCTGGTGGAAACGCTTCCTCCGCACCCCGCACGCCACGCCCGCCACCGACAGCGACCACGACGTGCCCGAGTCGCCCGAGGCCACCGGCGGCAGCATCGAATTGCGCCAGGGCACCGCCGAGTACGAGCACTTCATCACCCTCGCCGAGCTGGAGCAGGGCAACCTCGTCCACGGCGCCGAACACCTGGCGGAACTGCTGCGCTACACCCCCGGCAACCCCGAATGGCTGGCCCTGGCCGAGCAGTACCGGGCCCGCGTCGGCCGTCCGGCCGACGCCGAGCTGCTGCCCATCGGCGAGCAGCGCTACTACGCCAGCGAAGCCCTGCGCAGCTGGCTCATGGCCCGCGAAGAACGCCTGCCGGAGGCCGTCGACCTGCTGCTGCAGGTGATCGACGTCGCCCCGGGCACCGACTACCTCAACGCCTGGGCACTCGGCTGGCTGGAGCCGGCCGGCGCCCTGGAGCGACTGGACCCGGCGCTGCAGATGCGCCTGTTCTCCCGGGTCATCCAGGCCACCCCGGAGGCCCGTGAGGCCAGCGTCCGCCAGCTCACCGCCGCGCGCCGCTGGGCCGCCCTCGCCGGACGGGTGACGCCCTCCCCGGACCTGGCCGCGCAGTGGCCCATGCTGCACATCGGCCTGCTGCGCCGCGCCGCCTGCTTCGAGCAGGCCCTGGCGCTGGCCGACCTGGCCAGCGCCGAGCGGGACTGGCACCTGGCCGTCGCCCGAGGGCTGCTGCTGCGCCAGCAGGGGCGGGCTGCCGAGGCCGACATCGCCTTCAGCCTGGCGGTGCGCCAGCAGCCCGAGGAAATCAGCGCCTACCTGGAGGCCGGCGACACCTGGCTGGAGCAACGGGGCTGGGCCCAGGCCAGCGGCTGGTACGAACAGGTACTGGCCCGCCAACCCGAGCATGACTGGGCGCAGCCCTCGCTGGACTACTGCCAATGGCGGGCCAGCGGTGACGACGCCCGGCTGCAGCGGGTGATCGACGCCGCCCGGGCCGGCAACGAGCGCGCCTACCAGCTGTGGTTCCTCGCCGCCGGTGCCCCGCCGGAGCCGAGCGACGCCAGCGCCAACGTGCTGCGGCAGATCCGCGAAAAGCTGCTGGAGGGGGCCTTTTCCGGCTCGGCCAACGACCGCATCAGCCTGCGCACCTCCTCCCTGGAGGCGCCCAGCAACACCCTGGCCATCGCCCTCGAACTGGCTGCCCACGGCCTCACCGGTTGCACGGTGGAGGTCACCACCGAGGCCATCGCCCACCCCGATCCGCGCCAGCCGCTGGGCCCGGTGGACCACCTGCTGTGGCGCTACGAAGGCGACCAGCCCAGACCCGCCCTGCCGCCGCCCGGCGAGCGGGTCAGCGCCATGATCGCCGGCCTGGCCGCACAACCCTACGCCCGCAGCAACTGGGCCCAGGCCAGCCATGTGGCCGCCGGCCTGGGCGAGGACGAGGCCCTGCAGGTGCTGGCGTGCCTGGTGCACCCACCGGCGGTGCCCGACCGCTCGACCCCTGCGCTGGTCTGGCTGACCCGCGTGCAGACCGCCGCCGCCCAGGTCCTCGCCCAGCTCGACGGCGGATGGGAGGGCTCGCGTCGCAGCGCCCTGCTGCTCAGTGCCCTGTTCGGCCCCACCGACTGGACCACGGTGGCCGCCATCCGCGCGCTCACCACCCTGGCCCAGGAGGAACCCGCCCACGCCCTGGCGATCCACACCGCCTTCGATCAACTGGAGCGCCAGCGCCCCGATGCCGGCTACTGCTGCTGGCTGGAGCCGCTCTACGAATGCTGGCAGCAGCTGCCGCTGCTGGCCGACCACGAACGCGAAGCCCTGCAAGGAAAGCTCGCCGAGCTGCACGGCGCAGAAGAGGAATCCGCGTGAGCGCCACTTGTCTGTCGCATGACCGACCTTCATGTGTCAGCCAGCGACCTATGGGTTAGAATGCGCGCCTTTCCACGTACCGATCCCTGAGAGGACCGCCATGTTCAGCCGTGATTTGACCCTCGCCCGCTACGATGCCGAACTCTTCGCCGCGATGGAGCAGGAAGCCCAGCGCCAGGAAGAGCACATCGAACTCATCGCCTCGGAGAACTACACCAGCCCGGCGGTGATGGAAGCCCAGGGTAGCGTGCTGACCAACAAGTACGCCGAGGGTTACCCGGGCAAGCGCTACTACGGCGGTTGCGAGCACGTCGACGTGGTCGAGCAGCTTGCGATTGACAGAGCCAAGGAGCTGTTCGGCGCCGACTACGCCAACGTCCAGCCCCACGCCGGTTCCCAGGCCAACGCCGCCGTCTACCTGGCCCTGCTGTCGGCCGGTGACACCATCCTCGGCATGAGCCTGGCCCACGGCGGCCACCTGACCCACGGCGCCTCCGTCTCCTCCTCCGGCAAGCTGTACAACGCCGTGCAGTACGGCATCACCGACGCCGGCCTGATCGACTACGACGAAGTCGAGCGCCTGGCCGTCGAGCACAAGCCGAAGATGATCGTCGCCGGCTTCTCCGCCTACTCCCAGGTGCTGGACTTCGCCCGCTTCCGCGCCATCGCCGACAAGGTCGGTGCCTACCTGTTCGTCGACATGGCCCACGTGGCCGGCCTGGTCGCCGCCGGTGTGTACCCGAACCCGGTGCCGTTCGCCGATGTGGTCACCACCACCACCCACAAGACCCTGCGCGGCCCGCGCGGCGGCCTGATCCTCGCTCGCAAGAACGAAGAGATCGAGAAGAAGCTGAACTCCGCCGTCTTCCCCGGCGCCCAGGGTGGCCCGCTGGAACACGTGATCGCCGCCAAGGCCGTGTGCTTCAAGGAAGCCCTGCAGCCCGAGTTCAAGGCCTACCAGCAGCAGGTCCTGAAGAACGCCCAGACCATGGCTGGCGTGTTCATCGAACGCGGCTTCGACGTGGTCTCCGGTGGCACCCAGAACCACCTGTTCCTGCTGTCGCTGATCAAGCAGGACATCACCGGTAAGGACGCCGACGCCGCCCTGGGTCGCGCCTTCATCACCGTGAACAAGAACAGCGTGCCCAACGACCCGCGCTCCCCCTTCGTCACCTCCGGCCTGCGCATCGGCACCCCCGCCGTGACCACCCGTGGTTTCAAGGAAGCCGAGTGCCGCGAACTGGCCGGCTGGATCTGCGACATCCTGGAGAACATGGGCGACGAGTCCGTGGTCGACCGCGTGCGCGAGCAGGTCAAGGCCATCTGCGCCAAGTTCCCGGTGTACGGCAACTGATTGCCTGAACGGTGAACGAAAAAGCCCGGCACATGCCGGGCTTTTTTGTGCCTGTCGTACACGCCCTGGGGCCGCTATGCAGCCCTTGGCGAATGAATTCGCCCCTACAAGGCGCAGGGTGGATGGCGCTTTTTCCATCCACCGGGGTGTTGCCGGCAGCTCCAATGGTGGGCTGAAGCCCACCCTACACGCCATGCCGTAGCCCGGTCGTCAGCCCGGGAAAGCACCTCAGGCGCAGGGTGGATGGCGCTTTTTCCATCCACCAGAGGTGTTGCCGGCAGCTCCGATGGTGGGCTGAAGCCCACCCTGCACGCCATGCCGTAGCCCGGGCTTCAGCCCGGGAACGCTCCTCAGAAACCGAACGTCGCCGACATCAGCCAGGTGCGCGGCGTGGAGAGGGTCAAGCCGGTGGCGGTGCCGTCGGGGACGTTGGCGGAGGCCCAGTAGGCCTTGTCCATGACGTTCTCCACGCTGGCGCGCAGGGTGACGTCCGTCTCGCCGACGCTGAAGGCGTAGCGCGCGCCCAGGTCATAGCGCTGCCAGGCATCGGCCTTCTGGGTGTTGGCCTGGTCGAGGTACTGGGCGCCGGTGTGGATGGCCCGTGCGGTCAGGGTCAGCCCCTGGACCTGGGGCAGGTCCCATTCGAACCCCAGGTTGGCATTGAGGATCGGCGCCCCGACCGCGCGGTTGCCGTCGTTGGTGCCATTGGCGGTGCGGGTCAGTTCGGCGTCCAGCAGCATCGCGCCGCCGAGGATGCGCACGCCCTCCAGCGGTTCGCCGAACAGGTTCAGCTCCACGCCCTGGTTGCGCTGTTCGCCGTCGGGCCGCAGGAAGCCATTCTCGGTGTAGTAGGCCGGTTTCTCGATGCGGAAGACGCTGAGGGTGCTGGTCAGGTTGCCCATGTCGTACTTGATGCCGGCCTCCACCTGCTTGCTGCGGTAGGGGGCGAACACCTGGCCGGCGTTGTTGGCGGTCTCCGGCGCGGTCTGGCCCTGGGTCAGGCCCTCCATGTAGTTGGCGTAGAGCGACAGGGACTCGGTGGTGCGCCAGACCACGCCCAGGGCCGGCGAGGTGGCGCGTTCGTCGTAGCGCTGGTCGGGCTCGCCGGGTTCGGAGCTGTCCACTTCCACCCGCTGCAGGCGCGCACCGAGGGTCAGCAACACCTGGTCGTCGGCGAAGCCGAGGGTGTCGGCCAGGGCCAGGCTGCTGAGCACGCTTTCGGTGTGGGTGGGGTTGTCCGGGGCGGTGGGCGTGCCCGGCACCGGCAGGGTCACCGGGTTGTACAGGTTGCTGACGCCGTTGGCGTAGCGCGCGCCGCTGTTGTCGAAGGTCATCTCGTAGCGGTTGAGGCTGGCGTTCAGGGTGTGGCTGACCGGGCCGGTGGCGAACCAGTGACGCAGGCCGACGGTGGCGGTGCGCACGTCCTCCTCGCGCTGGAAGGCGCGGGGGCTGACCACGAAGCGCCCGGCGTCGTTGGTGACCTGCACAGCATGGCGGAGGAAGTCGTAGTCGCCCTTGCGCGCGCCGACGGCGGCATAGAGCAGGGTGGAGTCCCCCAGGTCGTACTCGCCACGCAGGGCACCGAAGGTGTCCTTGGCGCGGGAGTAGGTCCAGGGCTGGGCGAAGTTGTCGTGGATGTCCTTCGGGTCGGGCACCTTGACCCCGGCGTTCAGGCCGACCCGCTCCATGGGGCCGTCCACGTCACGGGTCTGCCGCCCGAGGTCGAGGGACAGGCGCACGCGCTCGGCACGCAGGTCGAGCCCGAGCACGGCGGAGTCGCGGTCCAGGTGCTGGTGGTCCCATTCGGTGTCGCCGGACTGTTTCACACCGTTGAAGCGCAGGCCGAAGCGCTGGTCCTCGCCGAAGCGCCGGCCGATGTCCACGTGACCGCCCAGTTGCCCGGTGGAGGCCTGCATGGCGGTGAATTCGGTGACCGGGTCGGCCCCGGCGCGCTTGGGCTCGATGTTGATCGAGCCGCCGACGCTGCCGTTGGGTGCCAGCCCGCCGAGCAGGGCGCCCGGGCCCTTGAGCACGTCCACTCGCTCGACCATCTCCATGTCGATGGAATAGGTGGGCAGCACGCCGTACAGGCCGCCGAAGGCGACATCGCTGTTGTAGAGACTGTAGCCACGGATGGAGAACTGCTCGAAGCGCCCCGCCGAGGGGTTGGTGCTGCGCACCGAGGGGTCGCTGGCGACCAGGTCGGCCAGGGTGCGGGCCTGCTGGTTCTTCACCATCTCGCTGGTGTAGGAGGTCTGGCTCAGGGGCGTTTCCAGGAAGTCCCGCTCACCCAGCAGCCCGAGGCTGCCGCGGCGCGACACCTGCCCGCCGGCGTAGGCATCGCCGCCCATCCCGACGCCTTCGCCGGTGACGGCGATGGTCGGCAGCTCCTCGGCCCCCTCGGCACGCGGCGGCAGGCGTTGCAGGGTGTAGCCCCCCTCCCCGGCCGGCAGCAGCATCAGCCCCGAGCCCCGCAGCAGGGCATCGAAGCCCTCGTCGATGCCGTATTCACCCTGCAGCCCGGGGCTGTCGAGCCCGTCCACCAGGGCCGGGTCCACGGACAGGCTCACGCCGGCCTGGCCGGCAAAACGGGTCAGGGCACTGGCCAGGCTGCCGGCAGGCACCTGGTAGCTGCGCCGGGCGCCGTCATCGGCCCAGGCGCTGGGCAGGCCGAGGGCCAGGAGAAGGCTGGCCCGCAGCAGGTGCCGGGCCAGGGGGAAGGATGGGGAACGGGAGGTCATGAAAGGCTCTCTTTTTCGTGTTGTCTCCTGGGATGACAAGCGACGCGAAAAAAAGGGACAGCCTTCACCCGACATGGGTACGCGGCACCAGGGAGACCCAGTAGCGCGTGCGGTAGTGCACCTCCAGCGGCAGGGTGGCGGCGAGCAGTGCGAGCACGCGGTCGGTGTCGTCGAGGCGGAAGGTGCCGGTCACCGGCAGCGCCTCCAGTGCCGCGTCCCAGCGCAGCAGGCCGGGGCGGTAGCGATCCAGCTCGCGCAGCACGGTGCCGAGGGGACGGTTCTCGACGATCAGCACCCCCTGGCGCCAGTCGGGCTGCTCGGGGTCGAAGCGCGTCACCGGCGTGGTGCCTGTCGGGAGCAGGCCGGCACGCTGGCCCGCAGACAGCGCCACCACCTGCCCGGTCGCAGGGTGCAGGCGAACCGTGCCCGCTTCCACCGACACCAGGCAGCCCACCTCCAGTTGCCGCACGCAGAAGCGCGCAGCGTCGGTCAGCAGCCGGCCTTCGGCCCGCTCGACCCGCAGCGGGCCGGGGGTTTCCACGGCGATCTCGCCGGCCACCAGCTCGATGACGCCGGAGCCGAGGTTGACCGCGCTGGCGGTGTTCAGGTGCAGGCGGCCCCCACCGGGCAGGTCGACGTCGCGACGTTCACCGGTGGCGGTGCGCAGGTCCGCGCGCCAACTGGCCACGGGCGCCTGGCGGTAGGCCAGCCAGGCTGCCGGGGCGAGGGTGGCGAGGGCCAGCACCTGCTTGAGCGCACGGCGCCGGCCGAGGTCGGGGCGGTCCAGGCTGGCCAGGGCCAGGGGCGCGGGCAACCCGGCGAAGCGTTGGCGCAGCGCCTCGGCCCGTTGCCAGGCGGCTTCGTGGGCCTCGCTGAGGGCGCGCCAGTGCTGCAGCGCAGCCGCTTGCTCCGGGCCCAGCCCGCCGGCGTCCCGGAGCACCAGCCATTGCGCGGCCTCGCGGGCGATGCGCCGCGCCGGTTCCGCAGCGTGGGCGCTCACAGCTCCACCAGCAGGCAGTGCTCGTAGGCACGCGCCATGTAGCGCTTCACCGTGCGCTCGGACACCGCCAGGCGCTCGGCGATACGGGCGTAGTCCAGCCCTTCGAGCTGCGACCAGAGGAAGGCCCGGCGCACCGCCAGGGGCAGGCCGTCCAGCAGTTCGTCGAGGGCGTGCAGGGTTTCCAGCACCAGCCAGCGCTGCTCCGGCGACGGCACCTCGGCCTCGGGCAGGCAGGCCAGGGCGTCCAGGTAGGCCTGTTCGAGACTGCGGCGCTTGTGGTGATTGATCAGCAGGCGGCGGCCGATGGTGAGCAGGTAGGCGCGGGGCTCGGCCAGGGTCGGCAAGGTGCGCTGCTGGTGGGCCGCCAGCACGCGGACGAAGGTGTCCTGGGTCAGGTCGGCGGCATCCCAGGCGTTGCCCAGGCGGCGCCGCAGCCAGCCTTCGAGCCAGCTGCGGTGCTCACGGTAGAGCGAACCGGGGGTGTCGCCGGGTGCCGCTACGGCATCGGTCATACGGGGCACGCCGAAAGAGGAAAAGAATCAAATGCGAGTGATTCTATTTACTTTCAAGCGGCATTCCAATCACCGATGACGCTCAGTGGACGGCGGCTTCGAATCCGGCGCGGATCTCGTCTTCCGGGAGGTTGTCACCGATGAAGACCATCACGCTCTCGCGCGGCTCGTCCGCCTCCCATTCGCGATCCCAGTCGAAGCCGTACAGGCGCAGTACGCCCTGGAACACCAGGCGACGGGCTTCGCCGGCCACTGCGAGCACGCCCTTGTAGCGCAGCAGGGCGTTGCCGTGGCGCTCCAGCAGGCCTTCCATGAAGGCGCTGAGGCGCTCCATGTCCAGCGGCTTGTCGCTCTTGAGCACCAGGGTGCCGATGCGGTCCGGGGTGGCGGCCGGGCGCACGGGGCGCAAGGTCAGCACGGGGCCGATGTCGGCGTTGAGGTTGAAGCCGCGCACGTCCAGCAGTTCGGCCAGGTCGATGCGGCCGTGATCGACGACGCGCACCGGCGCCCGGCGGTTGATCCGCGAGAGACGCTGGCTGAGGCCTTCGAAGTGCGCTTCGTCCACCAGGTCGCGCTTGCTCACCAGGATGCGGTCGGCGAACCCCACCTGGGCCTGGGCGATGGGTTCGGCCAGGTGGCGCTCGGCATTCACGGCGTCCACCAGGGTGATGATGCCGTCCAGCACGTAGCGCTCGCAGAGGGCTTCATCGGCGAAGAAGGTCTGCGCCACGGGCGCCGGGTCGGCCAGGCCGGTGCACTCGATCACCAGGCGGTCGAAGGCCAGTTCGCCGGCATCCAGGCGCTCCAGCAGGAGGAACAGGGCCTTTTCCAGCTCGACGTGGATGGAGCAGCAGACGCAGCCGTTGGCCAGGGTCATCACCTGCACCGGCTCGTCGCCCAGCAGTTGGCCATCGATGGGCGTCTCGCTGAATTCGTTCTCGATCACCGCGATCTTCAGGCCGTGCTCGGCCTTGAGGATGTGCTTCAGGAGCGTGGTCTTGCCGGCACCGAGAAAGCCGGTGAGCACGGTGACGGGGATGGGGAGGTGTGCGGACATCAGGGCATTCCTCAATGTGGCGGTGACCTGCGCGGAAGGCAGGCCATGGGTGTTTCGGCGGTGCGCGGAGCAGAAAGAACAGCGCCACGACGAGTCGTGGCGCGTGGGTAACTATCAACCTGTCTCGCCAGGCGTCGCGAGCGCAGGCAGGTTGGTGGCGACCAGCGCGCAGGAACCGCAATGTACTCCAGTACATGAGGATTCCGAGCACTGCCCGCCTCCAAGATGCCAAGCGCAGCAGCCTGGCGGGGCAGGTTTCAGCAGCAGCGAATGGGCCGCCCCTTCCCGCCCCCGTAACGGGCTTCCTGGCGCTCCCGGAAGAACGCCTCGTAGCTCATCACCGGCTGGTCCGGGTGCTTGTTGCGCATGTGCTCGACGTAGGTGTCGTAGTCGGGCATGCCCACCAGCATCCGGGCGGCCTGCCCAAGGTACTTACCCATGCGGCTCAGGTCATTGAACATGCGCGTTCACTCCTCAGGCGTCCGGGATCGGCTGGAACGGCGTTTCCTTGTCGCTGCGCTCGGGCTTGCTCCAGGCGGCACGGCCGACCTTGAAGGCATAGAACAGCACGCTGAGCACCACGAACAGGAACAGCACGGTCAGGGTGGCGTTGGTGTAGGCGTTGAAGATGACGTGCTGCATCTGCGCCATGTCCTTGGCCGGTGCCAGCACCTGGCCGGCGGCGGCGGCGTCGCTGTACTTCTTGGCCAGGGCCAGGAAGCCGACGGCAGGGTTCGGGTCCAGCAGCTTGATCAGGCCGGCGGTGGTGGTGCAGATCAGCAGCCAGGTGGCCGGGATCAGCGTCACCCACACGTAGCGCTGGCGCTTCATCTTGATCAGCACCACGCAGCCCAGCATCAGGGCGATGCCGGCGAGCATTTGGTTGGAGATGCCGAACAGCGGCCACAGGGTGTTGATGCCGCCCAGCGGGTCGATCACGCCCTGGTACAGCAGCCAGCCCCAGAGGGCCACGCAACCGGCGGTGGCGAGCACGTTGGCGAACCAGGAGTCGGTCTTCTTCAGCGCCGGGACGAAGTTGCCCAGCAGGTCCTGCAGCATGAAGCGCCCGGCACGGGTGCCGGCGTCCACGGCAGTGAGGATGAACAGCGCCTCGAAGAGGATCGCGAAGTGGTACCAGAACGCCATGGTGTTCTCGCCCGGCAGCACCTGGTGGAGGATCTGCGCGATGCCCACGGCCAGGGTCGGCGCACCACCGGCACGGGCCAGGATGGTGTGCTCGCCGATGTCACGGGCGGTGGCTTCCAACTGCTCGGGGGTGATGGTGAAGCCCCAGCTGCTGACGGTGGCCGCCACGGCGGCGACGTCGGTGCCGACCACGGCCGGCGGGCTGTTCATGGCGAAGTACACGCCCGGCTCGATCACCGAAGCGGCGACCATGGCCATGATGGCGACGAAGGACTCCATCAGCATGCCGCCGTAGCCGATGTAGCGGGCGTGGGTCTCGCTGGCCAGCAGCTTGGGCGTGGTGCCGGAGCTGATCAGCGCGTGGAAGCCGGACACCGCACCACAGGCGATGGTGATGAACAGGAAGGGGAACAGGTTGCCCTTCCACACCGGGCCGGTGCCGTCGATGAACTGGGTCAGGGCCGGCATCTTCAGCATCGGCATGGTCACCAGGATGCCGATGGCCAGGGCGATGATGGTGCCGATCTTGAGGAAGGTGGACAGGTAGTCGCGCGGGGCGAGGATCAGCCACACCGGCAGCACGGCGGCGACGAAGCCATAGCCGATCAGCATCCAGGTGATCTGGATGCCGGTGAAGGTGAACGCCGGCCCCCAGACCGGGTCCGCGGCGACCTGGCCGCCCAGCCAGATGGAGGCCAGCAGCAGGACCACGCCGATCAGCGAGATCTCACCGATGCGGCCCGGGCGGATGTAGCGCATGTACACGCCCATGAACACCGCGATGGGGATGGTCGCCATCACCGTGAACATGCCCCAGGGGCTCTCGGCCAGGGCCTTCACCACGATCAGCGAGAGCACCGCGAGGATGATGATCATGATCAGGAAGGCGCCGAACAGCGCGATGGTGCCGGGTACCTGGCCCATCTCCTCGCGCACCAGTTCGCCCAGGGAGCGGCCGTTGCGGCGGGTGGAGATGAACAGGACCATGAAGTCCTGCACCGCACCGGCCAGCACCACCCCGGCGATCAGCCAGAGCGTGCCGGGCAGGTAGCCCATCTGCGCCGCGAGCACCGGGCCCACCAGCGGGCCGGCGCCGGCGATGGCGGCGAAGTGGTGACCGAAGAGGATGTGCTTGTTGGTCGGGACGTAGTCCAGGCCGTCGTTGTTGATCAGCGCCGGGGTGGCGCGGGTCGGATCGAGCTGCATCACCTTGCTGGCGATGAACAGGCTGTAGTAGCGGTAGGCGATCAGGTAGAGCGCCACGGCTGCCACCACGATCCACAAGGCGTTGATGGCCTCGCCGCGGCGCAACGCGACCACGCCCAAGGCACTGGCGCCGATGACGGCCAGCACTGCCCAGGGCAGGTGGCGCGCGACGCTGTTGTTATTGTTCATAGGAGACTCCCAATGGATGGACAGACGAGCTGCCGCACAAGCTTAGCCCCATCCGTCCCGATTGAGGTCTAGACATTGGTCTAGAGCCTTCCGACAACCGCGCCGGAAGACACCTTCGATGAATTTCCTTCCTCACGCAGAAAATTGCAGGAAGGGTCTGAGGACACCCGCAACGCCGCCCGTCACGCCGGCACGCGCCGCGCATGCCCCCTCACGTATCCCGCAGGCATGAAAAAGCCGGGCATCGCCCGGCTTCTTCATTGCTCCTGCCGATCAGGCCGGTTGCTTGGCGTAGCGCGCCAGCTGCTGGTCGCGGCTCATCACGTCGAGGGTGTTGGCCAGTACCTGCTCGCCGGTCACGTCGGGGGCGGAGAAGATCTGCGCGAAGTTCTCCTGGGTGATCTTGGCGAAGTGGGCACGGTCGGCCTTCTCCACGCCCAGCAGGGTGGCGTAGGCGTCCAGCGCCTCGCCCTGGCCCTGGGCCATGTCCTCGGCGATGTTGTCGAGCATGCCGTTCATGGCCAGCATCGAGCGGCCGCCATAGCCCAGCTTGACGCTGGTGTCGCACCCGTTGGTCCCGGAGGTCATACCGAAGGTGGCGTTGCCCGAGGTGCCGTTGGTGGTGGTGGCGAGGAAGTGGGGGGCCATGCCGCGCTGCCCTTCGAAGAGCATGTTGCCCCAGCCGCATCCGTTGCCGCCGGCAGCATCGGCATGAGCCGCCACGCTGCCAACACAGAGCAATCCCGCAATCAGACCTTTGACCAGCAGTCGGTTGTCCATTAGCTGCACTCCACAGGTAATCAGAAGGTGAATAGCTCATGCAGCTTTGGTGACAGGAAAGCGGCTGTCAAACCGAACGGTCAACCATCCGGCGAGCGGTCGCCGGGGATGTGAACGGGTTGGCGGGCGCCCCTTGCCGGCGCCGGGGATTGGGAGTCTAATCCGCCGCGACCGGGCCAGCAGGCCCGCCTGCCCCATCGATGACCGTCCATGACCGGCCCCCTCCGCCGCAGGATCGCGGCACTCTTCGCAGCCTTGCTGATGTTGGCCGCCTGCCGGGACGGACACTCGCCGCCGCTCGACCAGCAGCTCTACGTCTGGCAACGCCAATGGACCCCGGCCCACGCCGAGGCCCTGCGCGCCAGCCACGCCACCTTTTCCACCCTGCGCGTACTGGCCCTCCAGGCCCACCCGGGCGCCGGCTGGTCGCGGGCCCGCATCGACACCGACCTGCTGCGCCAGGACGGCCGCCCCTGGGTCGCCGTGGTGCGCCTGGACGGCCAGTTGCSGCAACTGGACAGCCAGCGCGCACGGGACGAGATCGGCAGCCTGCTGGCGGACTGGCAACGCACCGGGCTCACCCCGGTGGCCGTGGAAATCGACCACGACTGCGCCAGCGCGCGCCTGGCGGACTACGCCCTCTTCCTCGGCGAGTTGCGCGCCAGCCTGCCCACCGGCATGCAGCTCGGCATCACCGCCCTGCCCGCCTGGCTGTCGAGCCCCCGCCTGCCGGACGTGCTCGCCCAGGTCGACGGCAGCGTCCTCCAGGTGCACGGTGTCAGCGCGCCGGAGAAGGGCCTGTTCGACGAGCGCCAGGCCCTGGAATGGGCGCGCCGCTGGGATGCCGTCAGCCCCACGCCCTTCCTCCTCGCCCTGCCCGCCTACGGCGCCGGCCTGATCCGCTCCGACGAAGGCGTTCAGGTGGAGAGCGAAGCACCGCTGCCCATCGCCGGGGCGCGCCAGGAATGGATGGCCGATCCCCAACGCGTCGCCGGGCTCGTCGCCCAGTTGCGCCGCGACCCGCCCACACACCTGGCGGGCCTGATCTGGTTCCGCCTGCCCCTGCCCGGGGATCGCCGCGCCTGGCCGCTGGCGACGCTGATGGCGGTGGCCCGGGGCGAAGCACTGGCGGCCGACCTGCGCCTGGACGTGCGACGCCCGGACAACGACCCCCAGCTCAACGAACTGACCCTGGCCAACCTCGGCAATGCCCCGGCAGCGCTGCCCGCTCGCCTGCAACTGGCCGCCCATGACTGCTTCGCCCATGACGCCCTGCCGGGCTATCGCCTCGTCACGGACGACGCCGGCCTGCGCCTGGAACGCGAGGCCGGCCCCACCCTCTACCTGCAAGCGGGCCAGCGCCGAGCGCTGGGCTGGGCCCGCTGCCATGCACCTGCTCAAGGAGGACTCCATGCACAACCCTGATCGGCCCCTCGCCCGCCTGGCCCTGGCCATCGCCCTGGCCCTGGCCCTGCCGCTGGCCAACCAGGCCCTGGCCTGCGGGCCCGACTTCAGCCTGACCCTGCTGGACAACCGCGCCCGCACCCTGGCCGAGATGCCGGAGAACAACTTCGTCTTCGAAGCCACCCACCTGGCCCCGCCCATCGCCGGGCTCAAGCCGGTGAGCCAGGCCACCCTGGTGATCTATTGGGAGGCGGACAACGAGAACTACGTGCGCCAGCGGGAGTGGGTGGAGCGGGACGAACTGGGACGCGACGTCGCCCAGCGCGTCGAGCAGCTGCGTGCCCTGGATGACCCCGCCCAGGTGGAAGCCCAGGCCGGCGACCTGCCAGAAGAGCAGCGTCTCTACATCGCCGGCGCCGTAGCCTTCCGCCGTGACGGGGAAGAGGCCAGCGGCTACTTCCGCCGCCTGCTCGCCCTGCCCGCCGACCAACGCCGGGCCCGCAGCACCTGGGCGGCCTATTCCCTTGGGCGCGCACAGGCGGAAATGAGCCGCAATCTGCCCGCTTCCGACGACGTGACCACCGATGCCGGGGCCGAGCAGCGCCGGCAGGCCCACGCCCAAGCCGCCCGCGAAGCCTTCCAGCTGACCCGCCAACTGGTCCTGGACGGCTTCCCCGACCCGCTGGAACTGGCCGCCGCCAGCCTCGGGGAAGAGGCCCGCGTGGCCAAGGACGCCGGCGACTGGGGCCAGGCCATCCGCTTCTATTCCAACCAGGCGGCGCTGAACTCCAGCGTCGGCATCAGCTCCCTCAAGCTCCTCTCCAGCGAACTGGCGCAGATGCCGGTGGATCAGTTGCGCCCGCTGCTGGAGGTTCCGGAGGTCCAGCAGTTGCTGACCATCCGCCTGCTGACCCGAATCGGCTGGGACTACGAGGGCCAGACCGAGGCCGAGAAGCCCCTCGTCCAGCTGTTGCTGTCGCTGGACGAACCGGCCCTGCCCAATGCCGACCGCCTCGCCACCCTGGCCTACCAGAGCGGCCAGTACGACACCGCCCGGCGCTTGCTGGAAAAGGCCGGCGACTCGGGCCTCGCCTGGTGGATCCGCGCCAAGGTGGCACTGCACGACGGCGACATCACTACGGCCACCCAGGCCTATGCCAAGGCCTCCCAGGCCTTCCCCGAGAACGAGAGCTGGGCCTACCGGCGCGACGACGACGGCTACCTGGAAACGGTGAAGCCTCACTGCCGGGTCGACGGCGAACGCGCCGTACTCGCGCTTAAGCGCGGCGACTACCTGGACGCCCTGGACATGCTCTACCGCAGCGGCGAGATCTACTGGGAGGACACCGCCACCCTCGCCGAACGGGTGCTCACCGCAGACGAGCTGAAGGGCTTCGTCGACGCCAAGGTGCCAGCGCCCAATCCGCAGGACCAAGCCCAAGGCGACGCCTACCTGCCTCGCCCGATTGCCACCCTGCTGCGGGAGCTGCTGGGCCGTCGCCTGATGCGCGAAGGGCGCTACGACGAGGCACCGGCCTACTTCGCCACCGAGGAGCTGCGCACCATCGCCCGCGAGTACGCCCGGGCACGCCGGGAGGCGGAGAGCCGCTGGACCGACATCGGCCAGGCCGAGGCCTACTACACCGCCGCCGTCCTGGCACGCTGGCGCGGCATGGAGCTGCTGGGCTATGAGATGTCGCCGGACTTCAAGGTCTACGAAGGCAACTACTACCAGCTCCAGGTGGAACGACAGGACCCGGCCGGCTGGCTGAGCGAAGACGAAGCCAGGCGCCAGAACAGCGCACTGGCCGAGCCCAACCGCCGCTTCCACTACCGCTGGGTGGCGGCGGACCTGGCCGAACGCGCCGCCGACCGACTGCCGCACACCAGCCAGGCCTTCGCCGCTGCACTGTGTCAGGCCAGCGGGTGGCTGGAGTACCGCGATCTGGACAGCGCCCGGCGCATTTACCGCCGCTACGTGGAGAACGGTCCGTTCGTGGAGTGGGCCGGCAACTTCGGCAAGACGTGTGAAGATCCGGATTTCGAGCGGGCCAAGCCCCGCCAATGGGAAGAACGCTGGGCCGCCATCACCGCCCTGGCGCCATCCCGACGCCATGCCGCCTATGGCCTCGGCGCACTGCTGGTGGCCGGCGGCCTGCTGCTGGCCTGGCGTCGTCGTCGGGGATGAGCGGGTACTCTAGCCCTTGTCTATAGTGATCCAAACTGCCCAGGAGTCTTGAGCGATGAGCCAGAAAGAACACGAACGACGGCGCTTCCACCGGGTCGCGTTCGACGCCGTGACCGAACTGATCCAGGGCGAGCGCCAATGGCAGGCCGAACTGCAGGACATCTCCCTGAAAGGCCTGCTGCTGAGCCGCCCGAATAATTGGAACGGGGACGGGGACCAACCCTTCCAGGCGGTCATCCACCTGTCCCGGGACGCCCTGGTGCGCATGGACGTGGTCCTCACCCGGATCCACGACGATCAGCTGGGCTTCGTCTGCCAGCACATCGACCTGGACTCCATCGCCCACCTGCGCCGGCTGATGGAGCTGAACCTGGGCGACGAGACGCTGCTGGAGCGCGACCTGGCCGCCCTCGTGGACGCCTGACAGCTACTCGAACAGCGCGTCGAGCGCCTGTTCCAGGCGCGTCACCGCGATGACCCGCAAGCCGGGGGGCGCCTCTTTCGGGGCGTTCCCTTTGGGCACGATGGCCCGCTTGAAGCCATGCTTGCCCGCCTCCTTCAGGCGCTCCTGCCCGCTGGGCACCGGGCGCACCTCGCCAGACAGGCCCACCTCGCCGAACACCAGCAGGTCATGCTCCAGCGGCCGGTTGCGCAGGCTCGACATGATGGCGGCGATCAGCGCCAGATCGGAGGCCGTCTCCAGCACCTTCACCCCGCCCACCACGTTGAGGAACACATCCTGGTCGTGAGTGGGAATGCCGCCGTGGCGGTGCAGCACCGCCAGCAACATCGCCAGGCGGTTCGGGTCCAGGCCCAGGGTGACCCGGCGCGGGTTGGCCAGGTGGCTGGTGTCCACCAGCGCCTGCACCTCCACCAGCATCGGCCGCGAGCCTTCCCAGGTGGCCATCACCACGCTGCCGGGCACCGCTTCCTGGGCGCGGGTGAGGAAAATCGCCGACGGGTTGGAAACCTCCTTCAGGCCGCGATCGGTCATGCCGAACACGCCCAGCTCGTTCACCGCGCCGAAGCGGTTCTTCACCGCCCGCAGCAGGCGCAGGCGGCCGTCGGACTCGCCCTCGAAATACAGCACCGTGTCGACCATGTGCTCCAGCACGCGGGGGCCTGCCAGGGCGCCCTCCTTGGTCACGTGGCCGACCAGGAAGATCGCCGTACCGCTCTGCTTGGCATAGCGCACCAGCAGCGCGGCGCTCTCGCGCACCTGGGCCACGCCGCCGGGGGCGGACTGCAGCTGCTCGGTGAAGATGGTCTGGATGGAGTCGATCACCATCACCTTGGGCTTCTCCACCCGCGCGGTGGCGATGATGCTTTCGATGCAGGTCTCGGTCATCACCTTGAGCTTGTCCTCAGGCAGCCCGAGGCGGCGGGCGCGCATGGCGACCTGCTGCTGGGATTCCTCACCGGTGACGTAGAGCGCGGGGAAGCGGGTGGCGATGTTGCAGAGGGTCTGCAGGAGGATGGTGGACTTGCCGATGCCGGGGTCACCGCCGATCAGCACCACCGAACCATCGACCAGGCCGCCACCGAGCACCCGGTCCAGTTCGGCCGATGCGGTGGAGAAGCGCGGCATCTCCTCGACGCTGACCTCGGCCAGGGTCTTGATCTGCGCCTGGCCGCCGGCCCAGCCGGCGCGCCCGCTGGAGGACGAGGCGGCAGCCCCTTCCACCACGGTTTCCACCAGGGTGTTCCAGGCCCCGCAATCGGCACACTGGCCAGCCCATTTGGGAAAGGTCGAGCCGCACTCGGTGCAGCCGTACATGCGCTTGGCCTTGGCCATCAGCGGACTCCGTCAGAAAAACGAAGCCCGCATGATAGCGGATCACCCCTTGCAGGCGCGCCCGCAGCCGCAGCAGCCTTCCTTGCGCGGCAGGCGGGCCAGGTCCTGGGCCAGACCTTCGCGGCGCATCTGCAGGGCCTGCAGGCTGGAGCCGTCCAGCGGCTCGGTGCCGGCCTGGACGCGGGCGATGCGCTTGTCCAGCAGGTCCAGCTGCTGGCGCAGGCGGTCACGTCGTTCCTCGGCTCGGCGCGCCTCGTACTGGGCCTTGCGGTCGGATTCGGGGGTGGCGCTCGGAAGGGTGTCGTAGGCCGTCATGGCGAGTGCTCCGAAGGGGAAAGGCGGCCAGCCTAGCCAGCCGCCCCGGGCACCGCGTTGACGCCGGTCAACCGCCCTGATGGGCCCTGAGCAGCTGGGCGATTTCGTCCTTCAGGGCGACCCGCTTCATCTTCAGGCTGTGCAGTTGCAGGTCATCCAGGGCATGCCGGCCGTCCTCCACTTCGTAGATGCGCGTGTCGAGGTGGTGGTACTCGGCGGCCAGGCGGGCAAAGTGCACGTTGTGCTGGAGAAGTTCGTGCATCGTGGCGTGATCATCAGGGAATTCGCGTTCCAGGGCGTGGTGTTCGAGAGGCATGGCAAGGCTCCTTGCAAGACCGAAGCAGCAGCTAGAGGCTAGACCAGCCTGGGCGACCGGACAGCCACCTGTTTCACCGGCGTTACAGTGAACGCTCGTAACTGGGCGCCGCCTGGCGGGCGCACTAGGATGAGCGGTCGCCCCCCAGGAGAGCCCCGATGCTCGAGCTGCGCCCCACCTGCGAAGCCTGCGCCCGCGCCCTGCCGCCCGCCAGCACCGAAGCCCGCATCTGCTCCTTCGAATGCACCTTCTGCGCCGACTGCGTCGAGCGGCTGCACAACGTCTGCCCCAACTGCGGTGGCGGCTTCTACCCGCGCCCGGTGCGCCCGAAGGTGCTGCTGGGGCGCTACCCGGCAGCCGGCGTGCGGGTGCAGAAGCACCCCGATCCGCAGGTACACGAGGACTTCTGCAGGCTCTACCGCTACACCGAACCGCAACACCGGTAGGATGGCGCTGTCAGAACACTCGGTTACACTTTCAGCCCATCAGTCCAATCCCCGGGGGAAATCGCATGAGCTTGCTGTCGGAATTCAAGGCCTTCGCGGTCAAGGGCAACGTGGTCGACATGGCCGTGGGCATCATCATCGGCGCTGCATTCGGCAAGATCGTGTCCTCCTTCGTCGGCGACGTTGTCATGCCGCCGGTGGGGCTGCTGGTCGGGGGCGTGGACTTCTCCGACCTGGCCATCACCCTCAAGGCCGCCGAGGGCAACGCCCCGGCCGTGGTCCTGGCCTATGGCAAGTTCATCCAGACGGTGCTCGACTTCGTGATCGTGGCCTTCGCCATCTTCATGGGGGTCAAGGTGATCAACAAGCTCAAGCGCGAGGAAGCCGCCGCCCCCGAAGTACCGCCGGCCCCCACCAAGGACCAGGAGCTGCTCAGCGAGATCCGCGACCTGCTCAAGGCCCAGCAGAAACAGCAGCCCTGAGCAGCAGGTGAATGAAAGAACGGCGCCCGAGGGCGCCGTTCTTCATGGGGCAGGCTCAGCCCGAGCGCCGCGGGTGGCCGGGCGGCGGCTCCAGCAGCAGCCGGTTGACCCGACGCTCCTTCACCTCGATCACCTGCAGGCGCCAGCCTTCCACCTCCAGCGCGTCGCCCACCACCGGCAGGCGGTCCAGCAGGCTCATGGCCAGGCCGGCGACCGTCTGGTAGAGCTCCTGAGGACGGGGCGGGAAGCCCAGGCGCTCGTTCAGCAGGCTCAGGTTCACCGCGCCGCTGACCTTCCAGCCCGTGTCCACGGGCTCGATATCCAGGCCGTCCACCTCGCTGGCGTCCGGCAGTTCGCCGGCGATGGATTCGAGGATGTCGGTCATGGTCAGCAGGCCCTCGAAGCCGCCGAACTCGTTGACCACGAAGGCCACGTGGGTCGAGGCCTTGCGCATCTCCTCCAGGGCACTGAGCACCGAGGCGCTCTCCGGCAGGTTGGGCGGGATGCGCAGCAAGGGCTCGATCTCCGGCACCTGGCCCTGCAGCAGCGTGCGCAGCAGTTCCTTCTTGTGCACGTAGCCCAGGGGCTCGTCCACGTCCGCATCGCGGACCACCACCAGGCGCGAATAGGGCGAGCGCAGCAGCGCGTCGTGCACCGTCTCGCGGCTGTCGGCCAGGTCGATGCGCTCCACCTCCACGCGGTTGGTCATCAGGGTGCGGATGGGGCGCTCGGCCAGGCCCAGCACGCCGCTGATCATCACCCGCTCGCGGCGGTCGAAGGGCACCTGGCCACGGCCGTTGTCCTTCACCAGATCGGCGATCTCATCGCCCACCTCGTCGGCCTCCACGCCACGGCCACCCAGCAGGCGCAGCACCGCGTGGGCGGTCCGCTCGCGCAGGCCGCCGGCCTCCTCCTGGCGGCGGCGACGGCGCCAGCGCACCGTCTGGTTGGCCAGCTCGATGAGGATCGAGAAGCCGATGGCCGCGTACAGGTAGCCCTTGGGAATGTGGAAGCCCAGGCCTTCGGCGGTGAGGCTGAAGCCGATCATCATCAGGAAGCCCAGGCACAGCATGATCACCGTGGGGTGGGCGTTGACGAAGGCGGTCAGCGGCTTGCTGGCGACGATCATCAGGCCGATGGAGATCACCACCGCGATCATCATCACTTCCAGGTGCTCCACCATGCCGACGGCGGTGATCACCGCGTCCAGGGAGAACACCGCGTCGAGCACCACGATCTGCGCCACCACCGGCCAGAACAGGGCATAGGTGCGGCTGCCGGTGCTCGGCTGGGCATGGCCCTCGATGCGCTCGTGCAGCTCCACGGTGGCCTTGAACAGCAGGAACACACCGCCGAACAGCATGATCAGGTCACGGCCCGAGAAGGCGTGGCCGAAGACCTCGAACAGCGGCTCGGTCAGCGTCACCAGCCAGGAGATGCTGGCCAACAGGCCCAGGCGCATCAGCAGTGCCAGCGACAGGCCGATCAGGCGCGCGCGGTCACGCTGGTGGGGCGGCAGCTTGTCCGCGAGGATGGCGATGAACACCAGGTTGTCGATGCCCAGCACGATCTCCAGCACCACCAGGGTGAGGAGGCCCAGCCAGGCCGTGGGGTCGGCGATCCACTCCATGTCAGCCCTCCTCGCCGCAACGACGGGCAGCCGCCATCCGGTACGCCGAAGGGGCGCGGAACGGGAGGCCGAAGGGATTCACGGCAGGGAGCCGGGGAACGGGAAGGCGCGAGGCGCCGGAGAGGGAGGGGGCCGGGGGAGGCCGGGTACTGTCGCTGTCCATTGGGGTCCGATCAGAAAAAACGGACGTGCATCGTAGGACAGAACGCGGCCTTCCCCCGAGCCGTCAATTTTTACCAATCGTGACATCGGCCTCGCGGCGCCGGAACAGCGGGCGCGGCTCGATCACCGAGCGGCCGTAGAGCACGCTGAGCCCGGCCAGCCCCTTGAGGGCGTCCTCGGCGGACTTGTCGGCACGCACCGCAAAGGCGTCGAAGCCGCACTGGCGCATGTGCGCCAACTGGTCCCGCAGCACGTCCCCCACGGCGCGCAACTCGCCGGCCCAGCCGAGCCGGCTGCGCAGCAGGTAGGCCTGGCTGTAGCCCCGGCCATCGCGAAAGCTGGGGAAGTCCACGGCGATCAGCGGCAGGCTGTAGAGGCAGTCCCGCAGGGCTTCCACGTCGTCGTCCGGCTGCAACAGCAGCGCATCCTCGCTGACGCGCTCGCCCGCCAGCACGGCGGCGTCCTGCCGGGCTTGCCAGAGCGCCAGCGGCAGGATCAGCGGCCCGCCGTCCGGCAGCGCCTCGTCCGGGCGCACCAGGGTCCAGGGGTCGTCCTCGACCAGGCCGGGCACACCCTGGCGCAGGCGGATCAGGTTGTTCATGCCGGTTCCTCCTCACGGGTGTAGACCCGTGCCTTGAACGGCTCCAGGCCGATGCGGCCGAGGGTGTCGACGAAGCGCTCGTCGCCCTCGCGGTGCGCCAGGTAGGTGTCGGCGATGTGCTCGATCACCTGGGGCACTTCGGCGGCACTGAAGGACGGGCCGATCACCCGCCCCAGGGCCGCCGACATGCCCTGGGCACCGCCGAGGGTCACCTGGTACCACTCGCTGCCGCCCTTGTCGACGCCGAGGATGCCGATGTTGCCGATGTGGTGGTGGCCGCAGGCATTCATGCAGCCGGAGATGTTCAGGCTCAGCTCGCCGAGGGCCTCCAGCCGCGCCGGGTCGCGAAAGCGCGCCTGGATCGCCTGGGCGATGGGGATCGACTTGGCATTGGCCAGGGCGCAGTAGTCGCCGCCGGGGCAGGCGATGATGTCGGTCAGCAGGCCGACGTTGGGGGTCGCAAGGCCCGCCTCGCAGGCGGCCAGCCAGAGGGCGTGCAGGTCGCGCTTGGGCACGTCCGGCAGCACCAGGTTCTGCTCGTGGGCAATGCGGATCTCGCCGAAGCCGAAGCGCTCGGCCCACTCCGCC
The DNA here is from genome assembly GCF_000931385.1 of Pseudomonas sp. FeS53a. Taxonomy (NCBI): domain Bacteria; kingdom Pseudomonadati; phylum Pseudomonadota; class Gammaproteobacteria; order Pseudomonadales; family Pseudomonadaceae; genus Pseudomonas; species Pseudomonas sp. FeS53a. The sequence continues at coordinate 91,116 of NZ_JYFT01000063.1, forward strand.
ACCGCCTCCATCTGCGCGGCGGTCACGTCACCCGGCGGGGCCTCGGGACCGGGCTTGGTGGAGATCACCACCGACGCATAGCCGGGCACCTTGTGTGGTTGCAGGTTGCGGGCGCACCAGCGGGCGAAGGCCGGGTCCTCGGCCAGGCGCCGGCCATGTTCCAGGTCGGCGGCATCGAGGGTGGCGTAGGCCGGCGTGGTGAAGGAGGCCGCCACGCGGGCGTACTCCGCCTCGGTCAGCTGGGCCGGGCCGTCGCGCAGGTGCTCCCATTCGGCCTCCACCTCATGGGCGAAGGCCTCGATGCCCAGGGCCTTGACCAGGATCTTGATGCGCGCCTTGTACTTGTTGTCGCGGCGGCCGTGGCGGTTGTAGACCCGCAGCACCGCCTCGACATAGGACAGCAGGTGGCGCCAGTGCAGCCCCTCGCGGATCACCTGGGCGAGGATCGGCGTACGCCCAAGCCCGCCGCCCACCAGCACCTTGAGGCGCATCTCGCCGTCCCCGTCGCGGTACAGGTAGAGGCCGATGTCGTGCATCTGCACGGCTGCGCGGTCCTCCTCGGCGGCGCAGAGGGCGATCTTGAACTTGCGTGGCAGGAAGAGGAATTCCGGGTTCACCGTGGACCACTGGCGGAGGATCTCGGCCAGCGGGCGCGGGTCCAGCACCTCGTCGGCGGCCACCCCGGCGAAGGCCTCGGTGGTGATGTTGCGCACGCAGTTGCCGGAGGTCTGGATGGCGTGCATGTCGACATCGGCGAGGCGTTCGAGGATGTCCGGCACCCGCTCCAGGTCGATCCAGTTGAACTGGATGTTCTGCCGGGTGGTGAAGTGGCCGTAGCCCCGGTCGTACTCCCGGGCGATGAGGGCCAGGGTGCGCAGCTGGTCCGACGACAGCGTGCCGTAGGGGATGGCCACCCGCAGCATGTAGGCGTGCTTCTGCAGGTACAGGCCGTTCTGCAGGCGCAGGGGCAGGAACTCTTCCTCGCTCAGCTCGCCGCTCAGCCGCCGCGCCACCTGGTCACGGAACTGCGCGACGCGTTCGCGGACCAGGGCGCGATCGTAGTCGTCGTATCGGTACATGGGGATCCTCATCGGGCCGCCGGAGGCGGCAATCGTCCGGGTAGCCACTATGGCGAGCCACCCGGCGCAGAAACAGAATCAGATCGAAGCAGAAATCCGATATCAGATGACCCAGGCCGCCCCTGGCGTCGCCTGGGCGCAGATGGCGCTCATCTGATCTCCTAAAAGCAGCCAAAACTGAGGCTGTTTCGTCCCGCCCCGCCTTCCTAGAGTGGCGCCCCGGTCGGCAGTGCCGGCCAGCCATTCCCACTCCTGAAGGTTTTCCGCATGAAGACTGCAGAAATCGAACCCGCCTACGACTACCGGGTGGTGCGCCAGTTCGCGCTGATGACGGTGGTCTGGGGCATCGTCGGCATGGGCCTGGGGGTGTTCATCGCCGCCCAGCTGGTCTGGCCGTCCCTGAACCTCGACCTGCCCTGGACCAGCTTCGGCCGCCTGCGGCCGCTGCACACCAACCTGGTGATCTTCGCCTTCGGCGGCAGCGCGCTGTTCGCCACCAGCTACTACACCGTGCAGCGCACCTGCCAGGCGCGGCTGTTCGGCGGCAGCCTCGCCGCCTTCACCTTCTGGGGCTGGCAGGCCCTGGTGATCTGCCTGCTGGTGACCCTGCCCCAGGGCCTGACCACCACCAAGGAATACGCCGAGGTGGAATTCGCCGGGGCGGTGTGGATGGGCATCGTCTGGGTCGCCTACGCGGTGGTGTTCTTCGGCACCGTGATGAAGCGCCAGACCAAGCACATCTACGTCGGCAACTGGTTCTTCGGCGCCTTCATCCTGGTCACGGCGATGCTGCACATCGTCAACCACGTCGCCATCCCGGTGAGCTGGTTCAAGTCCTACCCGGTCTACTCCGGGGCCACCGACGCCATGGTCCAGTGGTGGTACGGCCACAACGCCGTGGGCTTCTTCCTGACCACCGGCTTCCTCGGGATGATGTACTACTTCATCCCCAAGCAGGCCGGGCGCCCGGTCTACTCCTACCGCCTGTCCATCGTGCACTTCTGGGCGCTGATCACCCTGTACATCTGGGCCGGCCCGCACCACCTGCACTACACCGCGCTGCCGGACTGGGCGCAGTCCCTGGGCATGGTGATGTCCCTGGTGCTGCTGGCCCCCAGCTGGGGCGGCATGATCAACGGCATGATGACCCTGTCGGGTGCCTGGCATAAGCTGCGCGACGACCCCATCCTGCGCTTCCTCGTGGTGTCCCTGGCCTTCTACGGCATGAGCACCTTCGAAGGCCCGATGATGGCCATCAAGACCGTCAACGCCCTCTCCCACTACACCGACTGGACCATCGGCCACGTGCACGCCGGCGCCCTCGGCTGGGTGGCGATGATCTCCATCGGCTCGCTCTACCACCTGATCCCGCGCCTCTACGGCCGCGAGCGGATGCACAGTACCGGGCTGATCAACGCGCACTTCTGGCTGGCCACCATCGGCACCGTGCTCTACATCGCCTCCATGTGGGTCAACGGCATCACCCAGGGCCTGATGTGGCGGGCGGTGAACGACGACGGCACCCTCACCTACTCCTTCGTCGAGGCGCTGGAGGCCAGCCACCCCGGCTTCATCGTGCGCTTCGTCGGTGGCCTGTTCTTCCTCAGCGGCATGCTGCTGATGGCCTGGAACACCTGGCACACCGTGCGCACCACCGACCGTGCGACGGCCCCGGCCGGCGCCACGGCCTGAGGAGCGGAGCATGGATGCCGAAACCCTGAACGTGCTGTTCGGCCTGGGCACGGTGGCCTTCTTCTTCGTCGCCGTGCAGCTCAGCCTCGGGCGCAGCCAGCGCCAGCTGGACGAGGCCACCATGCTGCCGTTCGCCGACGACGAGCCCGTGGCCCGGCGCATGGAACGCGCCACCGGGCGCAGCAGCACCGGCTGCAGCTGCCCGGGCCGCTGCGACGGCAGCTGCGCCACGCGCACCGATCTGGAGGCCTGAGGACCTCAACGAGCGCGCCGGGGCGGCCCTCTCTCCCGTCCCGGTCATGCCGGGTGGGCCGGCTTTTGCCGACTCACCCGGCTGCCGCTGGCCACAACCGAGGTGTCTTATCTACGATGCGCGACGTCTCCCGCTTCTGAATGTGCTGTTACCGCATCTAGCAACCGAGGTTTCCATGATCATCAAACCGCGCGTGCGTGGCTTCATCTGCGTCACTACCCATCCGGCCGGCTGCGAGGCCAACGTCAAGGAACAGATCCGCTACGTCGAGTCCAAGGGCCCCGTGGCCAACGGCCCGAAGAAGGTGCTGGTCATCGGTTCGTCCACCGGCTACGGCCTGGCCGCACGCATCACCGCCGCCTTCGGCGCGGGCGCCGACACCCTGGGCGTGTTCTTCGAGCGTCCGGGCAGCGAGACCAAGGCCGGCACCGCTGGCTGGTACAACTCCGCCGCCTTCGAGAAAGCCGCCCAGGCCAAGGGCCTGTACGCGCGCAGCATCAACGGCGACGCGTTCTCCGATGAGGTGAAGCGCGTCACCATCGAGACCATCAAGCAGGACCTGGGCCAGGTCGACCTGGTGGTCTACAGCCTGGCCGCCCCGCGCCGCACCCATCCCAAGACCGGCGAAGTCTTCAACTCCGTGCTCAAGCCGGTCGGCAAGACCGTCAACTTCCGTGGCCTGGACACCGACAAGGAAGTGATCAAGGAAAGCGTGATGGAGCCGGCCACCGAGGCCGAGATCGCCCACACCGTGGCGGTCATGGGCGGTGAAGACTGGCAGATGTGGATCGACGCCCTGCAGGAAGCCGGCGTGCTGGCCGACGGCGCCAAGACCACCGCCTTCACCTACCTGGGCGAAGAGATCACCCACGACCTGTACTGGAACGGCTCCATCGGAGCCGCCAAGAAGGACCTGGACCAGAAGGTCCTCGGCATCCGCGAGAAACTCGCCGCCACCGGTGGCGACGCCCGCGTCTCCGTGCTGAAGGCCGTGGTCACCCAGGCCAGCTCGGCCATCCCGATGATGCCGCTGTACCTATCGCTGCTGTTCAAGGTGATGAAGGAAAAGGGCACCCACGAAGGCTGCATCGAACAGGTCGACGGCCTGTTCCGCGAGAGCCTCTACGGCACCGAGCCACACCTGGACGCCGACGGCCGCCTGCGCGCCGACTACAAGGAACTGCAACCGGACGTGCAGGACACCGTGAAGGACCTGTGGAACAAGGTGACCAACGAGAACCTGTACCAGCTGACCGACTTCACCGGTTACAAGACCGAGTTCCTGCGCCTGTTCGGCTTCGAGATCGACGGCGTGGACTACGAGCAGGACGTGAACCCGGACGTGCAGATCCCCAACCTGATCCAGCTCTGACCGGCTTCACCGCTTCACCCACCGGCGCCCCAGGGCGCCGGTTTTCGTTTGGGCGAAACAGGAAGCCCCCACAGACCCCGGTAATCCGCTGGGTTCCGAAGTGATAAGCGACACACCCCCTACCAGTAATTCTCCACCGCCACCTGCCCCGGTCGCCGGCTCAGCGACAGGTTCATCCCCCTCGCCTTCAGCACCGCCCGGGTGTCCTCGATCATCTGCGGGTTGCCGCAGAGCATCACCCGCGAGTGCTCCGGCTCCAGCGCCAGCCCGGCTGCGCGCTCCAGTTCGCCGTTCTCGATCAGGGTGGTGATGCGCCCACCCAAGGCGCCCGGGCGGGCCTCGCGGGTGACAACGGGCAGGTAGAGGAACTTCTCGGCCACGCCTTCCAGATGCTCCAGCCCCGCCAGGCCGTGGATCAGCGGCTGGTAGGCCAGCTCCGCCGCGTGGCGCACGCTGTACACCAGCACGATGCGCTCGAAGCGCTGCCACACCTCCAGGTCCTGCAGGATCGACAGGAACGGCGCCACGCCGGTGCCGGTGGCCAGCAGCCAGAGGTCGCGGCCGTCGACGAAGCGGTCGAGGGTGAGGAAGCCGAAGGCCTGCTTGTCGACCAGCAGGGTGTCGCCCACCGCCAGCCGGCTCAGCTCGGAGGTGAACTCGCCGCCGGGCACGACGATGGAGAAGAAGTCGAGGAACTCGTCATGGGGCGCCGAGACCATCGAATAGGCCCGCCACACCGTGATGCCATCGGCCTTGGTCACGCCCAGGCGGGCGAACTGGCCGGCGCGGAAGCGAAAGCCCGGATCACGGGTGGTACGCAGGGTGAACAGGTTCTGGGTGAGGGGCCGGACCTCACGGAGGGTCTGGCGGGTGAACTTCTCGTCGCTGGCGGACATGGCACGGCTCCGGGTCGGATACCGCGCCAGTCTCGCGCAAAGCAGGCCCGGCAAACACCCGCGGGCCATGTGGCTATCCGCCGGACGGCGGACAGCCTGGGGGCATCAGTGCTTGCGGTTGACGGTCTGCGCGGCGCGCAGCACGTCGGCACCGATCTCGGCCTCGTACTTCTTCCACACCGGCATCATCGCCTGGCGCCAGGCCTCGCGCTCCTCGGGAGTGAGGGTGATGACCTTGGCCTTGCCGGCGGCGATCACCTTCTCGCGGTCCTTCTCGTTCATCGCCTCGGCTTCCTTGTTCACCTGGGCGGTGACCTCGTCGACGATCGCTTCCAGCTCGGTGCGGGTCTCGTAGGGGATGCTGATCCAGAACTTGTGGTTGGTGATCAGCATGTAGCTGATCGAACCATGGCCGGTCTCGATCACGTAGGGCTGCACGGTGTCGATCTTCTGGGTCGCCACGTTCGACCAGGGGCCTTCGGTGCCCTGGATGGTGCCGGCCTGCAGGGCCTTGAAGGCCTCGGCGAAGGGCATCTTCACAGTGGTGGCACCGAGCTGGGCGAACTGCGCCTCCAGCACCGAGGAGGGCTGGATACGGAAGGCCAGGCCCTTGGCGTCCTCGGGCTTGTGCAGCTCGCGGTTGGCGGTCAGCACCTTCATGCCGTTGTTCCAGTAGCCCAGGCCATAGATGCCATCCTTGGACATGGAGCGCAGCAGCTCGCGGCTCTTCTCACGCTTCTGGAAACGCTTCACCGCCTCCAGGTCGTTGAACAGGTAAGGCAGGTCGAACACCTGCAGCTGCTTGGTGTAGGCCTCGAACTTGGACAGCGACGGCGCCAGCATCTGCACCTCGCCCTTCTTCAGCGCCTCGATCTCGTTGGCATCGCCGAAGAGGGTGGAGTTCGGGTAGACCTCGACCTTCACCTTGCCGGCCAGGCGCTCCTCCACCAGCTTCTTGAACAGCAGGGCGCCCTTGCCCTTGGGGGTGTCCTCGGCCACCACGTGGGAGAACTTGATCAGCACCGGCTCGTCGGCCAGCACCGCATTGGAAAAGACGAACAGCGAGGCGAAGACCGCCCCCAGCAGAGACCTGTACATGCAAGCACCTATGCAAATGGAAACGGCGAAGCCCGCGCAGGAAGGCGCGAGCCCCGTCCGGATTCGATGTGTGGTTCGGTGGTCGACCCGCCCCCAACCAGCGGATTCGCACCGTCAAACGGCGTACCAGGTCGTTCAGGGCAGAGAAAAGCCCGAGGCCTGGTTATTATTGGTGCCGCCTTGGCGCACGGGGCCCGTCCGGGCCCGCCGCAGCGGAAGCGCGGAATTCTAGTGATATCGGGGCAATAGACAAGCGCCGGTTTCCCCAACCACCTCTCAGTTTCAGCAGATTCTTTCATGGCCCTCCTGGTAACCCCTTTCGCCCAGCTCGACCTTGTCCGCGTGCCCGACCAGCAGGGCGAGCCGTTGCAGGCCTTCGACGCCGCTGACGAGTACCTGCTCAACCACCTCCATGCCCAGGCGCCGTCACCCGACACCCGCGTCCTGGTCCTCAACGACAGTTTCGGCGCCCTTGCCGCCAGCCTCGCTCCGCACCTGCAGGTCACCAGCAGCGGTGACTCGCACCTGGGTTTCCTCGGCCTCTCGCGCAACCTCGCGCGCAACGGCCTGGAGGGCGCCCCGGTGCGCTTCGTGCCGGCCAGCGAACCGCTCAGCGGGCCGTTCGACCGGGTGCTGATCCGCGTGCCCAAGACCCTCGCCCTGCTGGAGGAACAGCTCATCCGCCTGCACGGCCAACTGGCCCCCGGCGCCCAGGTGGTGGCCGCCGGCATGGTCAAGCACCTGCCCCATGCCGCCGGCGACCTGCTGGCGAAGTACATCGGCCCGATGCAGCCCTCTCTGGCAGTTAAGAAGGCGCGCCTGCTGATCGCCACGCCGGAAGCGAAGCCGTTCGTCGCCTCACCCTACCCGACCCGCTACCGGCTGGACGAACCGCGCGTGGAACTGCTGAACCACGCCAACGTGTTCTGCCGCGACGGGCTGGACATCGGCACCCGCGCCTTCCTCCCGCACCTGCCGCGCGGCCTGACCCGCGTGCGAGCCGCCGACCTCGGCTGCGGCAACGGCATCCTCGGCATCGCCTACGCCCTGGCCAACCCCGAGGCCGAGCTGACGCTGGTGGACGAGTCCTACATGGCCGTGCAATCGGCCCGGGAAAACTGGCAGGCGGCCCTGGGCGAGCGCCCGGCGGACATCCGCGCCGGCGACGGGCTGGCCGAGCAGCCGGCGGACTCACTGGACCTGGTGCTGTGCAACCCGCCGTTCCACCAGCAGCAGGTGGTGGGCGACTTCCTCGCCTGGCGGATGTTCGTGCAGGCGCGCAACGCGCTGGTGACGGGGGGTGAGCTGTGGATCGTCGGCAACCGCCACCTGGGCTACCACGCCAAGCTCAAGCGGCTGTTCCGGGGCGTCGAACAGGTCGCCGCCACACCGAAGTTCGTGATCCTCAAAGCCAGCAAGTAAGGAGGCGGGACAGGGTGCGCGCGGATTGATGGGCATCGCTGCGCTCAGCGCCATCCTACGGGGACGTAGCCTGGCGAACGACATGAGCGCACACGACGCAGCACACGACCTAGCACGGACTTCAGTCCGGGAATGCTCGGCGCCGCGCCCGGGCTACAGCCGTAGGGTGGTTCGCGCTCCATCGATCCACCACCCCGCTGCGCCGAGCCCCGCACGATGGATACCAAAAGCGGCATCCACCGTGCGCCAGACGAAACTCCACAGCCTGGCGCACGACATGAAGCGCACACGACGCAGCGCCGACCGTAGCCCGGACTTCAGTCCGGGAATGCTCGGCGCCGCGCCCGGGCTGCTCAGTGGGTGCTGAGCCCCGCTGCCGTCATCACCATGCGCAGCAGGTAGGCCACCACGCCGAGGGCCAGGACGCTGAGGGTCCAGATGCCCACCAGCCAGCCCAGGCGTTGCCACAGGGGCTTCTTCGGGGTGTCGTCGAAGTTCATGGCCGCTCTCCTGTCCATCAGTGGTAGCCCTGGTCCGGGGTGACCTTGCCGCGGAACACGTAGTAGCTCCACGCCGTGTACACGAGGATGAACGGGATGATGAACAGCGCCCCCACCAGCGCGAAGCCCTGGCTCTGCGGCGGCGCTGCGGCATCCCAGACGCTCACCGCCGGCGGGATCACGTTCGGCCACAGGCTGATGCCCAGGCCGCTGTAGCCGAGGAAGATCAGCACCAGCGTGAGCACGAACGGCAGGTGGTTGGCGTTGTTCGCCACCGCCCGCAGCAGCGCCCAGGTGCAGATCAGCACCAGGATCGGTACCGGCAGGAACCAGAACAGGTTGGGCAGGCTGAACCAGCGCTGGGCAATGGCCTCGTGGGCCAGCGGCGTCCACACGCTGACGATGCCGGTGGTGCCCAGCATCACCAGCACCAGCGGCCGCGCCAGGTCATGCATCTGCTGCTGCAGGCGCCCCTCGGTCTTCATGATCAGCCAGGTGCAGCCCAGCAGCGCATAGGCGGCGATCAGCCCCAGGCCACAGAACAGCGGGAAGGGCGCCAGCCAGTCCAAGGAGCCGCCGGCATAGGCACGGTTCACCACCGGCAGGCCCTCGATGTAGGCGCCCAGGGCCACGCCCTGGAAGAAGGTGGCGGCAATGGAACCGCCGATGAAGGCCTTGTCCCACAGGTGGCGCTTGGCGGGCTTGGCCTTGAAGCGGAACTCGAAGGCCACGCCGCGGAACACCAGCCCGATGAGCATGAACATCAGCGGCAGGTACAGCGCCGAGAGCACCACCGAGTAGGCCAGCGGGAAGGCCGCGAACAGCCCCGCCCCGCCCAGCACCAGCCAGGTCTCGTTGCCGTCCCACACCGGCGCCACGGTATTCATCATCACGTCGCGCTCGGTGTCGTCCTTGACGAAGGGGAAGAGGATGCCGATGCCGAGGTCGAAGCCGTCCATCACCACGTACATCATCACGCCGAAGATGATGATCACGGCCCAGATCAGAGAAAGGTCGATACCCATGTTCAATTCCTCGTACCCAGCGCATCGCCGCTGGTGTCATCGTCCGCCGACTCGTCGGCCGCCGAGAGGGGCCGCGCCGGGGTGCGTTGCTGGCCGGGGCCGCCAGTGCCCTGCTCCTTGCCCTCGTCGGTGACCGGGCCCTTGCGCACCAGGCGCAGCAGGTAGGCGAAGCCGGCGCCGAAAACGGCGAAGTAGACCACCACGAACATCACCAGGGTCAGGCTCAGCTGGGCCACGCTGTGGTGGGACACCGCCTCGCTGGTGCGCATCAGACCGTAGACCACCCAGGGCTGGCGGCCCATCTCGGTGGTGAACCAGCCGGCGAGGATGGCGATCAGCCCGGAGGGCCCCATCCACAGGCAGAAGTAGAGGAACGGCCGGGAGCGGAACAGCCCGCCGCGCCAGCGCAGCCACAGGCTCCAGACGCCGGCGAGGATCATCGCCAGGCCCAGGGCCACCATGATGCGGAAGGACCAGAACACCACGGTGGAGTTCGGCCGGTCTTCCTTGGGGAACTCCTTCAGCGCCGGCACCTGCTGGTCCAGGCTGTGGGTCAGGATCAGGCTGCCGAGGTAGGGGATCTCCACCTTGAAGCGGGTTTCCTCGCGCTCCATGTCCGGCCAGCCGAAGAGGATCAGCGGCGTGGCCTCACCCTCGCGGTTCTCCCAGTGGCCCTCGATCGCAGCGATCTTCACCGGTTGGTGCTTGAGGGTGTTGAGGCCGTGCATGTCGCCGATGAAGGCCTGCACAGGCGCCACGATCAGCGCCATCCACATGGCCATCGAAAGCATCTTGCGGATCGCCGGGTTGTCCCGGCCGCGCAGCAGGTGCCAGGCCGCCGAGGCGCCGACGAAGAACGCCGTGGCGAGGAAGGCGGCGGTGGCCATGTGCAGCAGGCGGTAGGGGAAGGACGGGTTGAACACCACGGCGAACCAGTCGGTGGGGATCACCCGGCCGTCGACGATCTCGAAGCCCTGGGGCGTCTGCATCCAGCTGTTGGAGGCGAGGATCCAGAAGGTGGAAATCAGCGTGCCGATGGCCACCATCACCGTGGAGAAGAAGTGCAGGCCCGGGCCGACACGGTTCCAGCCGAACAGCATCACGCCGAGGAAGCCGGCCTCAAGGAAGAAGGCGGTGAGCACCTCGTAGGTGAGCAGCGGCCCGGTCACCGAGCCGGCGAAGTCGGAGAACGCACTCCAGTTGGTGCCGAACTGATAGGCCATCACCAGGCCGGACACCACGCCCATGCCGAAGTTGACGGCGAATATCTTCGACCAGAAGTGGTACAGGTCGCGGTAGACCTCCTGCCGTGTCTTCAGCCACAGGCCTTCCAGCACGGCGAGGTAGCTCGCCAGGCCAATGGTGATGGCCGGGAAGATGATGTGGAAGGACACGGTGAAGGCGAACTGCATTCGGGCAAGATCGAGAGCCTCCAAACCGAACATGACGATTCCTCTAATCAGGTTGAAACAGGCACGGGCCAGCGGGTTCCATCGCACTTGGAACCGCGCCAGGTCGTAATTGTTCTTATGGAATCGCAGGCGGGCGGGGGGCGGGCCGGACAGCCCAATACCATTTCCGCCCACGACTTATTGATGCGGATCAATGCGCTTGAAGATTAACCAAGCGTAGCGCAGGGGTTGCTGTGGTTCGTTGCCGCGCGACAGGCTGCCGCGCGACCGAACGCCGCAGCACGCACGGCGCGGCGCCGTCCTTGAGCGGCTGCGACTAGTCGGAGCGGAGGGCGTCGGGGTGGTCCACGTCGCGCAGCACGCCGGGGTCGTCCAGCGCCAGCGCCACGCAGGCATCCGGGTGGGCCTGCAGCACCGGGCGGGCGCCCTGGTCGCCGCCCAGGCCCTGCAGTTCCGCCCAGAAGTCCCGCCCGAACAGCACCGGGTGGCCCCGTTCGCCCTGGTAGCGGGGAAACACGATGCGCCCGGGTGCCGCCTGGGCCTGCAGTGCCCGCAGGCTGGCCTCGGTGATCCAGGGCATGTCCCCCAGCAGCACCGCCAGCGCCTCGGCGGGGTGACCGGCCAGGGCGCGTGCGCCGGCCGCCAGGCTGTGGCCCATGCCCCGGTTCGCGTCCTGGCAACGGATGATCCGCGCCCCGTCGGGCACGCCCAGGCGGGCCGGATCGTCCTCGGGCCGCAGCACCAAGTGCACCTCGCCGAACACCGCCTCTGCCCGCGCCAGGCTGGCAGCCAGCAGGGTGCGACCGTCCCCCAGCGCAGCCTGGCGCTTGTCGCTGCCGAAGCGGGTGCCGAAACCGGCAGCGAGGATCAGGGCGACGACCTTGGGCATAAGCACTCCAGGGGTTCGGACGAAGGGGGCGAATTTGAATGTGCAGGCGCGAAACGTAGCCCGGGCTTCAGCCCGGGAACAAGGCCGTTCACCCCGGCAAGGACGGTAGGGTACAAGCGTGGGAGCGAATTCATTCGCGATGGCAGCCGCCAGGCTGCCCGGGCCGCTGCCGAGTTGCACGGCCCCGGGCTGAAGCCCGGGCTACGGGAGCCAGGTACTCACACCCGCTCGCGGGCAACCCCGCTGCGCACGCGGACGATGTCCGCCATCACCGCCAGGGCGATTTCCGCCGGGGTCTTGCTGCCGAGGTTGAGGCCGATGGGGGCGATGATCCGGGCGATCTCCGCCTCCGACAGCCCGCCCACCCGGCGCAGGCGCTCCAGGCGCTTGGTGCTGGTGGCCATGGAGCCCATCACACCGATGTAGAAGGCTTCGGTGCGCACCGCCTCAATCATCGCCAGGTCGTCGATCTTCGGGTCGTGGGTCAGCGCCACCACCGCCGTGTCGGCGTGGCAGCCGCCCAGGCGGATGTATTCCGAGGGCAGCTCGCGGCGGATCTCCACGCCCGGCAGTTCGACGCCCTGCAGCGCCTCCTCGCGGGGGTCGCAGAGCACCACCTCGAAGCCCAGGCTCAGGCCGAACTCAGCGCACACCTGGGCCACGCTGGAGTAGCCCGCCAGCAGCAGGCGCTGGGCCGCGCCAACCCGCAGCTGCACCCGCTCGGCCTCGCGCAGCACCCGGGGGCCCTGGTCGCGGTCCGGCAGCAGGCGGCGCGTGCCGTCGCCCAGGGCCACCTCGCGGATCAGCCGGCGCTGGCCGGCCAGGGCGCCTTCCAGCTCGCGCAGGTGCGCCTGGGCCTCGCAGTCCGCCGGCAGGCGCTCCACCAGCACATCGAGGATGCCGCCGCAGGGCAGGCGGATGGACGCGTGGGTGTCGCTGCCGTCACCGTAGCGCACCACGTGCACCGGCCGCTCGAAGACACCGGCGGCCAGGCGTTCGAGGAAGTCATCCTCCACGCAGCCGCCGGACAGCGAGCCGATCCAGTGGCCGTCGGCGGTGGCCGCCAGCAGCGAGCCCGGCGCGCGGGGCGCCGAGCCGTAGGTGGCGAGCACGGTGCACAGCCACACCGTGCGCCCGGAAACCGACCATTCCAGGGCCTTGCGCACGACCAGCAGATCGAGGTGTTGCATCGACAGGGACCTATCAGTGGGTGGGCGCGTCCGCGCGCAGGGCTTTCACCTGCTCCAGGGTCAGCTCGTCATCGAGCCCGCCCCAGGTCTGGCGCAGGTAGTTGAGCAGGTCGCGCAGGCGCGGGTCGTCGAGTTTATCGCTGAAACCGGGCATCGGCTGCATCCGCTCGAAGCCGGTGAACTGCTGCTCGCGGATGCCGTCGTCGATCACCCGCAGCAGGTTGCGCGAGTCGGCCTGGCGCAGGGTGGTGTTGCCGGCCATGGCCACCGCCACGTGGGGGATGCCCTGCCCTTCGGCGCCGTGGCAACCGGCGCAGACGTTCAGGTAGTCCTGCCGACCGGCCTGGGCGCTGGGGCTCAGCTCCGCCAGCGGGCGGGTGGCGATCACCGCAGGGGCCGGTGGCTGGTCGCCCATGAGGAACACCGCCATGGCCTTGTGATCCACCTCCGGCAGGTACTGCAGGCTGTGGTGCAGCACCGGGTACATCTCGTTGAACACCGTGCCCTGGGCGCTGACGCCGTGGCGCAGGAAGGTGGCCAGGTCCTCGGTGCTCCAGCCACGCGCAGCCATGTCATCGGCCTTGAGGCTCGGCGCCAGGTAGCCGAGGATCACCCCGCCCTCCAGGCGCTGTTCCTGCTGCAGGGCGCCCAGGGCGTTGCGCGGGGTGTGGCACTCGCCGCAGTGGCCGAGCACGTCCACCAGGTACTGGCCACGCTTCCACTGCTCGCTCTTGCCGTCCGCCGGCTCCAGCTGCACGCGGTTCTTGTAGAGCATGTTCCAGAAGGACAGGCCGAAGCGCAGGTTGAAGGGGAAGGCCAGCTCGGTCTTCGGGCTCGGCCGGGCGATCGGCTCCAGGCTCATCAGGTAGGCGTAGAGGGCGTCGGAGTCCTCGCGGCTGATGAGGTGGTAGGAGGTGTAGGGCATCGCCGGGTAGAGCTTGGTGCCATCGGGCTTCTCGCCCTCTGTCAGGGCACGGAAGAAGTCGTCGGCGCTGTAGCGGCCGATGCCGTGTTCCTTGTCCGGGGTGATGTTGGTGCCGTAGATGGTGCCGAACGGCGAGGCCAGCGGCAGCCCGCCGGCATAGGGCGCGCCGCCCTCGATGCTGTGGCAGGCCACGCAGTCGGCGGCCCGGGCGACGTAGCGCCCGTGCTCGATCTGCGCCGCGTCCCGGGGGGCGTCGGCGGCGCTGGCCAGCAGCGGCAGGGTCAGGCCCGCCGCGATCATCAGTGCTTTCATGCTCAGCCTTCCTTCACCAGTCCGAGGTCTTCCAGCACTTCCGCTGCGGCTTCGTAGTAGCGCACGTAGCCGGTGCAGCGGCAGATGTGGCTGCCCAGGGCCTGCTCGATGGCGTCTTCCACCTGGCTGCGGGGGATGGGCTGGCGCTGGGCCTTCTCCACCAGCACGGTGGCGGCATTGACGTAGCCGGGGGTGCAGTAGCTGCACTGGAAGGCGAAGCGGTCGACGAACTTCTGCTGCACCGGGTTCAGCTCGCTCACGGCGCCCTGGGCATCGCGGCGGGCGTGGCCCTCGATGGTGCGCACGCGCTTGCCGGCGAAGTAGTGGGCGCCGGTGATGCAGGTGCGCACTTCCTCGCTGGTGCCGTCCGGGTTGTCGAGGATCACCACGCAGGCGTGGCAGATGCCCTGGCCGCAACCCAGGCGCGAGCCGGTGAGGTTCAGGTGTTCGTGGAGGTAGTCGATCATCGGCAGGTCGTCCGCCACGTCATGGGGACCGACGGCCTGGCCGTTGACGGTCATGCTCAGCGCGCGATCAGCCATGGAGGGCCTCCTTGATGCGGGCGGGGTTCAGGGGAAGGTCTCGCAGGCGCTTGCCGGTGGCATGGGCGACGGCGTTCACGATGGCGCCGACCACCGGGATCATCACCACCTCGGCGATGCCCTTGGCCGGGTCGCTCGGCGACAGCGGCGGGAGGATCTCGGCGCTCTGGTTCCACACGGCGCAATCCTTGGCGCGCGGCAGCACGTAGCGGTTGAAGTTCCAGGTGCCCTCGCCGGGGCCGCCCTCGTAGCGGGGCATCTCTTCCAGCAGGGCGTGGCCGATGCCCATGGCGATGCCGCCTTCGAGCTGGCCATGGACCAGCTCGGGCACGATCACCCGGCCGCATTCCAGCCAGGAGTGGTGGCTGAGCACGCGGACCTCGCCGCTGCCCTTGTTCACCTTGACCTCCACCAGGGTGGCCACGGGGCTGTAGTAGGTGACCATGGCGTTGTTCAGCTGGGTCGGCGGGTATTCCACGCGGGTGCGGTCCAGCAGGTGGTAGCCGTCGCGGTTCATGCGCGCACGGGTGGCCGCCGGGGCGCCGTCGCCGTACTTCACCGCCAGGGCGTCCAGGGGCAGGGTGTCGCGGTTGCCGTTGATCTCGAACTCCGCCTCGGCCCAGGCCCAGCGGTTGAAGCCGTGGACGCTGACGCCGGTGACCAGGCCCAGTTCATGGGCCTTGTGCGCCAGCAGCTCGAAGGGGATCGGCGGCAGGCCGTTGGCGGTCAGCTTGCCCTCCACCCAGTGGGCGTCCTCGCGGCGCACCACGTAGGGGTTGGCCAGGCCGCCGTATTCGCCACGGCCCCAGATGGCCAGGGCCGCCGGCCACAGGCCGTGGTTGAACAGCACGCGCGCGGCTTCGCGGGTGGCGTGGCCGGAGTAGTAGGAGGAGTTGGTGGCCGAGGACGGCGAAGCCAGCTTGCCGACCCAGCGCGGGTTCTTCAGGGCGGCGTCCTGCTCGGCCTGGCTGATCAGGTAGGGGTTGCCGCTGGTAGTGAGGCCCAGCTCCGGCCATTCGGTGACGCCGGTGCGGATCTCGTCGGCCGGGTGACCGAGGTAGTCGGCCACCAGCAGGGCCTGAGAGGTGGCGGTGCCGGTGCCCATGTCGATGGCGATCTGGCGCAGGAACACCCGCCCTTCGGCATTGAACTCCAGGCTGGCCATGGGCGCTTCCGCCCCGGTGCCGAAGTCCTTCTGGCAGATGGCGAAGCCGATGCCGTAGAGGTTGTCCGGGTCCTTGGCCTCTTCCTCGCGCTTGCGCGCGTCACGCTGCTTCCACAGTTCGTGCTGGGCGGCCTTGTCGAGGATCTCGTCGAGGCGCAGGGCCCCGGCGGGAATGGCGCCCTGGGTGTTCTTCATGCCCGACTTGAAGACGTTACGGCGGCGCAGCTCGATGGCGTCCACGCCCAGGCGCTCGGCCACCTCGTCCACCATCATCTCGGTGGCGGCCATGGTCTGCAGGGTGCCATAGCCCCGCACCGAGCCGGCCTCCACGCCACGGGAGTGGTAGGCGGTGGCGGCCAGGTCGCTCTGCGGCATGTAGTAGATGGACTGCGCCGCCGTGGCGCCGACCGCCGCCACCGAGGGGCTGTAGTTGATGCGACCGCCGCCGTCGACGTCCATGTGGGCGCGGAAGATCTGGAACGACAGGTCGTCCTTCTTCACCGCCAGCTGGTAGTGCATGTCGAAGGGGTGGCGCTTGATCCCGCTCTGGAACTGCTCGTAGCGGTCGTTGGCCAGGCGTACCGGTACGCCTTCACCGTAGATCGCGGCCAGGGCGGCGTAGAACACGAAGATGTTGTTGTCCTTGGTGCCGTAGCCGACGGTGTAGCCGGGGTGCATGTTCAGCTTGCGCACCTTGAAGCGCGACGGCGCCAGCATGTGGGCGGTCTGCTCGGCGGCCTCGAACGGGCACTGGGTGGCAACCACGAAGTGCAGGGTGCCGGTGGCCGCGTCGTACCAGCCGTTGCCGTTGTCGGCTTCCAGGGCCGCCGGCTCGATGGACTGGGTGGTGTAGCGCTCGTCGAAGACCAGCCAGCCTTCCGGCGGCGCGCCCAGGGTCTGTTCCATCTGCTGGGCGTGGAACAGGCCCTGCTGGGTCAGGTCGCCGTTGATGTCCGCCTGCTGGCTCCAGGTCGGTTTGCGCTGGCGAATGATGGGGAACAGCATGCTGTCCTTCAGGCTGGAGAAGCGGTCCGCCTCGTAGGGCGTGTCGCCGCCGACGCGGACGAAGCGGAAGCTGCCGTAGGGGTCGCGCTCGAACAGCGCGGCCTGGGCGCCGTAGCGCACCACCTTGTCGTTGTAGCGCAGCAGGTTCTTGGCCCGGCGGAAGCGCTCGAAGTCATTCCAGATCAGCAGGGCCACCGGGTGGCCGATGAACATCGGCACCTGGCCTTCCGGCAGCAGCGGGTCCGGGCTGTGGCCTTCGGGGAAGGCGATGCCGTCACGGGCGAGGTCGGCGGCGGTCACCACGCGGTCCGGCTGCAGGCCGGCGTCGAGCATGGACAGGTCGAGCCCGGCGTAGAGGTGGTCGGCGCGGGTGGCCTTGATCAGCATCGCGTGGCCCTGCTGGCGCGGCCAGCCAGGCATGTCCTGGGCGCGGATGTCGCGGGCGAACACTTTCGCCCCGCAGGCCTTGGACACGCCGTCGATGCGGGCGCGGGCCTGGCCGTTGGGGGTGAACCAGGATTGCGGCGAAGCGGTGACACGGTCTTCGAACAAGGCAGCGAAGGCCGGGCTGCCCAGCGGGGCGAGCGTGACGCCGATACCGGCGATGACGCTGCCCTGCAGGAAGGCGCGGCGGGAAAAATCACGGTTGGACATGCCCATTCCTCGGGGTCTCGGTCAGGCCGGCCCCTTTTCTTTGTGCGTGAAAATCCGTCGGCCCCGTCACGCGGGGCCGAACCAGGGAAAGGTCGAGGGTATTGACTCGGGGGTCAGATTCTATCCATCTGCCCCGCCGATACAAGGAAAAATTGTCCACGCGGTCAGAAAGATTTCGCCCTCGCAAGAGTCATCGCGTCGCACCCGGGCCGCTCCGTCCATCAGCGCATTCGTGGCAGGCCCCTGGCGTTCGCTGCGGGCCATTCACCGGCGGGCCTGCCGGTGCTAGTCTGCGCGTCCGGTAGCTTCCTAAGCATTTTCCCGCCATGTCCCAATCCCTGCTCCTGCGCCATCACCGCCCCTTCCTGGCGTTCTGGTTGGCCCGCGTGTGCACTGCCAGCGGCTTCCAGATGCTCACCGTGGCCATCGGCTGGCACCTCTACGCCCTGACCGGCAGCGTGCTGGACCTGGGCCTGGTGGGGTTGGTGGAGTTCCTCCCGCGGGTGCTGTTCATGCTCCACACCGGCCACGTGGCGGACCGCTACGACCGCCGCCGGGTGGCCGCGCTGTGCCAGGTGCTGCAGGGGCTGGTGGCGGTGGCGCTGGTGTTCGGCAGTGCCACCGACAACGTCAGCCGCGAGATGATCTTCGTCCTCGCCTTCGCCCTCGGCGCCGCGCGGGCTTTCGAGATGCCGGCGACCCAGGCGCTGCTGCCCAACGTGGTGCCCGCCGACCTCTTCCCCCGGGCGGTGGCCGCTGCGGCATCGGCCATGCAGGCGGCGACCATCGTCGCCCCCGCCCTCGGCGGCCTGCTCTACGCCCTGGGCAGCCTCTGGGTGTACGGCCCGGTGGCGGTGCTCTACGCCATCGCCTGCGTGCTGGTGCTGGGCCTGGCCAGCAGCCAGCAGGTGCTGAACAAGGAGCGCGCCTCCCTGGAGTCGCTGCTGGCGGGTATCCGCTTCATCCGCAGCCGGCCGGACATCCTCGGCGCCATCTCCCTGGACCTCTTCGCCGTGCTGCTGGGCGGCGCCACGGCGCTGTTGCCGGTGTTCGCCAAGGACATCCTGCTCACTGGCCCCTGGGGCCTGGGCCTGCTGCGCTCGGCGCCGGCCGTGGGGGCGCTGGCGATGTCCTTCTGGCTGGCGCGCTTCCCCATCGAGCGCAACGTGGGGCGGATCATGTTCATCTCGGTGGGGGTGTTCGGTGTCGCCACCATCGCCTTCGGGCTCTCCACCTCCTTCTGGTTCTCCCTGGCGGTGCTGGCGGTACTCGGCGCGGCGGACATGATCAGCATGGTGATCCGCGGGGCCTTCGTGCAGCTGCACACCCCGGACGAGATGCGCGGCCGGGTCAGCGCGGTGAACGGCCTGTTCATCGGCGCCTCCAACCAGCTCGGCGAGTTCGAGTCCGGGGTCACCGCCGCCTGGTTCGGCACCGTGCCGGCGGTGGTCATGGGCGGGGTCGGCACCCTGCTGGTCACCGGCCTGTGGATCAGGCTGTTCCCCACCCTGGCCAGGCGCGACCGCCTGCACGGCGGCGACTGATCAGAGCAGCTTGTCGGGGGTGATCGGCAGGTCGCGGATGCGCTTGCCGGTGGCGTGCCAGATGGCGTTGGCCACGGCCGCCGCGACCCCGACGATGCCGATCTCGCCGACGCCCTTGGAGCCCAGGGCGTTGACCACGCGGTCCTCCTCCTCGACGAAGATCACCTCGATCTCGCCGATGTCGGCGTGCACCGGAATGTGGTACTCGGCCAGGTTGCGGTTCATGTGCCGCCCCAGTGCATGGTCGGTGCGGGTCTCCTCCTGCAGCGCCATGCCGATGCCCCAGACCACGCCGCCGATGATCTGGCTGCGGGCGGTCTTCGGGTTCACCACACGGCCGGCAGCGATGGCGCTGACCACCCGGCTGACCCGCACCACCCCCAGCGCCTCGTCCACCCGCACCTCGACGAACACCGCCGAGTGGGCGGCACTGGCGAAGGCCTCGCGCTCAGCGCCCGGCTGCGCTTCCACCAGCGCGTCCAGGCCGTCGACACCGGCGCCCCGGACGATCTCGCCATAGTCCAGCGCCACCTCCGGCGCGGCCACGCTGCGCAACTGGCCCTCGCCGAAGGCCACCTGCTCCGGCGACAGGCCGGCGAAGGGCGAACCCGGTCGCGCGGCGGCGGCCTCCAGCAATACGCCGCGCAGCGCCAGGCAGGCTTCGCGCACAGCGCTGCCCACCGACGACACGGTGAAGGAGCCGCCCTGCAGCGGCGCCCTGGGCAGCGCCGAGTCCCCCAGGCTGAAGGTCACCTGGTGCATGCCCAGCCCCAGGCTGTCGGCGGCGATCTGGGTCATTACCGTGTAGGTCCCGGTGCCGATGTCGGTGGTGGCGCTGCTCACGTGCAGGTGGCCGCTGGCATCGATCCGCGCACGGGCGCTGGCCGGCTTCTGCATGGACTCCCAGACGCCAGTGGCCATGCCCCAGCCGATCAGCTCATGACCCTCGCGCCGGCTGCGCGGCTCCAGTTCGCGGGTCGCCCAGCCGAAGCGCTCGGCCCCCTCGGCGTAGCACGCGCGCAGGGCCTTGCTGGAGAAGGGCTTGCCGGCGTTCTGCTGGGTCTCGGCGTAGTTGTCCAGGCGCAGTTGCAGCGGGTCGATGGCCACGGCGGCGGCCATCTCGTCCATGGCGCACTCCAGGGCGAACACCCCCAGGGCCGCGCCCGGGGCGCGCATGTCCAGGGGCGTGTAGACGTCCAGCGGCGCCAGGCGGTAGCCCAGTTCTACGTTGTCGCACTGGTAGAGCATCCCGGACCAGGGCACCACCTGCTCGGTGAAGTCCTCGAAGCGCGAGGTCTGCCCCAGCGCCTCGTGGCGCAGGGCCCGCAGCTCGCCGTTGGCCGCGGTGCCGAGGGCCAGGCGCTGCAGGGTGCGCGGCCGGTAGCCGAAGGTGAACATCTGCTGGCTGGTCAGCACCACCCGCACCGAGCGCTGCAGCTTGAGCGCCGCCATCATCGCCAGCACCAGCTGGTACTGCGGGCGCAGGCCGGAACCGAAGGCGCCGCCGACGAAGGGCGCCATCACCCGCACCCGGCCGGGCTCAAGGCCGAACACCTGCTCGACGTACTGCTGGCTGTTCTGGGTGCCCTGGGTCTTGTCGTAGACCAGCAGGGTGCCGTCGGGCTGGACCCACACCGTGGACGCGTGGGGCTCCATGGGGTTGTGGTGCTCCACCGGTGAGCTGTACTGCACGTCGATCTGCAGGGCCGCACCGGCCAGGCTGCCGGCACAGTCGCCACGCGGTCCGGGCAGCTCGGTGGGGGCCGGGTGGGCCTGGTCGAGGGCGGCCAGCAGGTCCGTCTGGTGGGCCTCGGCCTGGTAGTCCACGGTCACCAGGCGCGCAGCGTGGCGGGCCTGCTCCAGGCTCTCCGCCACCACCAGGGCCACGGGTTGGCCGTCGTAGAGGATGCGTTCGTCGAACAGCGGGCGGAACGGCGAGCCCTCGGCCGCATCGGCGTCTTGGTAGGGCTCGTCGTAGCTCGCCACCGGCAGCCGGTTGGCGTGGGTCAGCACCAGGTGAACGCCCGGCACGGCCTCGGCCGCCCGGCTGTCGATGCCCAGGATGCGCCCGCGCGGCACGCGGGCGTTGACCACCCACCCGTGCAGCAGGCCCGGCACCGCCACGTCGGCGGCATAGCGAGCGCGGCCGGTGACCTTGTCGCGGCCATCCACCCGGTCCAGCGCACGGCCCAGCGGTGAGCGGGTCATGGGCGTCCTCCCTGGGCGGCGGTGGCGAGGGCGCGTATCACCGCGCGCCGGGCCAGCTCCACCTTGAAATCATTGCTGCCGAGCCCCTCGGCCCCCTGCAGCAGGCGGTCGGCGGCGAGCCGGTAGCTGGCCGGGGTGCAGGGCTGGCCGATCAGTTCCGCCTCGGCCTCGGGCACCCGCCAGGGCTTGTGGGCGACACCTCCCAGGGCAAGGCGCGCCTCGGCGATGTGCGAGCCCTCCAGGCGCAGGGCGGCGGCCACCGAGACCAGGGCAAAGGCGAAGGAGGCCCGCTCGCGCACCTTCAGGTAATGGCAATGGCGTCCGAACGGCGACGGCGGCAGGACGATCTCGGTGATCAGCTCGCCGTCCGCCAACTGGCTGTCGCGTTGCGGCGTATCGCCGGGCAGGCGGTGGAAGTCGGCGAAGGGGATCGACCGGTGGCCAGAGGGGCCGATCACCCTCACCTCGGCCTCCAGCGCCGCCAGGGCCACGCAGAAGTCCGACGGGTGGGTCGCCACGCAATGCTCGCTGCCGCCGAGGATCGCGTGGTCGCGGTTCAGCCCCGTGCGGGCCGGGCAGCCGCTGCCCGGCTCACGCTTGTTGCAGGGGGCGGCCACGTCGTGGAAATACAGGCAGCGGGTGCGCTGCAGCAGGTTGCCGCCGGCGCTGGCCATGTTGCGCAGCTGCGGCGAGGCACCGGCCAGCAGCGCCTCGGTCAGCAGCGGGTAGCGGCGTTGCACCTCGGGGTGCCAGGCCAGGTCGGCATTGCTCACGAGGGCACCGATGCGCAGGCCGCCGTTGTCCTCCACCAGCACGCCGTGCAGGGGCAGGCGGGTGATGTCGATGAGGCGCTCGGGGCGCTCGACGCTTTCCTTCATCAGGTCCACCAGGTTGGTGCCGCCGGCGATGAAGCGGGCACCGGGGCCGGCCAGCGCCAGGGCCTGGTCGAGGTCATCGGGGCGTTCGTAGTGGAAGGGTGTCATGCGGCATCTCCCCTGGCGGCGGCCTGGCAGGCGGGCAGCGCCTCTTCGATGGCGTCGAGGATATTGGGGTAGGCGCCGCAGCGGCAGAGGTTGCCGCTCATCTGCTCGCGGATGGCGTCGCGGTCGCGGGCACGCCCTTCGCGCGCCAGGCCCAGCGCCGAGCAGAGCTGCCCGGGGGTGCAGTAGCCACACTGGAAGGCATCGTGGCGGATGAACGCAGCCTGCAGCGGGTGCAGCTCGCCGCCCTGTTCCAGGCCTTCCACGGTGGTGATCTCGGCGCCCTCCTGCATCACCGCCAGGGCCAGGCAGGCATTGATCCGCACACCGTTGCGCAGGACGGTGCAGGCGCCGCACTGGCCGTGGTCGCAGCCCTTCTTGCTGCCCACCAGGTCGAGGCGCTCGCGGAGCAGGTCGAGCAGGGTGGTCCAGGGCTCGACCTCCAGCCGGTGCGGGGCACCGTTGACGGTCAGTTGCAGGGCGTGGGTGCCGGCGACCGGGTCCCGGCGCTGGGGTGTGGGAGAAGGCATGTCGACCTCGGGCTCGTCTGGTCCGGCCCCGCTGCCCGGGGCCTGGCGGGCCGGATGCCCGCCGCTTCCGGTGGACCGGGGCGCGCCTGGCGAGGTTCAGGTTTTCTCCCCGGCGGACTTTTTCGACGAAACCGAAGCTGCCCGTCCGGTCACAAATTCACCGCCCCAAAGTGAGCTGATATGATGCGCGCCTTTTTTGCCGGGCAGACAGAAACGGCGCCCATCCGCAGGCGCTGTGCTTGACTGCTTGCAGTCCGGGCCAACACGACGCGAAGACGTCACGGGGAGCACACATGCTGGAGAGACTGTTCCAACTCAAGGCGCACGGCACCAACGTGCGCACCGAGGTCCTCGCGGGCCTGACCACCTTCCTGACGATGGCCTACATCCTCTTCGTCAACCCCGACATCCTCGGCGAGACCGGCATGGACAAGGGCGCGGTGTTCGTCGCCACCTGCCTGGCGGCGGCCATCGGCTCCACCATCATGGGCCTGATCGCCAACTACCCCATCGCCCTCGCCCCGGGCATGGGCCTGAACGCCTTCTTCACCTACACCGTGGTGCTGCACATGGGTCACACCTGGCAAGTGGCCCTGGGCGCGGTGTTCATCTCGGCGTGCATGTTCTTCGTGCTGTCGATCTTCCGAATCCGTGAATGGATCATCAACAGCATCCCGCTGGAGCTGCGCTCGGCCATCGCCGCCGGCATCGGCCTGTTCCTGGCGCTGATCGCCCTGCAGAAGGCCGGCATCGTCGCCGCCCACCCGGTGACCATGCTGACCCTGGGCAACCTGGCCAAGCCCGAGCCGGTGCTGGCGGTGCTCGGCTTCTTCCTGATCGTCGCCCTGGAGGCACGCAAGGTGACCGGCGCGGTGCTGATCGGCATCCTCGCGGTGACCGTGGCCGGCATCGTCATGGGCGTGTCGAAATTCGGCGGTGTGGTGTCCATGCCGCCCTCCCTGGCGCCCACCTTCCTGCAACTGGACATCAAGGGCGCGCTGGAAATCGGCCTGGTCAGCGTGATCTTCGCCTTCCTCTTCGTCGATCTGTTCGACAACTCCGGCACCCTCATCGCCGTGGCCAAGAAGGCCGGCCTGATGCGTGCCGACGGCCACATGCCGAAGATGGGCCGCGCGCTGATCGCCGACTCCACCGCCGCCATGGGCGGCTCGCTGCTGGGCACCTCCACCACCACCAGCTACATCGAGTCCGCAGCCGGCGTCAGCGCCGGTGGTCGCACCGGCCTCACCGCCATCGTGGTCGCCATCCTGTTCCTGCTGGCGCTGTTCCTCTCCCCGCTGGCCGGCAGCGTGCCCGCCTTCGCCACCGCCCCGGCGCTGTTCTTCGTCGCCGTGCTGATGGCCTCGGGCCTGGCCGAGATCGACTGGAACGACCTGACCACCGCCGCCCCGGTGCTGATCACCGCCCTGGCGATGCCCTTCACCTACTCCATCGCCGACGGCATCGCCTTCGGCTTCATCGCCTGGGCCGCCATCAAGGCCCTGGCCGGCCGCTTCAACGAGCTGAGCCCGGCGCTGGTGATCCTGGCGGTGCTGTTCGTGATCAAGATGGGCTTCTTCCACTGAGGAAGCACCCGGAGGCGGCCCGCCGGGCATGATCGGGCCGCACGACGCACGGGAGGTGCACCATGCAACACCACGACCAACAGGTGACGATTCGAGGTCACCAGCAAGCGTAGGAAGGGCTTCCCCTCGGAAACCCGCGTGAGAAAAGGCTACCGGACCATCGGCGACAAGGTGCTTGCCGAAAAGCTTGGGCGCAACGACTTGTGTCCCTGCGGTTCACGGAGGTTGTTTCAAGCGCTGTTGCCTGAAACAGGGCTGCTTTCGATGGCGCCAACCGTAACGACTACTTCCGCTAGGCGAACACGCCTTTGAGCCAGGCGGGCCATCCTCGGATGGCCCGCCCCGATCCCCAGAGTGAATGCCCCATGAGCCGCCCGCAGTTCGACCCGTCCACCTATGCCGCCCAGCTCGCCGAGAAGACCGAGCGCCTGAAGGCCCTGCTGGCGCCCTTCGATGCGCCGGAACCGGCGGTGTTCGACTCGCCTCGGGAGCACTACCGCCTGCGCGCCGAGTTCCGCCTGTGGCGCGAGACCGGTGGCGAGACCCGCCACTACGCGATGTTCGAGGCCGGCGACAAGTTCACCCCGGTGCTGATCGAGGACTTCCCCATCGCCAGCCGCCGCATCAACGAGCTGATGCCGCGCCTGAAGGCTGGCTGGCAGGCGAGCCAGGTGCTGTCGTTCAAGCTGTTCCAGGTGGAGTTCCTCACCACCCTGTCGGGCGATGCGCTGATCACCCTCTGCTACCACCGCCCCCTGGACGATGCCTGGAAGGCCGAGGCCGAGACGCTCGCCGCCGACCTGGGCGTGAGCCTGGTGGGCCGCTCCAAGGGCAAGCGCATCGTCATCGGCCGCGACTACGTGGAAGAGGAGCTGACCGTCGCCGGCCGCGCCTTCCGCTACCGCCAGCCTGAAGGCGCATTCACCCAGCCCAACGGCGAGGTGTGCCAGAAGATGCTGGCCTGGGCCTTCGAAGCCATGGGCGAGCGCCAGGACGACCTGCTGGAGCTGTACTGCGGCAACGGCAACTTCACCCTGCCCCTGGCCACTCGCGCCCGCAAGGTGCTGGCCACCGAGATCAGCAAGACCTCGGTCAACGCCGCCCTGGCCAACCTCGCCGACAACGGCGTGGACAACGTGACCCTGGTGCGCCTCTCCGCCGAGGAGCTGACCGAGGCCCTCAATGAAGTGCGGCCCTTCCGCCGCCTGGCCGGCATCGACCTCAAGGGCTACGCGTTCGGCACCGTGTTCGTCGACCCGCCCCGCGCCGGCATGGACCCGGACACCTGCGAACTGACCCGCCGCTTCGAGCGCATCCTCTACATCTCCTGCAACCCGGAGACCCTGGCCGCCAACATCGCCCAGCTGCACGACACCCACCGCATCGAGCGCTGCGCCCTGTTCGACCAGTTCCCCTACACCCACCACATGGAATCCGGCGTGCTGCTGGTGCGCCGCTGAGACCAGGGCACCAAGCGGTGGGCTGAAGCGGAACGCCGCCCGGCCCACCCTGCGGTGCGGGTCGAGCGTCAGCGGGCGAACAGGCGGTAGGCGGGGTTGTCGCTTTCGTCCCACCAGGGGTAGCCGATGGCGTCCAGGGCGGCGGGCAGTTGGTGCATCTGTTCCTCCGGCACCTGCAGCCCCGCCAGCACGCGGCCGTCGGCGGCGCCGTGGTTGCGGTAGTGGAACAGGCTGATGTTCCAGCGCCCGCCCAGCTTGTCGAGGAAGTTGAACAGCGCACCGGGGCGCTCGGGGAATTCGAAGCGCAGCAGGCGCTCGTCCTGCGCGCCCACGGCACGGCCACCGACCATATGGCGGATGTGCAGCTTGGCCAGTTCGTTGTCGGTCAGGTCCAGCACCGGGAAGCCCTGCTGCCGCAGCCCTTCCACCAATGCCTGGCGCGGGTCGTTGAGCGGGTGGGTCTGCACGCCGACGAACAACCGGGCCTGGTCGCCGTCGTCGTAGCGGTAGCTGAATTCGGTGATCTGCCGCTTGCCCAGCGCTTCGCAGAAGGCACGGAAGCTGCCCGGCCGCTCGGGGATGGTGACGGCGATGATCGCCTCACGCTGTTCGCCCAGCTCCGCACGCTCGGCCACGTGGCGCAGGCGGTCGAAGTTGACGTTGGCGCCGGAGTCGATGGCCACCAGCACCTGCCCCGTCACGCCCTCGCGCTCGACGTAGCGCTTGATCCCGGCCACGGCCAGGGCGCCGGAGGGCTCGGTGATAGAGCGGGTGTCGTCGTAGATGTCCTTGATCGCCGCGCAGATCTCGTCGGTGCTGACGGTGATCACTTCGTCCACGTACTCGCGGCACACCTCGAAGTTGTGCGCGCCGATCTGCGCCACCGCCACGCCATCGGCGAACAGCCCGACCTGGCCCAGCACCACGCGCTCGCCGGCGGCCATGGCGGCCTGCAGGCAGTTGGAGTCATCCGGCTCGACACCGATCACCTTCACCTCGGGGCGCAGGTACTTCACGTAGGCGGCGATGCCGGCGATCAGGCCGCCACCGCCCACCGGCACGAAGATGGCGTCGAGCTGGCCGGGCTGCTGGCGCAGGATCTCCATGGCCACGGTGCCCTGCCCGGCGATCACCTCGGGGTCGTCGTAGGGCGGGATGAAGGTCAGCCCCTCGGCCTGCACGCGCGTCCAGGCATGGGCCAGGGCCTCCGGGAAGGCATCGCCGTGCAGCACCACCTTGCCGCCCCGGGCCAGCACGCCCTGGACCTTCAGTTCCGGCGTGGTGCGCGGCATCACGATGGTGGCCTCGATGCCCAGCTCGCGGGCCGCCAGGGCCAGGCCCTGGGCGTGGTTGCCGGCGGAGGCGGCGATCACCCCGCGCGCCCGCGCCTCCGGCTCCAGCTGGACGAGGCGGTTGTAGGCACCGCGGATCTTGAAGGAGTAGACCGGCTGCAGGTCCTCGCGCTTGAGCAGCACCCGGTTGCCGAGCCGCTCGGCAAGGCGCGGGGCCGGTTGCAGGGGCGTCTCGATGGCGACGTCGTAGACCGGCGCGCGGAGGATCTTCTGCACGTAGTGCTTGAGCAGGGCCTCGCTCATGGGGTCACCTCCGGCGCGGTGCCGTCCAGCAGGGCGGTGCCGTAGGAGTTGTCCACCGCGCAGCGCCAGGCGCCGTCCGGCTCCTTGCGGAACACGTAGGTGGCCTTGCGCTCGACGAAGGAGAGGAAGCCATCGGTGGCCCGCCACTGGATGCGCGCGCGGCCCAGCACCAGCGCCGTGTCCGTGGTCTCCATCACCTGCAGGTCGCGCTGGGTCACCCAGAGGCTGTGCTGGAAATGCGCGGCGATGCCGTCGAAGGCCTGGCGGATGCGCTCGCGCCCCTGGACCTCCAGCCCCGGCCGCACCACCAGCACGGCGTCGTCGGTGTAGAAGTCCATCAGCGCATCGAAGCGCCCGCTGTTGATCAGGTGGTCGGCCCGTTGCACGGCCTCGACGAGGGGGGAAGGGTTCATGCTGTCTCCTGGCTTGGCTGGGACCCTGGAGACAGAAAGAAGAAACCCGCCTCTAGGGCGGGTTTCCGGTCGATGATCGCTAACCCGCCATGATCGGAATGGCGGTAATAATCTGCTGGCGCGGCATCGAGGTGTTCGGGTTCATGGGTTCGGAAACTATTCCAGCCGCCCCCACGGCGTCAAGCACCGGCATGCGTGTGTTCACCCCAGCAGTTCGGCGAACGCCTTGTCCGCCTCCAGCACGGCCGGCAGCGCGTTGAACAGCGCCACCAGGTCCACCCCCTCCATCAACGGTCCGTCCAGCGATGCGCGCGCCTCGTCGGTGGCGCCGCCATGGGCCTGCAGGGCTTCGCTGACCAGTACCGCCTGGGCCAGCACGCGCGACAGCTGGGCCTCCGCCGGGGCCTGCATGGGGCGGGCCTGGTAGGCGATGGCCTGCTGGATCACCACCGGCAGTTGCCAGCGGCGCGCCAGCTCGGCGCCGACCTCGGGATAGCCGAAGCCCAGTTGCAGCGTCTCGTTGGCAGCCCGCCCGGTAGCGCCGCCCTTGCCGCTGTTGAAACGCTCGGCGAATTCCGGCGCGCCGGTCTGGATCAGCAGTTCGCCGATGTCATGCATCATCCCGCAGGTGAAGGCGGTGTCCGGGTCGAGCCCACGCTGCTTGGCCAGCAGGCGGCTGATGCTGGCCACCTGGAAGCTGTGCAGCCAGAAGCCCTTGAGGTCGAAGCTGGTGGGCGCCTTGAACGCGCCGGTGACGGCCGAGGCCATGACCAGGGTGCGCAGGGTGTTGAAGCCCAGGCGCATCGCCGCGTCCTCGACACTGGTGGACTCGCGGGCACCGCGAAACCGGGCGGAGTTGGCCAGGCGCAGCACCTTGGCGGCGATCACCGGGTCCAGCTGGATGTTGCGCGCCACGGCGTCGAGGCTGGACGTGGGGTTGTCGAATTGCTGGATCAGGTCCTGCGCCACCTTGGGGATGCTGGGCAGGGTGTGGAGCTGGGCGAACAGCGTTTCTATATCCATGGGAGCACCTCACTCATCGGCGTGTAAGCCAAAGGATAGGCAGTTTTCCGAGGCCTGCCCGGTGAACCGGAAAAGCCGCCCCGGAGGCTCTGTTCAGCGCTCTCCAGGCGTGCCGGGCGCCATTTCCGGGAGCCCCTGCGCCGGTGTGTCGCGGCCTTCGCCCCGGCGCGGCGGCGGCACCGGGTCGTCGTCCAGATCGCCGTTCGTCGGCAAGTCCGGCAGCGGAGGCCGGGCGAGGCGCGACAGGGCGAACGCCGCCAGCAGGGCGCTGGCGAGCTTGTAGGCCAGGCCGTTGAAATCGAACGCAGGCAGCGCCGCATCGTCCAGCCACAACGCCCCCAGGCGCGCCAGGGCCAGGCAGCCCTGCATCAGCACCAGCAGCACCAATGCGGCGCGCACCCGCTCGCGTTCGCGCAATGCCCACAGCAGGAACAGCGCCAGGCCGATCTGCAGGCCGCCGTAGTAGACGCGCACATTGCTCACCGAGGCCGTCTCCATCAGCAGCATGCCGTTGAGGTTGGCCATCTCGTAGGGACGGAACCAGTACGCCAGCCCGAAGCCGGCGAACACCAGCACCTGGATCACCAGGATCACGCGGGCCAGCCGCATCGCCTTGTCCTCTTGCGGTAACGGAATGAGCAACAGACCCGGCCCCCGCCGAATCGTTCGGCCAACCCATCGGACGGTGCCGGGCCAGACGGGCCGGGACTAGGCTGCGGACATTCCAGCCACCCGAGGAGACACCCATGCTGCCCCCGCGCCAGAGCCTGCCGTTGCTCGCCATGCTGCTCGGGGCCAGCCTCGCCCCCACGGCAGAAGGCGGTGGCGACACGCCCCCGGCGGCAGCCCCGGCAACCTTCAGCGTGCGTGGCAGCCTGGCCCCGGAACAAGCCGCCTTCAGCCAGCGCCTGGACAACGCCGTGCACAAGGCCATGGATGCCAAGGGCTACCGCTACCGCGAGCAGGAAGGCGACCTGGCGCTGTGCTACGGCCTGCCGGGGCCGCAGGAGGGTGACGGCTTCAGCCTGCGGGTGTTCGACGGCTTCGACGAGCGGCTGCTCTACGAGGCCCGCGCCGGCCAGCCCCTGGACAACCTGGCGCAGACCGACCTGGACCAGGCCATCGCCCTGCTGCTGCAGGACTTCCCCCTCCGGCGCGTGGGCTGAACGGCACATCCGGTAACAGCCTTGGCGCGCGCCACGGCCCGCATGGCGCTAAGCTCCGCCGATTTCCGCCAGGAGAACTCCCATGCGCCTCTACCTGCTCCCCCTGCTCGTTGCCCCGCTGTTCGCCCAGGCCGCCGATCCGGTCACCCTGGACGTCTACCGCGACCCCAACTGCGGCTGCTGCAAGGCCTGGATCAGCCACCTGCGTGACAACGGCCTGCAGGTCAACGACCACGTGGAAAACGACATGGTCGCGGTCAAGGAGCGCCTCGGCGTGCCCCACCGCCTGGGCTCGTGCCACACCGGCGTGATCGACGGCAAGTTCGTCGAGGGCCACGTGCCCGCCCGCGACGTGCTGCGCCTGCGCGAGCGCGCCGACCTGATCGGCGCCGCCGTGCCCGGCATGCCCATCGGCTCCCCGGGCATGGAGATGGGCGACCGCCAGGACGCCTACCAGGTGGTCGGCCTCGACAGCCAGGGCCGCGAGAGCGTGCTGGCGGAATATCCGGCACACTGAGCGCCCCTTTCCCAGCGCGGCCGCCCCAGGGCGGCCGCGTGCATTTCACGGAGCCGAAAATGGATTACTGGCAGGTCGATGTATTCGCCGAACGCGTACTGGCAGGCAATGGCCTGGCGGTCTTCCCCGACGCCCGCGGCCTTTCGGGCGCGGCCATGCAGGGCCTGACCCGCGAGCTGCGGCAGTTCGAGTCGATCTTCCTCGCGCCCGGTGCCGAGGCCGACCTGTTCTCCGCACGCATCTTCACCCTGGAAGAAGAACTGCCCTTCGCCGGCCACCCGCTCCTTGGCGCCGCCGCCCTGCTCCACCACCTGCATGCCCGCACCGAGAGCGCCACCTGGCGCCTGCGTCTGGGCGAACGTGACGTGCCACTGACGACCCGCCGCCAGGCCGGCGGCGGCTACCACGCGGAGATGGACCAGGGCCCGGCCCGGTTCGGCCAGGCACTGGACGCGACGGCCGCCGACGCCTTCGCCGCTGCCTTCAGCAGCCAGTGGGACCGCCGCCATCCGCCCCGGGTGGTCAGCACCGGCCTGCCCTACCTGCTGCTGCCAGTGACCGCCGCCGGCCTCGCCAACGCCCGCCAGCAGCGCCTGCTGGACGACGACCTGACGGCCATCGGCGCGGCCTTCGTGTTCCTCATCGACGTGGACGCCCGCGAAGGCCGCACCTGGGACCCGGCCGGCCTGGTGGAAGACATCGCCACCGGCAGCGCCGCCGGCCCGGTCGCCGCCTGGCTGGTGGAGCGCGGTCTGGCGCCTCGGGGCGAGCCCTTCGCCCTCGCCCAGGGGCGCTTCCTGCAGCGCCCCAGCCGCCTGGAAGTTCGCGTCGAGGCCGACGGCCACGTGCATGTCGGCGGCGGCGTGCACCTGCTGGCCCGCGCCACCCTGCTGCCGGCTCCCGAAACGCTGGCCTGACGACCGACCTGGCGCTCACGGCGCCGGGCGACAAGACTTGGGCGTTTGACGGCAGCGGAGGCAACGATGCGTTGGCAGCGCGCAAGACGCAGCGACAACCTGGTGGACGCCCGCCGCAGCGGCCTGCCCGGCAAGGGCCTGGGCCTCGGCGGGCTGGCCCTGGTGGTGGTGGTCGGCCTGCTGCTGGGGGAAGACCCGCTGACCATCCTCGACCAGGTGGCGCGCCAGGCCTCGGTGGCCACCGCGCCGCCCCACAGCGGCGCACCGGTGGGCGACGAGCAGGAGGTGGAGTTCGTCCGCGCCGTGCTCGGCGACACCGAGGACACCTGGCAGGCGCTCTTCCAGCAGGCCGGACGCAGCTACCCGGAACCGCGCCTGGTGCTGTTCAGCGGCGCGGTGGAGTCCGCCTGCGGCCACGCCAGTTCGGCGGTGGGCCCGTTCTATTGCCCTGGTGATCGCCAGGTGTACCTGGACCTGGATTTCTTCCGCGAGATGAGCCAGCGCTTCTCCGCCGCCGGCGACTTCGCCCAGGCCTACGTCATCGCCCACGAGGTGGGGCACCACGTGCAGACCGTGCTGGGCCTTACCGCCCGCCTCGACGAGGCGCGCCGCCGGGGCGCACGGCTGGAGGGCGCGAACGGCCTGCTGGTACGCCAGGAACTACAGGCCGACTGCCTGGCCGGGGTCTGGGCGCACCACGCGCAGAAGCGCCTGCAATGGCTGGAGCCGGGTGATGTCGAGGAAGCCCTCAACGCCGCCAGCGCCATCGGCGACGACCGCCTGCAACGCCAGGAGCGGGGCCAGGTCCGCCCCGATGCCTTCACCCACGGCACTTCGGAGCAGCGGGTGCGCTGGTTCACGGCCGGTTTCGAGAGCGGCCAGGTGAAGCGCTGCGACACCTTCGCGGCGCAGCGCCTCTAGGGCCTGATCAGCGCGCGGGAAGCGCCTCGGCCCGCAACAGGTCGAGCATCGCCACGCAATCGGGCAGGTGCCAGTCGGCCAGCTCCGGCCAGGGATTCTCCGGCAGGTTGACCAGCACCGTGGCGGCACCGGCCGCGCGGCCGCAGTCCAGGTCGAAGCGGTAGTCCCCCACCATCACCAGTTCCTCCGGTGCCACCGTCCACTGCTCGGCCAGGTGCAGCAACCCGCCCGGGTGAGGCTTGGGCGGCGCCTCGTCGCGGCCGAGGATGTCGGCGTGGGCGAAGCAGTCATCCAGGCCGATGGCCTGCAGGGTCAGCAGCGCCAGCTCACGGGCATTGCGGGTGAGGATGCCGAGGCGCACGCCCTGCTCGTGCAGGGCCCGCACCAGCGGAACCGCGCCGGTGGCCGGACGCGAGGCCAGGGCCAGTTCGCGCTCGTGCTCCAGCAGCCAGGCGTGCTTGGCGCGGGACTCGGCCTCCGGCAGGGCGGCCAGGTGATGGAGGATGTCGTCCTCCGGGGGGATGTCCAGTGCCCGGCGGATGGCGGCGAAGTCATGCACGGCCACCGTCAGGGTGCCGTCCATGTCGAACACCCAGTGCCGGTAGCTGGCCAGCGGCCGCGCCTGGCGGGCGTTCACTTCCAGTCCTCGCGCAGGCGGGTCAGGCCTTCCTGGGCCACCGAGGCCACCAGCTGCCCGGCACGGTTGAAGATGCTGCCACGGGAGAACCCGCGGGCATTGCCGGACCAGGGGCTGTCCATGGCGTAGAGCAGCCAGTCGTCGGCGCGCAGGTCGCGGTGGAACCACAGCGCGTGGTCGAGGCTGGCCACCTGCATGAACTTCTGCCACACCGAAACCCCGTGGGGCAGCATGGCGGTGGTCAGCAGGCCGAAGTCCGAGGCGTAGGCGAGGATGTACTTGTGCAGCGCGGCGATGTCCGGCAGCGAGCCATCGGCGCGGAACCAGACGTGCTTGACCGGCTCGCCGGGCTTGGGGTCGTAGGGGTTGTTGGCGCTGACCGGGCGGATCTCGATGGGCTTGGCGCAGAGGAACTTGTCACGCACCCGCTCGGACAGCAGGTGCGCATTGCGCTTGGTCAGCTCCAGCTCGCTCGGCAGGTTCTCCGGCCCCGGTACGTCGGGCATGGTGATCTGGTGCTCGAAGCCGCCCTCGTCCTGCTGGAAGGACGCACTGCAGGTGAAGATCTGCTGGCCCTTCTGGATCGCCGTGACCCGGCGGGTGCTGAAGCTGCCGCCGTCGCGCACCCGCTCCACCGAGTAGACCACCGGCAGGCTGGCATCGCCGGGGCGCAGGAAGTAGCCATGCAGCGAGTGCACATGGCGCTCCGGCTCCACCGTCTGGCTCGCCGCCGACAGCGACTGGCCCAGCACCTGGCCGCCGAACAGCTGGCGGAAGCCGAGGTCCTGGCTGACGCCACGGAACAGGTTCTCCTCGATGGATTCGAGGCTCAGCAGGGCGACCAGTTCGTCGAGCACCTGGGTCATGGGGTTCTCCTCAGCAAGGCACGCCGCCGCATCGGCCGTGCGGCGGTCTTCATCGTTCGGGGTGGGCCGAGCAGCGCGGCCGGAGGCAAATGATAAAGGTTCGGCCGCTTCGGGTTGAGGGAAAACATCGGGGATGTTCACGCCATTTCAGCGGGTGCCCCGTGCAAGCTTCATAGAGGCGACCGGCGGCACGCCCGCCCTCAGCGTCGCGCCGCCCAGTCCGCCTGGCTGATGCGATACAGCACGTGGCGCCTCAGGGGGTGACCCTCCGGCAGGCGCGGGTGCTCGAAGTCCCCCGCCTCGTCGCGGCGCATGCCCAGCCGCTGCATGAGCGTCCAGGACGGCTGGTTGGCCGGCACGGTGAAGGCCACCACCTCCTCCAGCCCCAGGGTGGCGAAGGCGAAGTCCAGCACCGCGCCTGCGGCCTCGCCGGCCAGCCCCTGGCCCCAGAAGCGCGGCAGCAGGCGCCAGCCGATCTCCACCGCCGGGGTGAAGGGCGCCTCGAAGCCCACGTGCAGCAACGCCAGCATGCCGGCGAAGGCGCCATCGCTGCGCTGCTCCACCACCCAGTGGCCGAAGCCGTGGGCCTCGACGTGCTCGCCCAGGCGCGCGGCCAGGGCGTCGCTTTCCGTGCGGTCCAGGCAGGCGGGGAAATGGCGCATTACTGCCGGGTCGGCGTTCAGTGCGGCAAAGGCCGGTGCGTCATCGTCGCGCCAGGGGCGCAGGCGCAGCCGGGGTGTCAGCAACTCGGGGGCGGGCATGGGCTTTCTCGGGGCGGGGCAAAGGCGCCTATCATACGGCCGCGCCCCGCCACGAGAACCCGCCGATGGACCTGCCGCTGGTCTACCACGACGACTACAGCCCGCCCTTCCCGCCGGAACACCGCTTTCCCATGGAGAAGTTCCGCCTGCTGTACCAGCACCTGGTGGCCAGCGGCATCGCCACCGACGCCACCCTGCACCGCCCGGCCCTGTGCCCGCCGGAGGTGCTGGCCCTGGCCCATTGCCCGGACTACATCGCCCGCTACCTGCAGGGCGAGCTGGCCCGGGAGGACCAGCGCCGCCTCGGCCTGCCCTGGAGCGAAGCCCTGGCCCGGCGCACCGTGCGCGCGGTGGGCGGCTCGCTGCTGGCGGCGGAACTGGCCCTGGAACATGGCCTGGCCTGCCACCTGGCCGGCGGCACCCACCACGCCCACTACGACTTCCCCTCGGGCTTCTGCATCTTCAACGACCTGGCGGTGATCAGCCGCTACCTGCTGGAGGCCGGGCGTGTCGGCCGGGTGCTGATCTTCGACTGCGACGTGCACCAGGGCGACGGCACCGCCCGCATCCTGGCCGACACCCCGGAGGCCATCACCGTCTCGCTGCACTGCGAAAAGAACTTCCCCGCACGCAAGGCCGAGAGCGACTGGGACATCCCCCTGCCCATGGGCCTGGCCGACGACGGCTACCTGCAGGTGGTGGACGACGCGCTGAACTACCTGCTGCCGCTCTACCAGCCGGACCTGGTGATCTACGACGCCGGCGTCGACGTGCACAAGGACGACGCCCTGGGCTACCTGCAGCTCACCGACGCGGGCCTGGCCCGTCGCGACGAAGCGGTGATGCGCCACTGCCTGGGCCGCGACATCCCGGTGGTGGGGGTGATCGGCGGCGGCTACGACAAGGACCGCGCCGCCCTAGCCCGCCGCCACGGCATCCTGCACCACAGCGCCGCGCGGGTGTGGCGGAGTGAAGGATTGGCATAAGGCCCATCCCGCCTTGGGTTCGGCATGGGCGGCAAACCAGCCCTCATTGGGCGCCAACAACGCGTTGGCTCGTTTTCCCGCGTGACTATCGGAAGCGCCTGATGGAATCGCCCTTGCCCAACCCGGCAGGCTCCGTCCTCCCAGTTCCAATGGACGGAGCCCCGCATGTTCAACCCCGCCAACCAGGCGCACTTCAGCCTCGACATCGAAGGCGCCAACCCTGACTTCAAGGTCCTCGCCTTCACCGGGCACGAAGCCCTCAACCAGCCCTTCCGTTTCGACCTCGAACTGGTCAGCGAGCGCAGCCGCCTCGACCTCGAAAGCCTCCTGCACAAACCCGCCTTCCTCGCCTTCACCCCCGACGGGCGCGGCGTCCACGGGCAGGTCTTCGGCATCGCCGTCGGCGAGATCGGCAACCGCCTCACCCACTACCACCTGACCCTCGTCCCCCGGCTCGCCTACCTCGCCCTGCGCCACAACCAGCGCATCTTCCAGCACCTGAGCGTCCCGCAGATCATCGGCCAGGTCCTCGAAGACCACGGCATCCTCGCCGACGCCTACCGCTTCCGCCTCGGCCCCAAGGCACCGCCACCGCGCGACTACTGCACCCAGTACGACGAAAGCGACCTGCACTTCATCAGCCGCCTCTGCGAAGAAGAGGGCCTGCACTTCCACTTCGAGCACCAGAGCGACAGCCACCTGCTGGTCTTCGGCGAAGACGCCAGCGCCTTCCCCAAGCTCGGCCGCTCCGTCGCCTACCTCGCCAACACCGGCCAGGTCGCCGACGAACCCGTCATCAAACGCTTCGGCCTGCGCATGGAAGCCCGCACTTTGCGCGTCACCCGCCGCGACTACTTCTTCGAAAAGCCCAGGCTGCTGATGGAAGCCGCCCACACCCCCCAGGACCACCTCCCCCAACCCGACCTCGAAGACTACGACTACCCCGGCCGCTTCACCGACCGCGATCGCGGCCGCCGCCTTGCCCGCCAGGCCCAGGAACGCCACCGCCGCGACTACCGCCTCGCCGACGGCGACAGCGACGAACCGCGCCTGGTCAGCGGCCA
Source organism: Pseudomonas sp. FeS53a (assembly GCF_000931385.1). NCBI lineage: Bacteria > Pseudomonadati > Pseudomonadota > Gammaproteobacteria > Pseudomonadales > Pseudomonadaceae > Pseudomonas > Pseudomonas sp. FeS53a. The sequence goes on from NZ_JYFT01000063.1 coordinate 127,721, forward strand.
CCTCCTCAGCCTCTCCGACCACCCCAAGCAAGAATGGAACGACCTCTGGCTGATCACCGCCCTCCACCACGAAGGCAAGCAGCCCCAGGTGCTGGAAGAGTTCGCCTCCATCGACGGCGTTGTGAAAAGCGCCAAAGGTGCCTTGCGCAACCTGGCCAGCAACGCCGCCAGCAAAGCCCTCGGCGTCTCATTGCCCACCGCCAGTGAACCCGCAACCCCCGACGGCGACTTCAAACAGGGCTACCGCAACCGCTTCCAGGCCATCCCCTGGGACGTCCCCGCTCGGCCCGACCTCAACCACCCCAAGCCCCGAGTCCTCGGCAGCCAGACCGCCGTCGTCACCGGCCCAAAGGGCGAAGAAATCCACTGCGACCGCCATGGCCGCATCAAGGTCCAATTCCACTGGGACCGCGAAGGCCAGGCCGACGAACACACCAGCTGTTGGCTGCGGGTCGCCAGCAGCTGGGCCGGCAACGCCTACGGCGCCATCGCCATCCCCCGCATCGGCATGGAAGTGTTGGTCACCTTTCTCGAAGGCGACCCCGACCAACCTTTGGTCACCGGCTGCCTCTACCACGGCGTCCACCAACCGCCCTACGAACTCCCCGCCCACAAGACCCGCACCCTGCTCAAGACCGACAGCAGCCCCGGCGGCGGGGGCTACAACGAACTGCGCATCGAAGACCGCAAAGGCCAGGAACAGATCTACGTCCACGCCCAGCGCGACTGGGACGAAAACATCGAACACGACCAGAAGATCCGCGTCGGCCACCAGCGCCACGACCGCGTCGAAGGCAGCGTCTACAGCGAATTCCTCGGCGAGCAGCACCACACCCTGCACAAGGACCGCAAGACCGAACTGAAGCTGGATGACCACCTCACCGTGGGCAACGAGCAGCACATCCGCATCGGCAGCAACCGGCTCGTGGAAGCCGGGCAGGAAATCCACCTCAAGGCCGGGCAGAAGCTGGTGATCGAAGCCGGCATGGAACTGACCCTCCAGGCCGGCGGCAGCTTCATCAAGCTCGACCCCGGCGGCATCACCGTCAGCGGCCCGCTGGCCAAGCTCAACGCCGGCGGGGCGCCGGGCAAGGGCTCGGGTATCGGCATCAAGCCGCCGGTGCTGCCGGGCAAGGCGGATCGAGCCAAGGCAGGCAGTGAGCTGGAGAAAGCCCTGCAGAACACCCCCACAGAGCCCCAGCAGCCAAAACGGATGTTCAACTTCTCGAGCTGAGCGCTCAGGACGCAATGACTCAAGGACCGGTAGACATGAGCGACACAACGAAGGTCAAGAACTGGAGTTTTCCCTTCAAGCCCAAGGCAGGGAAACTCGATCCCATCCAGCACCTGACGGCAATGGCCCAGGCAAGTGGCGGCTACTACCCGGTCGGCGCGAACGGCCAATGGCACGGTGGGGTTCACTTCGATGGCAATACTGAAGCGGTATTCGATCAATCCCAGGTGTGCTGCATCGCCGACGGCGAAGTGATCGCCTACCGGATCGACACGCGCCACCCCGAAAGCCAGTACTTCACCTCCGCTGGCGCATCCTTCAATGCGGTCTTTTCCCGAAGCTTCGTGCTGGTCAAGCATCACCTGGAAGCACCGGCAAAACCGACAGCAGCCGGCACGGTCCCCGAACCGCCGCCGTCCCTGACCTTCTTCAGCCTCTACATGCACCTGCTGAACTGGGAGGGCTACACCGGCACAAACGCCCCAAACCCTCCAGCCTTCATGGGGGAAACCCTCTACAAGGTGAAGGCGGACAAGGCCACGGACCCTGTAAAGGGGCTGCGCATCAGGGCCGAGCCACGCACCGGCCGGGTCGTCGCGCTGATCCCCAAGGGCAGCAAGGTCAGGGTCGGCGACGCCCACCCCATCCACAGTGGGTGGTACAGGCTCCTGGCGGTCGTGGAAGGCCGCACCCTGCCCGCCGTGGCGATCACGGAGAACATGTGGGTCTTCCCCGGGGAGATGGAGCAGACAGCCGAGGCCGGCATCTTCCTGGTCGGCGAGCGGGCCAGCGACCAGGAGCCCACCTTGGCGCCGGAAAAAGGGCTCAACGTACGCAAGAACGGCAACGGCCGCCGTGATGACCCCATCGTCGGCGTACTGCCCCTGGGTGCGACATTCCGCCTGGAGTCCTCCACGGGAACCTACTGCAAGCTGAAAGAGATCGTGGATGGCAAGGACATAGCCCCCCTCTCGCCCGACAGCGCAGGGAACATCCAGGGCTTCGTGCATCTCGGCTCGCTTGAAAGCACGCGCTCGGCGCCCGAGCCGAACAAGGTGTACGTCCTGCCAACGCCCCACCCGATCAAGGCTGGCGAACTGATCGGGCACCTGGGCCACTACCAGAACGAAAACGACCGAAGTCCACAACGGCTGCTGCACCTGGAAGTGTTCAGCTGCGAAGACGTACCCGCCTTCATCGCCAAAAGCCAAGCCTGGGCTGCCGGCCTTCCCGATGAGCAGAAGACCTTGCTCAAGGTCCACAAGAATGCGAGCAAACTTATCCCCCACCGCGACGACATCAACGCCAGCAATCCCCCGAAGATCAGCGACGCAGGAACGACCGTGGGCGTCGACCTGATCATCCCGCAAAGCCTGCTGGACGAACTCCCAGCCGACAGCAAGCTGCAAGAGAACACCACCTTACCGGGCAGTGCCACGCCCACAACGACCCGTTGGTGGCGGCTGGACAACCTGCTCGCCGACAGCAACGGCAACCCCATCAGCGGCTGGCTGGCCGAGCAGGACCTCATCACCACCCGCCACAGCCCCTGGGAGTGGGAGGGCTACGACTTCATTCAGGAAACCGGCAGTCCCGTTGGCAAAGCCACCTACTTCTACGAAGCCTGGCGCCGGCTTACCAACGAGGAAAGCGCCAACTACCGCGCCCTGGTCAGCCAGGAAGACCAGGGCCCGATCAAGGCGCGCCTGTACGACATCATTCGCCCCGGCGGTGCCAAGGGCCTGCTGACCGCCCAAGAAATAGGCCCCGCCCTAGCAAAACCCTGGCACGCCCAATCCATCGCACAACTGGTGACTCACTATGAAAGCGAGTGGTACTGGAAACCCGATAAATGGGACGAACTGGATCCCCTGATGGGGCATCTCCCGGGTATTGATCCGAATCTCAATTGGGCAAGTGAGAAGGAACGCATCAAGAAACTTTGTTGGTGGGCGGAGATGGCGGATAAGCATGGGATTAGTGACGATGGGAAGGCTTGGCATTTTCAGCCGTGTGCTTTTTTAATTAATTTAAACCAGGCAACCAAGAAACCCCCATTAATTAAACAAGGAAGAGTCACATTTGATGCCGAAGGAAATGATATACCCACCTCTCCATTCTTCAGCCGAGTAATTCACTGGCCAGGAAACACCTTGTCAGGGGTTACCATTGGCCGAGGCTACGACATGGGTTTTAGAACAGAGCAAGAAATCTATAACCATATGACAGGTGCTGGAATTGAGCACGAGCAGGCAAGCAAGATCGCTCAAGCATATGAAAAGCAAGGCACTAACGCCCAGCACTTCGTAATAAATAATAAAGAAAGCATCGGAGAGATAACTAACGAACAACAAATCAATCTATTCAACCTTATATATCCAGTATACGTAGAACGTGCCATTGAAAACTATAATCATTGGACCGCAAACGAGCCGGACAGGGTTGAATGGCCAGATCTCAATCAAACAATAAGGGATATTCTGGTTGACTTTGTATATCAGGGCTTTACCAAGGGAGCGAATCCGATGAAAGCAGGAATGCGAAATAACAAGGAAGAACTAATAAACTACATAGAAAACACGCAAGCCATTAGCCAGTATGAACCAGGCCGAAATAGGGCAAACTATCTTAGAAACAACTAGAGAGCAGCACATGAAAAGAAAATTAATAAAAATATTAATTTTTACACTTCCAACAACTGGAAGCGCCGCAGAGAACCCCTGTAAAAACATTCAGTACTCACAGCAAGTCGCTCAATGTGCGGAGTACGAAAAAGAAAAATACGACAACCTCCTTAACCTCTCTTACAGGGCAGTAATTGAGAGAATAAAGGCCCAATATGCTAGTTCACCAGAGCTCTCAAAGCAGTACATTGACACGCTAAAAAAGGCACAACAAGCGTGGATAAAATTGCGTGATGCCGACTGTAAGCTTGAAGCATTCCAAATAGAAGAAACCGCAGAAGCCCATCAAACAACAATAAACAGCTGCATATCTAGGATGAGCAAAGAGAGATCCACATATCTAGAGAAAATATCCCCAACATATGGAACGCAATCATAAATTAAGCCAAAACCCCATCGTAAACCCTACTTACTTTTTACGAATTCCAGACCAATCAGAATCTATCACACACTAATCCAGAGAACCATTGAGGGAAATACCAAAGGGCAGACCACCTAATCCCTCATATATCAGCACCCAGAAAAATGAAGAGAATCATCAAAAGAATCATCACCCTTACAATAATAATCCACACAAAAACCTCACTCGCACACACATCCATAAATTTTTACGAGTCAAATCAAGGCATAATAAGCTTATCAAAAACCGAAAACACATATACGTTACTCGCAATAGCGGGAGGCCGACCTGCAGGAGGTGCCACTGCAGGAAACTGCATAATCATGGCTAAACTCAAAGACACTGAAAAAGTAATTAAAGGCAAACTCTATCCGTTCAAGTCATCATATTTTAGCTATGATGAAGCCTCATCCAATACCCCACCCATAACCCTAGAAAAAAGAAGCAAATCAACCATATTCATAGAAGTTGACACATTTGGAATATGCGGCTTAGGAGTTACATTTACAGATATATATTCTTTACAAGAAGCACACACCAGAAGTTACAAAGAAAATTTTCTTGAAACGCTTAAAATAACTCATGAGATAGCCCAAAACCTATATCAGAAGGGTGACAAACAGGGTGCGATAACAATAATTAAGCCCTACGCAGAAAATATGCCCATGCACTGGATAGAAAATTCAGCTAGCGGCAATGAAATATGTGATTTCATAGAGAAATATGCTTCTTTTTTACAGCTTTCAGGCCAACCAGAAACTGCCATTAACTTCCTAAGAAAAATATTATAAGAAAGACCAGAGAGAACGGCCGCATGGCTGAATTTAGCCGACACTTACTGGAGTGCAAAAAAATTCAAAGAAGCACGTGAGAGCTATAGAAAATACAGAATTCTCATGTCAACTAAGAAAAGAGAAAAAACCATACCCCAAAGGGTTTACGAGCGCTCACCATAGTCCCCAACAAGACACAATCAAAAAAACCAGCCCTGGATAAAAATATCCGACATATTGTAATTTTTTATTAAGACCTTGAAAAAGCAATAGCTCTCCACCAATGACAGCCATTAATGACAGCAATCAATTCAAGAAAATACAGGATGAAGAGAGAGCACTTAATTAAGCGATTATTTTTTATATTTGTAGTTACCACCCTCACCCTGAACAGTCATGCAGAAGAAGAACTATCCATAAAATCCAGACTAGAGAATAAAAAATAGAAGTAAACTTAATAGACACAGGACAAGACTTCTACGAGCTTGACATAAAAATTAATGGAATACGCAAAATCCACAACAACGAACTAATCCCAAGTAAATCTGTTCGCAACAAGGGAGGGCTGAAAATATTTCGTGGCGCAGCAATTGCAAATGAGCACCTTTTATTGAATTTTTACTTCTGCAGCCCTGATACGGCAATTTGTCTTGATCGGAAAATTTTCATAAATCTTCTAAGTGAAACCCTCGATATTTCTCGCGAAGAAACGATAGCGTTTTCTGGAGAGTTAGCTGTAAGGAGCGTTTTCTTTAAGAGCCCACCCATGCCGATAAAGTCAATTAATTACAAAGAGTTGCTAGAAAGCAATGATCTCGCGAGAAATTCGTTCAAAAAATATTATGGCTCATGTCTATCAAGCATTGCAGGCGACCCAATTAGCTTAATAGTTAATGAACTAGAAAGCACCGCCCCAAAGAAGTGGATATTTGAGAAAAACTGCATAACACCCCAACTTATTATGGCATTGCTTTTTCAGAAAGAGCTTTCCACGAAAGCTGCAGAGCGTTACTTAAGGAAAATTAATTTTTAGCAATAACAACAACATCTTCAAACCAGCACTACCCACCATTAAAATCGAAAGCTAAAAAATTTGGGCTCCGCATACTTACCAATAACATCGAAAACACTTACGGATGAAAACACATCTAAAGACACTATTCCGCATGCTAATTTTATCCTTAACCTTAACAAACAAAGCGCTAGCACTAACTGCGACTGCACCCGCCCCACGTTACATCGGAGAGCTTCACCCTCCGGTAGTGGTATCTGAAGACAACAAAAAACTGGTCGTATATTTTTTGAAGAGCAATTTCAAAAACAGCATTTCAGAAGCACACATAGCAGCAGGCGAAATTTTTTACGTCCAAGTCCACCCCCTAAATGCCGACCTTAAATACATTTGGAAGATTGAGGGCGAAGAAGTTACCTCAGTATTCTTTTACGATTGGAAGACACCCAGCAGAGCTGGGAAAACAATGTACGTTCTAACTAGAAGCCCCATTTCAAGCAATCATTTTAATGGCGTTTTATATTCAACATTAGCGATACCTATAATTTCGGAGGGAGACACATTGTCACTCATTTTCTTTCCTGGCGACCCTCAGGACCCAAAACTCCAAAGCTGCTATGAGGGCATCTACCTAGAGACAAAAAAAGCAACCAACTGCACTTATAAGAACGCAGGTGCCATCAAAAAATATCTTGCGGACCAAGATAAATAGCCAAGTGACCTTTAGTCATATTCGATAGTGGTTATAAGTATTTGCAGGACGCGGGTATTTTTCAGGTGCGTTCATCCGGCGCGCTGCCAAGGACTCCCGGATCGAATGAGTAATATCTACGCCGGCTTTCTGAGTGATCTATGTGTATCGTGTTATATCTCAATCAACGGCACTCCAGTGAACCAGCACTAAAGCCCTACTTCGCGGATTGAGACAATTCATTAATGAAATCTCGATTACATTTTCAGAGCTATATGGAGCCACCTGCGAATGAGCATTTCCAAATCACTCTTAATAGCAGTGCTATTTTTCTCTACCACATGTAAAGCACAGTGCAACCTAGTAAACGATGAAAAAATAAGCAATCCCATAAAAATATCCGAGTCCTTATATGTTGTCTTTGGCAAAGCGCAGCTACCAGAAGAAGGACCTTCTGAAGAAAACTATCAAATCACCCTATCCACTTATAACTGCATCACAAAAAAACTTATAGAGTTCGACCGACTGCACTATTTAGCAAACCCTGGACGAATCGCCGGGGCTACTTTTATAAACAACCCCAGCAAGAGCGGAGAATTTTTATTTATCATTCAAGCCACAGAAATAAGCAACACAGCGACAGGAGTGAACTATTCAAGTGACTACTATAGCGTTCGCGCATACAGAAAACACAACCTAGAATTTAAACTGGAAAATGCTCAAACAAATTTTTTCGGTGCAGGCGGGGATATATATGACGAAAAAGAAAACACAACAACCTACCACTTCCCCTATAAAGATATCGCGACAATAAAAAAATAATCACCACCAGAGATTATTTCGATTTAGTTTCTGGAAAAACTATCAAAAAAGAAATACTTCAAAAAACCTACTTACACGCAGAACCCCTAGAGAGCAAAAGTACAAACAAATACTTAGTCGAAGGCGACCTGGTTGAATTAAGTGATCAAACATCCGGATGGTGCTTAGCTGGGTACAAAAACCCAAGACACGGACTTATTCAGGGATGGATCAACTGTCAAGACATAAAGAATCTTTTCAATAATTAGAGGTTTTTACGAAACCATAGTAAAACCAGTAAAAAACATGCAAAAAAGAACACCTCATAGAGAAATGAGGCACTCTGAATTTCTTATCAAGATAATCTTTCTTTATTTTAGCGAGGAGACATAGGTGCGCCGGATTTTTATAGCAACAATTCCGTTCATTTTTTCATCGAGCGCTTTATCAGAAACAACTCCATGCCATTACAGCGATAGCATTGTGCATGGCCCTTTCAAGAATCAATTAATTAGAAATTCTGAAATTTATTTCTCCGAATCACAAGAAGAACACTACCCCATTTACATGATCGCCTCGATAAAAAACAATGGACAGTGTGAAAAAGAAATAGTTATCGACAAATATGATTATGCAGGAGGCCCGCCGATCATTGAATCACTATTCTTTTATAAGATAGGCCACAAAATCAACGTTATAGCTATTATTTCTTGGAACATAAACAGTCGCGGACTCGGAACCTATGGCAAAGGCTATCAAGTCTACGCTTATGAAAATGGAAAACATGGCCTCATAGGCAATGACTTAATAAATCGAAATCCCGACACAAGTGGAATGGAAGGATATCAAGAGGGAAAACCAGTACACTTCAAATTAAAAACAGCAGAGGACGTCAAAACTTATATAGATCGCCATCTGAACCATCCATAGAAACACGCTACTCCAAGCACAAAAGATGACACTCTACTGCCTACAACCAGAGTTTTCACAAGCTATTAAATAGCCTCTGACATCCCTCACCACCGCCCCAGCCATCACCCCTGCTAGAATGCGCGCCATTCCAGCCAGCCCCTGCCTTTCATGACCCAGCCCCTCCCCTGCGTCGCCGTTATCGGCGGCGGCCCTGCCGGCCTGATGGCCGCTGAAGTCCTGGCCCGTGCCGGTGTGCGTGTCGATCTCTACGACGCCATGCCGTCGGTGGGGCGCAAGTTCCTGTTGGCCGGTGTTGGCGGGATGAACATCACCCACTCCGAGCCGCTGGCCCCCTTCCTGGGGCGTTATGGCGAGCGGCGGGACGAAGTGGCCGCCCTGCTGGAAGGGTTCGATGCCGAGGCGTTGCGGGGGTGGATCCATGGCCTGGGGATCGACACCTTCGTCGGGACGTCCGGGCGGGTGTTCCCCACGGACATGAAGGCCGCGCCGTTGCTGCGGGCCTGGCTCAAGCGCCTGCGCGAGCTGGGGGTGCAGGTCCACACGCGGCACCGCTGGCTCGGCTGGGCCGAGGGCGGTGCGCTGCGCCTGGCCACGCCGGACGTGGAAGTCCACGTCGAGGCCAGCGCCTGCCTGCTGGCCCTGGGGGGCGGCAGCTGGGCACGGCTGGGTTCGAACGGGGCCTGGGTGCCGCTGCTGGAAGCCCGTGGCGTTCAGGTGCGGCGCCTGCAGCCGAGCAATTGTGGTTTCGAGGTGGCGGGCTGGAGCGCGCTGCTGAAGGAGAAGTTCGCCGGCGCGCCGATCAAGCCGGTGGCCATGGCCCTGGACGACACGCCGCCGCGCCAGGGCGAATTCGTGCTCACCGAGCAGGGCGTCGAGGGCAGCCTGGTCTATGCCCTGTCTGCGGCGATCCGCGAGCGTATCAACCGGGATGGCCAGGCCACGGTGTACCTCGACTTGCTGCCCAACCAGCCGGCGGAAAAAGTCCGCGCCGCCCTCGCCCGGCCCCGGGGTTCGCGCTCCATGGCCAAGCACCTGCACAGCCAGCTGGGCCTGGACGGCGCCCGTGCCAGCCTGCTGCGGGAACTGTCCAGCCAGGCGGATTTCCAGGACCCGGCGCGCCTGGCCGCCGTGATCAAGCGCCTGCCCCTCACCCTGGTGCGCCCGCGCCCGCTGGACGAGGCCATCAGCTCCGCCGGCGGCGTGCCGTTCGAGGCGCTGACCGAGGGCCTGATGCTGAAGGACCTGCCCGGGGTCTTCTGCGCCGGGGAGATGCTCGACTGGGAGGCCCCCACCGGCGGCTACCTGCTCACCGCCTGCTTCGCCAGCGGCCGGCGTGCCGGCCTCGGCATGCTGGACTGGTTGGGGATCGACGCCCAGGCGTGACGGCCACTTGGAAAACGGAACCATCGTGCTAGATTTCGCCTCTCCCCCGCGCAGTCGAAGTCACTATGCCGTTGACCTTCCGCCCCGCCGTCGCCGCTGATGCCCCCGCCATCGCCCCGCTGGTCTACCGCTCGGGCCCGGCCGCCTTTGACTACGCCTTCAGCCACGGCAAGCGCCACGCGCTCGACTTCCTGCGCTGGACGCTGGCCCGCCCGGCCGGCGAGTTCGGCCATGACCTGCACTGGGTCGGCGAGCTGGACGGGCGCATCGTCGCCACCGGCGCGGCCTTCAGCGGCGCCCGCAACCTCGCCAACAGCCTGGCGGCGCTGGGCCAGATCCTCGGCTTCTACCACCTGGGCGCCCCGGCGGTGATCCGCCGGGGCCTGCAGCTGGAGCAGGTGATCCAGCCGCCACCGCGCGATGCCTGCTACCTCGCCCACCTGGGCGTGGCCGACGACCTCACCGGCCAGGGCATCGGCCGCCAGCTGATCGACCACCTGCTGCACCTGGGCCGCCTGGAGGGCTACCACCGCGCGGCGCTGGACGTTTCCGCCGCCAATCCCCGCGCTCAGGCGCTGTACGAGCGCCTGGGCTTTCGGGTGATGCTGGAGCGCCCGTCCGGCGTGCCCGGCATCGCTGCCCACCGCTTCATGGTGCGCCCCCTCGACGCGCGCTGAAGAACACCCCACAGAGAAGGTGCAAGACGGCTTTCGGGGCGCTCCTCACAGCGTCTATGCTTGCTTTCACCTCCCAGCAGTCCACGGCGGAACCGCTCAGTGATCCCCCTTCTCGTCTGCGACGACTCGATGATGGCGCGCAAGCAATTGATCCGCGCGCTGCCCCCGGAATGGCCGGTGTCCATCACCCAGGCCAACCACGGGGAAGAAGCCATGGCCGCGATCCGCCAGGGCCTCGGCCTGGTGGTGCTGCTCGACCTGACGATGCCGGTGATGGACGGCTACCAGGTACTCGCCCAGCTCCGCGCCGAGGGCCTCAAGGCCCGCGTGGTGGTGGTGTCCGGCGACATCCAGGACGAAGCCCAGCGCCGGGTGATGGAACTCGGCGCGCTGGCCTTCATCAAGAAGCCCGCCGACCCCGACGAACTGCGCGCCACCCTGCTGCGCCTGGGGCTGATGCGCCCGCCGGCCGACGACGCCCCGCCGGTGGACCTGCCGCCCCGCGAAGAGCTGTCGCTGAAGGTCAACTTCCGCGACGCCCTGCGCGAGGTGACCAACGTCGCCATGGGCCGCGCCGCCGCGCTGCTGGCCAAGGTGCTCGGGGTGTTCGTGCAGTTGCCGGTGCCCAACGTGAACATCTTCGAAGTCAGCGAACTGCACATGACCCTGGCCGACGCCCAGCGCGGCGAGCGGCTGAGTGCGGTGTGCCAGGGCTTCATCGGCGACGCCATCGCCGGCGAGGCGCTGCTGCTGTTCCACGACTCGGAGATCGCCGACATGGCGCGCCTGCTGCGCTGGCAGCCGGCGGACGACAACGAGACCTCGGAGATGCTGCTGGACCTCGCCAGCATCCTCATCGGCGCCTGCCTGGCGGGCATCGCCGAGCAGATCGACGTACGCTTCTCCCAGGGCCACCCACAGCTGCTGGGCCAGCACGCCTCCATCGAGCGGCTGATCCAGCTCAACCGCAGCCGCTGGAAGAAGACCCTGGCGGTGGAGATCAGCTACAGCCTGGAGGGCCACGACATCCACTTCGACCTGCTGGTGCTGTTCACCGAAGAGGCCATCCCGCGCCTCACCCACAAGATCCGCTACCTGATGGACTGACCCATGCCGGCACAGATCGATATCAAGGAAATCCACTGGCTGCTGGACATCGTCCAATGCATCGACGTCGGCGTGGTGGTGGTGGACCGCCAGTACCGCGTCGAGGTGTGGAACAGCTTCATGGAGAACCACTCCGGCCTCGGCCCCGACGAGGTCCACGGCAAGCCGCTGTTCGAGCTGTTCGCCGAGATCGACGAGACCTGGCTGCGGCGCAAGGTGGACAGCGTGGTGCAACTGGGCACCCGGGCCTTCAGCCTGTGGGAACAGCGCCCGTACCTGATGCGCTTCGACAACTACCAGCCGATCACCGGCGAGGAAGCCTTCATGTACCAGAACGTCACCCTGCTCCCCCTGGGGGGCGCCAACGGCCAGGTGGACCACCTGTGCATCGTCATCTACGACGTCACCGAAGTGGCCCGCTACAAGCTGCAGGCGGCTGCCCTGCGTGCCGGCAAGGGCGGCGAGCCCTGAGCCCGACTATTCACAGAACCTGTGGATAACCTTGTGGACAGCGGGTGGATGCCGAGCCCGGCCCCAGCAGGGGCCGGCCCCCGCCCGAACTGATCATTTTTCGTACAAATCCGAAACCTCGGAACCGCCTGCCGGCTAACAGATCAACCGGCTCCAGGCAAGCCTGCAGCTGCCCACAAAAACTGTGGAGGAGCCTGTGGACAACTCGTAGAGAACTGCCTGCAAGCCCCATGAATACTGGCGTTCCAGCCAGCGAGCAGATTTCGTACAGCACACGGAAAAGGGAAATTTCCCTGGGGATTGTCGACGAACCGGCGCTTGCCATCAGACGCGGGAAAAGGCAATACCCGCCGTCGCGTTTCAAGGCCGCGAACTAGAGCGGCGGGATGCCGCAGGGGGCGTTTTCTGCCCCCATTTCCTGTGGAACGGATTGTGGATAACTCGTGGAAAGGCCAGGCGGAGCCAGGCACGGCGGGGGCTGGAGCGGGTTGATCGGTTATTGAGCAGCGCGCTCAAATTCCAATTGGCGATAACGCAATACCCCGGCGAACCGGGGTACTACACCGAAGCGGATCAGCCCTTCTTGCCACGGGAGAAGCCGGGGCTCTTGCGCACCGCCTTGACCTTGGGCTTCTCGCTGTCGATCCAGTTGCCCAGGCGCGCGGGCTTGCCACCGGCCGCCGGCTCCTTCGGCTTCTTGGGTTTCTTCGGCTTCTTCAGGATGGCGCCGCTGGCGTCGGTGACCGGCACCCGGTGGTCCGGCTCGAACCCCGGCTCCTCGCGGCGCTCCAAGGTCTGGCGGATCAGCACCTCGATGGCCGAGAGCAGCTCCACCTCGTCGGCGCACACCAGCGACACCGCCTCACCGGTGGCCCCGGCACGCCCGGTGCGGCCGATGCGGTGGACGTAGTCCTCGGCGACGATGGGCAGGTCCAGGTTCACCACCTGGGGCAGGTCGTGGATATCCAGGCCACGGGCCGCCACGTCGGTGGCCACCAGCATGTCCACCTCCCCGGCCTTGAACCGCTCCAGGGCCCGCAGGCGCGAGGGCTGGGGCTTGTCGCCGTGGATCGAGTCGGCGGCGATGCCGCGCGCGTGCAGCACCTCCACCAACTGGTCGACGCCCTTGCGGGTCTTGGCGAACACCAGCACCTGGCGCCAGCGGTGCTGCTCCAGCAGGTGCAGGAAGAGTTCGGTCTTGCGCTTCTTGTCCACCGGCACCAGCCACTGACGCACGCTGCGGGCCGCCGCGTTGCGCGGGCTGACCTCGATGCTCAGCGGGTCGCGCAGCAGGTGGCGGGCCATCTGGCGGATGGCGTCGGAGAAGGTGGCGGAGAACAGCAGGGTCTGCCGGCGACGCGGCAGGGCGACGAAGAGTTCGTCCAGCTCGCGGGCGAAGCCCAGGTCGAGCATGCGGTCGGCCTCGTCCAGCACCAGCGCCTGCAGCTGGCTGAACTTCACCGCGTTCTGCCGGTATAGGTCGAGCAGGCGGCCCGGGGTGGCCACCAGCAGGTCGATGCCCTTGCGCAGCTTCATCATCTGCGGGTTGATGCTGACCCCGCCGTACACCGCGTAGGTGCGCAGGGGGAGGTGCTGGCCGTAGGCCTGGAGGCTCTGGTGGACCTGCTCGGCCAGCTCGCGGGTGGGCACCAGCACCAGGGCGCGCACCGAGTTGGCCGCCACCTGGGGGCCTTCCTGGGTGAGCTTCTGCAGCAGCGGCAGGGCGAAGCCGGCGGTCTTGCCGGTGCCGGTCTGGGCCGCGGCCATCAGGTCGCGCCCCTTGAGCACGGCGGGTATCGCCTCGGCCTGGACCGGTGAAGGGGTCTGGTAGCCGAGCCCGTCGAGGGCGCGCAGCAGGGGTTCGATCAGGCCAAGGGATGCAAAGGTCATGGAAAACAGCCGGCAGGATGGAAAGCCGACATTCTAGGGCCTTGCGGCCTCGCCGGCACGCTGGGCTGGCGCCCGGCGTGCCGCAGCACTCAGGCCCGGGCGCTGGCGCGGGACGGACGCCACTGGGGCAGGCCGATGAGCACCACCGCGCTGATGATCACCAGCATCGCCAGCCCCTCCTCGGCGCCGATGTGCTCGCCGGCGAAGCTCACCCCCAGCAGCACCGCCACCACCGGGTTGACGTAGGCGTAGCTGGTGGCCGCTGCCGGGCGCACGTGCTTGAGCAGGTAGAGGTAGGCGCTGAAGGCGATGATCGAGCCGAACACCACCAGGTAGGCCAGTGCCCCCCAGCCGGCCGGCGTGGGCAGGCTGGTCATGCGCTCGCCGCTCAGCGCGCTGCCCAGCAACAGGGCGACGCCACCGGCGAGCATCTCCACCGCGCTGGCCATGGGGCCGGCGGGCAGCGGCAGTTGCTTGCTCCACATCGAACCGAAGGACCAGCTGGCCGCCGCAAAGAGGATCAGCGCCGCCCCCAGGGGGCTCGCCTGCAGGTTGGAGCCCAGGTTGAGCAGGGCAATGCCCACCAGGCCCAGGGCGATGCCGGCCCATTCCAGGCCACTGGTGCGCTGGCCCCAGATCAGCCCGAACACCAGGGCGAACAGCGGCACCGTCGCCACCGCCAGCGCCGCCACGCCGGAGGCCACGCCAAGGTGCTCGGCCAGGGTCACGCCACCGTTGCCGCAGCTCAGCAGCAGCACACCGATCACCGCGCCGGCCTTCCACTCGCGCCGGCTCGGCATCGGCGCACCGCGCCAGCGCAGCCAGGCGAACAGCAGCCCGCCGGCGATGACGAAGCGTACGCCGGCCATCAGCAGCGGCGGCCAGGACTCCACGCCGATGCGGATGGCCAGGTAGGTGGAGCCCCAGATGACGTAGAGGGCGAAGAAGGAGGCGATCAGCAACAGCGGCGATGCGCGCGAAGACATGGCAGGACTCGTCGTTCCGATGACAGGGTCACCTATTCTATGCAAGGCTCTAGCGCCCCAATAAGAAGACAAACCTTCTTGTTCAGCTCATGAACCTTTGAAAAAAAGGCAATTGCGTCTATCGGCCTTGTTTTCCACAGAAGCACCCGGAGCCCCCATGGACAAGTACGACCGCCTGCTGCTCGCCGCCCTGATGGAGAACGGCCGCGCCACCTTCGCCGAGCTGGGCCGGCGGGTGAACCTCTCCGCCCCCGCCGTCGCGGACCGGGTGGCCAAGCTGGAAAGCGCCGGGGTGATCACCGGCTATCACGCCTCGGTGGACCTGGCAAAGGTCGGCCTGCCCATCGAGTGCGTCATCGAACTGCGCCTGACCGACCACGAATCCAAGCGCACCCTCGAAGCCCTGGCGCGCATCCCGCAGATCGCCCTGTGCCACCGCATCACCGGGGATGCCTGCGTGCTGATGAAGGCTGCCGTGGCCTCGATGCCGGAGCTGCAGGACCTGCTCGACCACCTCAGCCAGTACGGCGCCAGCAAGACCTCGCTGATCCTCTCCACCCCGTTCGAGCAGCGCATCCCCGCGCCCCTGCAGGTGCAGGCCCCGCGCGCCGAACCGACCCGGCGCAAGGCGGCGGAGGCTCAGCGCAGCAGCAAGTCGCCGTCGATCGGCACGTAGTGGCTGGCGGCGCGCACCAGTGATTGCGCGGTGAGACCGGGCACGCCATAGGCGACGGCCTCCAGGCCACGGCTGCGGACGCGCTCCAGCAACAGGTCGAAGTCGCCATCGCCGGAGGCGAGCACGATGCAATCCGCCCTGTCGCAGGCGTCCAGCACGTCGATGGTGATGCCCACGTCCCAGTCGCCCTTGGCAGAGCCGTCGGCACGCTGGATGAAGGGCTTGAGGCGGACCTGGAAGCCCAGGTTGCGGAGGATCTGCTGGAACTGCCGCTGGCGCGGGTCGCCACGGTCGATGGCGTAGGCGGTGGCCTCCACCAGGCAGCCCTGCTCCGACAGGCTGCGCCACAGGGCGCCGTAGTTGAAGTGGCAGCCGTAGACGTGGCGCACCGTGTAGTAGAGGTTCTGCACATCGGCGAACAGGGCGATCTTCTTCACGGGGAACCTCGGTGAACAGCGGCAAGGGCGGCAGTATGCCAGCCCCCGACGCCCTCGCGCCTGCCGAGTTGCCACCAGCCTGCGCACCGGGGGCTGACGGCGCCCAAAGGCGCGGGCAGAATCGCCCCTCTCGCCACGCAACGGACGGCACACCCATGCACACCCCGGCAGCCCTGCTCATCATCGACCAGCAACGCGGTATCCGGCGGGTCGCCACGCCCCGCAACCACCCTGAAGCCGAAGCCCGCATGGCCGAACTCCTGGCCCTGTGGCGCCAACGCGGCTGGCCGCTGGTGCACATCCGCCACATCTCCCGCGACCCGGCCTCGGTGTTCGCTCCCGGCCAGGACGGCGCGCGCTTCCAGGACGCCTTCGAGCCCCGCGCGGACGAAGCCGTGCTGGAAAAGAACGTCACCGATGCGTTTACCCACAGCCAGCTGGAGCGCTGGCTGCACGTGCGCGGGCTGCGCGCGGTGGTGGTGGTCGGCGTCGCCAGCGAGAACTCGGTGGAAGCCACGGCCCGCAGCGCCAGTTGCCTGGGCTTCGCCACCACGGTGGTCAGCGACGCCTGCTACACCTTCGCCAAGCCCGACTGGTCCGGCCGGCCGCGCACCGCCGAGGAGGTACACGACATGGCCATGGCCAACCTCGCCGGGGAGTACGGCCGGGTGCTGGACTGCGCCGCCCTGCTGGCAGAGCTGGGCACATGATCGTCGCCCACCTGCCGACATAAGTTGCCGGAGGCCAACGCGCCAAAGGAGCGTGCCAGTGCGTTTTTGAGACGTTGCCGGGCATCGTCTAGAGTTCGTTTACAGCCCTGAATTATTGGCGCCCGTCGATGAATCCCCTCCTCCTGCTGCGCGACTCCTGCTACTTCTTCAGCCGGCATGCCAGCCAGATCGCCTTGCTCTGCCTGCCGTTCATCCTGCTTGAGGCGCTGGTCCAGCAACTGGCCGCGCTGTGGTTCGAAGGCCCGACACCGGCGGCGGCGCAGCTGCTGATCCGGCTGTTCTTCTACCCGATGTACACCGGTGCGCTGATCCTCTTCGTCGACAGCCGCAGCAGCGGCCTGCGCCTGCGCCGCCAGCAGCTCTGGGCCATGGCCCTGTGGCGCTGGCCGGGCTACGCGGTGCTGGCGGCCTTCACCACGTTGCTGGTGATGCTCGGGTTGTCGCTGATGATCCTGCCGGGGCTGTGGATCATGAGCCGCCTGGCCTTTGCCGAGCTGCTGCTGGTGATCAACGGCCTCGCCCCCATGGAGGCCATGAAGGAGAGCTACCGCATGACCGGCGGCCACTTCGTCACCGTCTTCTGCTGCCTGTTGCTGGCAGTGGGGCCGATGTGGGGCTTCGAGTGGTGGGTCGGCGCACAGCTCGGCGAACACCCTGATCCCCTCGGCAGCCTGCTGGCCGACTGCCTCGACGCGGGCCTGCAGCTGTTCGCCAGCGTGCTGATGTACCGGCTGTTCAGCCTCCTGGCAGAGCCGGCAGCGGAACGCTGAACCCCGTTCGCAGGCCGTTGAAAAGCGCGCCGGTGCAAAGCGGGAACGGCTGAAGAGAGCGTTTCGACGCCGTTGGTTCTTCAACTGCCTGCTAGGCTCGGTGGGTCCCCCTGAAGGAGAACCCGCCATGGAAAGCAACCCGAGCATCCTTTCCCACGTATCCCTGGGCAGCAACGATTTCGACCGCGCCGTCGCCTTCTACGACCGGGTGCTGGCCACCCTCGGCTGCCGCCGCGTCGTCGAGCACCCCGGGGCGGTGGCCTACGGCCGCGAGTACCCGGAGTTCTGGATACAACGCCCCTACAACGGCGCCCCGGCCAGCGTCGGCAACGGCACCCACATCGGCTTCTTCGCCCCGGACCGTGAGTCGGTGGACGCCTTCTACCAGGCCGCCGTCGCCGCCGGTGCCCGCCCCGACGGTGCACCCGGTCCGCGCGAGGAATACGGCGCGCCCTACTACGGCTGCTTCGTCCGCGACCTGGACGGGCACAAGGTGGAAGCGACGTTCTGGGACCTCAGCCAGGACTTCGAACTGGTGGTGGACTGAGCCTTCACTCCCGCGGCGGCTGGTAGCGCGCCGCCGCCCGCTGTATCCAGCCCTCCGCCTGCATCTGCTCCAATGCCTTGGCAATGCGCTGGCGCTCCGCCGTCAATGGCCGCTGGCGGGAAAAGCCGATGTAGAGGTCGGTGCGTGCCTCGGGCTGGTAGGCGGTGCGCAGGATGCGCCCGGCCAGGTGCGGGTCACGCAGTTCGTAGTCCACCTGGCAATCGGTGCCGATCACCACCTGCAAGCGCCCGAGGGCGAGCATCTGCAGCAGCTGCGCCTCGTTGTTCACGCCGAACTTGGCCAGGTTCCGGTCCGAGTCGAAGGGCTCGAAGTAGGCGGACTCCAGCACGAAACCAATGGTGGGGCCCTTGAGGTCCGCGTAGTGGCGGATGCGCGGCGCCACCTCCGGCGAGGCGTAGAGGCGCGGCGCGCAGGCGTAGTAGGGCTGGGCCAGGTAGTCGATGTAGCGCTCGCGTTCCGGGGTGCGCGCCAGCCCGGTCATCAGGTCGGCGGTGCCGCCCTGCAGCGCCGCCAGGCCCCGGGCCCAGGGCGCGCGCTGCACCTCGAAGCGCAGCCCGGTGCGCCGCTCGAGTTCTGCCAGCAGGTCCATGTCCAGGCCGGTGATGCGCCCGTTCTCGCCCTCGATGCGAAAAGGCGGCCAGTAATCGGTCATCACCCGCAACGGCGGCGGCTCGTCGGCCAGCAGCGGGCCGGCCAGCAACAGGGCCAGGCTCATGGCGAGGAAGGGTGAAACGAACTTGCGCATGCCGGCTCCCGGGAACGAACGCAGCGGCAAAGCCTGCAATTCCCTTGCCGTTCGGCTCGGCCTCGAATGCTGGAGGATAACCTCCGGCCGGCCCGATCGGCCGCTGCACAGCGGCCTGGGCACCCTGAAGCATAGCCGCTGGCCTTCGCTTCGCTGGGCCACCGGACGGGCCTCGGGTATGCTGCCCCGCTCATGCCCAGCCAGCCCGGACCGATGCCCACCCTCCTGCGCCGTCTCCTGCTCTGCCTGCTGGTCGTCGGCGTCGGCCTGGCGGCGCTGGCCTATGTACTGACCTGGCACCCCGCCCCGCGCGAGGCGTTGCCGGTGGCCTGCAGCGCCGACACCCCGCCGCTGCGACAGGGCCAGGCCGTGAAGGTGATGACCTGGAACCTCCAGGCCCTGGCCGGCACCCGCCTCAGCTTCGCCCACGACCTCACCGACCGCGACGACGCCACCCACCACCTGACCCCCGCCGACCTGGCCTACAGCCTGGACGAGGCGGTGCGAGTGATCCGCGACGAGCAGGCCGACGTGGTGCTGCTGCAGGAGCTGCAGGACGGCGCCCGCGCCAGCGCCTTCCAGGACCAGGCCGCCCTGCTCGCCGAGCGCCTCGCCGACCTCTACCCCTGCAGCACGCGGACCTTCTACTGGAAGGCCGCCTTCGTGCCCGACCCCGCCGTGCTGGGCAGCGTCGGCACCCAGCTGGTCATGCTCAGCCGGGTTCGCCTGGACGCCGCCGAGCGGCTGCAACTGCCCGAGGCCGGCGGCCTGTTCGGGCCCAAGGCAGCGCTGCTGCTGGGCCATGTGGCGGTGCAGGGCGGCGGCCGCCTGGCATTGCTCACCACCCACCTGGACGACGGCCAGGGCGACGCCACGCTGCCGGAGCGGCAGGTGGCCATGGTTCGTAGCGTGCTGGATGAGCTGGAGAACCGGCAGCAACCCTGGGTACTGGGCGGCGACCTGAACCAGGCGCCACCGCTGGCGGTACGTCGACAGGGCGAACGCGATGCACTGGAGCCGCTGTGGAACCGCTACCCGCTGGTGCCGTCGCGCCAGGCCAGCCAGGCCGACAGCGACGGGCAGTGGTCCACCCGCTTCCCGCAGCCGGACGGCGGCAGCGGCGAAACCCTCGACTACCTGCTGCACAGCCCGCGCCTGGCATTGCTGGATGCGCGGGTGCGCAACGCGGACACCCGGCGCATCGCCGATCACCTGCCGCTGGTGCTGCGGGTGCTGCTGCCACCCGCCGCGCCCTGATCAGCGCCGGGGCTTGGCGCGGGCGGTCGGCTCGGCCACCAGCGGGTCGTCCGGCCAGTAGTGCTTGGGGTAGCGCCCCTTGAGGTCCTTCTTCACATCCGCATAGGTGGTGCGCCAGAAGCTCGCCAGGTCCTGGGTGACCTGCACCGGACGGTGCGCCGGGGACAGCAGGTGCAGCTTCACCACCTGGCGGCCGCCGGCGATGCGCGGGGTGTCGGCCAGGCCGAACAGCTCCTGTAGGCGCACGGCGAGCACCGGCGGCTCATCGTTGTAGTCCAGGCGGATCGACGAGCCCGAGGGCACCGCCAGGGTGCGCGGGGCCAGTTCGTCCAGGCGCTGGGGCAAGGGCCAGGGCAGCAGGCCGGTGAGGATGCCGGCCAGGTCCAGGTTGGCGAAGTGGGCCAGGCGGTTGACCTTGCCCAGCCAGGGGCCGAGCCAGTCGTCCAGGCTCGCCAGCAAGGCGGCATCGCTGACATCCGGCCAGTCGCTGCTGCCGCGCTCGGCCAGGTCCAACCGGCGCAACAGGGCGATGCGCGCCTGCCATTGGCGCAGCTCCGGAGTCCAGGGCAGCAGTTCCAGGCCCTTGCGCCGCACCAGGGCCACCAGGGCGCGGGTGCGGGCCGCTTCGTCCAGCCCGGCCAGGGGCTCGCGGGCCAGCACCAGTTCGCCGACCCGGCGCTGGCGTTCGGCGCGCATCACGCCCTCGCGTTCGTCCCAGTCCAGCACGTCCAGGGTGCCGACCTGTTCGGCCAGCGGCCCCTCGAACAGCGCCGGGTCCAGATCGGCGGCCAGGTAGATGCGCTCCTCGCGCTGACCCTGGCGGCTGCCGAGGTCGGCGATCACCAGCCAGGGGCACTTCATCAGCGCATCGGGTTCGGTGAACAGCGCCGCGCGGCCATTGGCCAGGCGGTATTCACCGCCGCCCGCGCGCCGCTGCTGGGCCACGCGGTCGGGGTAGGCGAAGGCCAGCAGGCAGCCCAGCCAGCGCGGATGATCGGGATCAGCCACGGCCTCGCCGGGCTGCCCGCGCAGGTAGCTGCGGAACTGCCGGGCCAACTGCCGGGCACGTTGCACGCCGCCCCGGGCGCCACGTGCGGCCGGGCTTTCGCCGGCCAGCAGGGCCAGGCGGCTGTGCAGGTCGGCGCCGCCGCCACGGAGGATGTCGCGCTCCCCCAGCAACGCCGCCACGTCGCACGCCAGCGCACCCAGGCCGAGGGCCTGGCCGCGCAGCAGCAGGTGGGCGATGCGCGGGTGGGCCGGCAGCTCGGCCATGGCCTGGCCGTGGCGGGTCAGGCTGCCCTGCCCGTCCAGGGCACCCAGCCGCTGCAACAGGTCACGGCCCTGGGCGTAGGCCGCCGCCGGCGGCAGGTCGAGCCAGGCCAGCTCGCCGGGCTCCACGCCCCAGCGCGCCAGTTGCAGGGCCAGGCCGGTGAGGTCGGCCTGGAGGATTTCCGCCGTGCCGTAGGCCGGCAGCTGGTCGTGCTGGGTCTCCGACCACAGCCGGTAGCACACGCCGGGTTCCAGGCGGCCGGCACGACCGGCGCGCTGAATGGCGGAGGCGCGGGCGATGCGCTGGGTGTCGAGACGGGTCATGCCGCTGGCCGGGTCGAAACGCGGTACCCGTTCCAGGCCGGCGTCCACCACCACGCGCACGCCGTCGATGGTCAGGCTGGTCTCGGCGATGTTGGTGGCCAGCACCACCTTGCGCGTGCCGGCCGGCGCCGGCTCGATGGCGGCGCGCTGGGCGGCCAGGTCCAGCTCGCCGTGCAGCGGGCAGAGGAGGATGTCGTCACGCCCGGCCAGGGCCTCGCCGAGCTGCTCGGCCACCCGGCGGATCTCGCCCTGCCCGGGGAGGAACACCAGCAGGCTGCCGGGCTCGTCGGCCAGGGCCTGCAACACGGTCTGCACCACCCGGGGCTCCAGGTGCTCGCCCGGCTGGCTGGCGCGCCCCCAGCGCACCTCCACCGGGTGCATGCGGCCTTCGCTGCGCACCACCGGGGCGTCGTCGAGCAGCCGCGACAGGCGCTCACCCTCCAGGGTGGCGGACATCAGCAGCACCTTCAGCGGTTCATCGCGCAGCAGCGCGCGGCCGTTGAGGGTCAGCGCCAGAGCCAGGTCGGCATCCAGGCTGCGCTCATGGAATTCGTCGAAGATCACCAGGCCGACGCCCTCCAGCGCCGGGTCGTCCTGCAGGCGCCGGGCGAGGATGCCTTCGGTCACCACCTCGATGCGGGTGCGCGGGCCGACCTTCGACTCCAGGCGGATGCGGTAGCCCACCCGTTCGCCGACGCCCTCGCCCAGCTCGGCGGCCAGGCGCTCGGCGGCGGCGCGGGCGGCCAGCCGGCGCGGCTCCAGCATGAGGATGGTCTGCCCGGCGAGCCAGGGCTCGTCCAGCAGGGCAAGGGGGACGCGGGTGGTCTTGCCCGCGCCGGGCGGGGCTTCGAGCACCGCCTCGTGGCGACAGGCCAATGCCTCGCGCAGGGCGGGCAGTACGGCATCGATGGGGAGTGGATTCATGGGGGCTCCAACGCAGGGCGGCGATTATAGCGGCGAACCGCCAGCCCTTTCGTGTGGTCTCAGGTGTGCTTCAGGTTTTGCCCCGAACGCCTTGGTATAGTGACGCCATTTTTCTGCATGGAGCCGTATATGCGCCTGAAAACCCGCCTGATCGGCGGCGCCGTCGCCGCCGCGCTGCTGACCCAGTTGACCGCCTGCGGCACGCTGTTCTTCCCGGATCGCCGTGGCCAGATCGAAGGCAAGATCGACCCGGTGGTGGCCGCGCTGAACGCCATCGGCGTGCTGTTCTACGTGATCCCCGGCCTGATCGCCTTCGGCGTGGACTTCGCCACCGGCGCCATCTACCTGCCGGGCAACGAGACCGCCCACGTCGCCCCCGAGCGCCTGCGCGAGGCCATCGGCAGCGACGGCCAGGTCGACAACGCCCGCCTGAAGGCGATCATCGAGCAGGACACCGGCCGCAACCTGCCGCTGGACGACCCGCGCCTGATCCGCCACGCCGGCAGCCTGGAACAACTGGCCGCCTACGGCCTGGCCCCGGCCGCCTGACATGCGCGCCCTCGCCAGCCACCACGACCGGCTCCTGGCCTACCACGGGTGGGCCAACCGGCGTCTGCTGGCGAGCCTGGAGGGCCTCGACGAGGCCCGCTACCGCGCGGATTGCGGGCTGTTCTTCGGCTCCATCCACACCACCCTGAACCACATCGCCGTGGCCGACCGCATCTGGTTCGCCCGGGTGCTGCACCTGCCACGCCCCTTCGAGCGCCTGGATGCCGAGGCCGCGCCCGACCGTGCCGGGCTGGCCGCCGTGCTGGCCGAAGGCGTGGGCCTGTGGCGCGCCTGGCTGGCCGGGCAGGACGACACCGGCCTGCTGGCGCCCCTGGAGTACCGCAACCAGGCCGGCGAGCGCTTCCAGCGCAGCCACACCGAGATCCTCGCCCACCTGGTCAACCACGGGACCCACCACCGGGGCCAGGTCACCGCCGCCATGAGCGCCCTCGGCCTGGAAACCCCGGTCCTGGACCTCCTCTACTACACGCCGAAGCAGCCATGACCACTCCGGAACACCACGCCCGCCTGCTGCGCCAGGTCACCGTCGCCTCCCTCTCGGTCGCCCTCACCCTGGTGCTGGCCAAGGCCGTGGCCTGGTGGCTGAGCGGCTCGGTCAGCCTGCTGGCCGGCCTGACCGACTCGCTGCTGGACAGCGCCGCCTCCTTCCTCAACCTTTTGGCGGTGCGTTTCGCCCTGAAGCCGGCAGACGAGGACCACCATTTCGGCCACGGCAAGGCGGAATCCCTGGCGGGCCTGGCCCAGGCGCTGTTCATCGCTGCCAGCGCCGTGCTGGTGGGTGTGCAGGCGGTGGAGCAGATCCGCGACCCGCAGCCCCTCGGCGCCCAGGCGCTGGGCATCGCGGTGATGCTGCTGTCGCTGGTGCTGACCATTGCGCTGCTGGCCTTCCAGCGGCACGTCATCCGCATCACCCACTCCACCGCCGTGCGCGCCGACTCCCTGCACTACCGCTCGGACCTGCTGCTCAACAGCAGCATCCTGCTGGCGCTGGTGCTCACCAGCCTGGGCTGGGACCAGGTGGACGGGTTGTTCGGCCTGGGCATCGCCGCCTACATCCTGTGGAGCGCCATCGGCATCGCCCGGGAATCCATCGGCGTGCTGATGGACCAGGAGATCGACCCCGACGTGGGCGAGCACATGCACCAGCTGGCCTGTGGCGTGCCCGGCGTGCTCGGCGCCCATGACCTGCGCACCCGCGTCTCCGGCCACCACTGGTACGTGCAGCTGCACCTTGAGCTGCCCGGCGAGATGCCGCTGTCCGAAGCCCACGCGCTGTGCGTGCAGGTGGAGGACGCCATCCGCGACGCCTACCCGCGCGCCGACGTGCTGGTCCATGCCGACCCCATCGAGGTGGTCCAGGGCCACTAGACGGCCTCGCTGCACCAGCGGCCCATCTCCATCCCCAAACTGCAGGCATAAAAAAAGGAGGCCCGTTCCATGGGCCTCCTCTCGGGGTAATTCGTCCTGTGCTGGCGATTGTGTCGCTGCTTTCGTCGCCTGCCTGGTTGGGCAGTGCGGACCCGGGGGCCTGCTCGAACCGGTGGGTTCGGCGGCGCCGACGCGCCTGATTGGGCGGGTCGGTTGGACATGTGTCCGGGCCGTGAAACTGGAGAGAATCTTACGTCGGGCAGCGCGACAGAGGATTGCGAAGATTGCTGACTGAACTATCATCTGCGCAATGATTCACCAAAATCAGCAGATAATCAGCAATCAAAAATAAAACGGCGCCTGAAATGGAAAAACTCGATCGCTACGACCTGAAGATCCTCGCCGAATTGCAGCGCGACGCCCGCATCTCCAACCAGGAGCTGGCCGAGCGCATCGGCCTGTCACCCTCGCCCTGCTCGCGCCGGGTGAAGCAGCTGGAGGACGACGGCTACATCATCCGTCAGGTCGCCCTGCTGGACCGCAAGAAGCTCGGCCTGAGCCTGACCGCCTACGTGCTGATCGGCATGGACCGCCACACCCCGGAGCGCTTCGAGCACTTCCAGTCGGTGATCCGCCAGTGCCCCGAGGTGCTGGAGTGCTGCCTGGTGACCGGCATGGAGGCGGACTACCAGCTCAAGGTGGTGGTGCCGGACATGGACCATTACCAGCAGTTCCTGCTGGGCCAGCTCACCCGCATCGAAGGCGTCACCAGCGTGCGCTCCAGCTTCGTGCTCAACCAGGTGCTGAGCAGCACCGAGCTGCCCCTGGGGCATCTGCGCAATTGAACCAATGAGTGGCAGCGCGCAGGGGCGGGCATCGCGTATAATGCGCCCCGCCTTTGCTGTGCCCCGCGTGGTTTCGCCCATAAGAGCCTGCCGGCTCGCATAACTACTAACCGCATCCCTCGCCCTCCACGGCATCCGAGCCTGGTCGTTCGCGGCCGGGCCTGAATCGTTTCGCTGTACGAGGTTGACCAATGAGCCCCGAAAAATTTGAAGAATGGATGATGACGGCGATGATCGCCGGCCTGGTGCTGTTCATGGCGTTCATCGTCTGGGACCTGGCCAAGAAGTCCAAGGCCGGCCGCTTCGGCACCTTCATCCTGTTCCTCGCCCTCGGCCTCGGCGTGCTCGGCTTCGTGATCAAGTCGCTGGTGATCGGCGGCCTCGAAGGCATGTAGCCAACCTCACCCGATCCGTCCGGACCGCCTGATGGCGGGGGCTCGGGCGGTTTCGCTCACCGTTGCCCAGGAGAACACATGAACGCTACCGATCGCGTCATGCAGAGCTATGGACGCTGCTGTGCCAGTTCCGGTTTTTTCGACACCTTCTACAAGCTGTTCCTCGCCAGCTCACCGATGATCCGCGCGAAGTTCGCCAACACCGACATGGCCGCGCAGAAGCACCTGCTGCGCCACGGCATCCTCAACCTGGTGATGTATGCCCGCGGCATGCCGGACACCAAGCTGCGCGCCCTGGGCGCCAGCCACTCGCGGGAAGGCTTCGACATCCGCCCCGAGTACTACGACCTCTGGGTCGACGCCCTGCTGAGCACCATCAGCGAGCACGACAAGCAGGCCGATGACGGCGTGCGCGCCGCCTGGCGCGAAGTGCTCACCAAGGGCATCAACGTCATCAAGTCCCACTACTGATCCACGGACGGCCCGCCGCGCTGCGGCGGGTGTCAGTCCAGCCGTGCCGACACCTCGCGCCACTGCCCCGGCTCCAGGCCATCGAGGCCGAAGGGGCCGATGCGCACCCGCACCAGGCGCAGGGTCGGCAGGCCCACCGCCGCCGTCATCCGCCGCACCTGGCGGTTGCGCCCCTCGCGGATCACCAGCTCCAGCCAGGCTGTCGGCACGCTCTTGCGAAAGCGCACCGGCGGGTTGCGCGGCCACAGCGCGGGCTCCTCGATCAGCCGGGCCTCGGCCGGCAGCGTCGGCCCATCGTTCAGCTCCACCCCGTTGCGCAGGCGTTCCAGCTGCGCCGCGTCGGGCGTGCCCTCCACCTGCACCCAGTAGGTCTTGGCCAGCTTGTGCTTCGGGTCGGCGATGCGCGCCTGCAGGCGGCCGTCGTTGGTCAGCAACAGCAGCCCCTCGCTGTCACGGTCCAGGCGCCCGGCAGGGTAGATGCCGGGCTGGTCGATGAAGTCCTTCAGGGTCGCCCGGCCCTGGTCGTCGCTGAACTGGGTGAGCACGTCGAACGGCTTGTTCAGCAGCACCAGGCGCGGCTCCACCGGCGGCGCCTTGGCCACCCGGCGCGGAGCGGCCTGAGGGCGACGGGAAGCAGGGCGGGAAGGACGGGGCGGGCGCGACATGCCTGGTTACCAGCGGATATGGACAGGGGAGCGGAGGCGCATGCTAGGTTGTGCCCCTCCCCGCCGCAAGAGTAAGGACACCATGCCCCGCGCGTTGCGCCCCACCTGGCTGATCAGCCTCATGACCCTCGCCGGTTGTGCCGGCACGCCCTACCAGGGCCCCGTCAGCGATCATTTCGACGGCCAGCGTTTCCAGAACATCGAGCCCAAGCCGCACAAGGACTTCTGGTCCTTCATGCGCTGGCAGCTCAACCGCGAGAAGAGCCCCGACTGGGTCGAGCAGCCCACCCCGGCCTTCACCCCCGAAGTGCCCACCCGCGTAGAGGGCGACGAACTGCGCGTCACCTACATCAACCACGCCACGCTGCTGATCCAGCACCGCGGGTTGAACATCCTCACCGACCCGGTGTGGTCCGAGCGGGTCAGCCCCCTCAGCTTCATCGGCCCGCGCCGGCACCAGGCGCCCGGCCTGTCCATGGACCAGCTGCCGCCCATCGACCTGATCCTGGTCAGCCACAACCACTACGACCACCTCGACCTGGATACCCTGCGCAGCCTCGCCGAGCGCTTCCCCCTGGCCCGCGTGGTCACGGGCCTGGGCAACGGCCCGCTGATCCGCGAGACCGGCTTCGCCCGCGTCGACGAGATCGACTGGTGGCAGGCCCTGCCCCTGGGCGACGGGCTGACCCTCAACGGCGTGCCGGTGCAGCACTGGTCGGCGCGCACCCGCAGCGACACCAACCGCACCCTGTGGCTGGGCTTCGTGCTGGAGTCCCCGGACGGCCCGCTGCTGTTCCCCGGCGACACCGGGCTGGGGCCGGAATTCCGCCTCATCCACCAACGCTTCGGGCCGCTGCGCTTCGCCGCACTGCCCATCGGTGCCTACGCCCCGCGCTGGTTCATGCGCGACAACCACATGAACCCGGACGACGCTGTGCAGGCCCACAAGCAGCTGGATTCCCAGCACAGCCTGGCCATCCACTTCGGCACCTTCCAGCTCACCGACGAAGGGCAGTTCGACCCACCCCGCGAGCTGGCCAAGGCCCTCGACTACTGGCAGGTGGACCCGGATCGCTTCCGCGTCCCCAGCCCCGGCTACCAGTGGCAGGTGCCCACCCTGGACCGCCTCGGCGCGGCTGACCTGGTCCAGGCCAGCGGCCTCTGAGCCACACCCCTGCACCATGAAAAAGGGCCGCATCATGCGGCCCTTTTGCTTGCGACACGCCCAGCCTCAGGCAAAGGCAGCCGGCTCCGCCCGGGCGGCGGACGGAATCTGACGGAGCCAGCGTGAAACCGCCCACTCCCCCGCGATGAAGGCCAGGAGCAGGCCGAGCTGCAGCAGCAGCGCGATGTAGAACGGCTTGAACACATGGCCGACCTGGCGCTTCAGCAGGTCCAGCAGGAACTCGGCCTGGAACAGCTGCTCCACACGCGCATCGAGCACCCCGGCCAGCACCTGCTTGTCGAGCCCGCTGTAGCTCGCCGCCTCGCTCACCGCCATCTGGCCCACGGCCTTGCCGATCAGGCTCGCCCGCAGGCGGTCGAGCAGATCCAGGGCCAGGCGCTCGGCCAGCGACGCCTCGGCGCGGGCATCGGCTTCCTCCTGCTGCTCGCTGCGCAGGTACTCCAGCGCCAGCTGATTGAGCGCGGCTTGCACGCTGGACCCGCGTAGGGCCTGCAGCTGGTTCTCGTCCTGGGCTGCCACGTAGGCCTGGAAGTCCTGCCAGGTGTCATCGGCCAGCCGCTGCACCGCCGGTGCATAGCTGTCCAGGTGCCGGTTGATCTGTTGCTGCCCGCTGTACAGCAGCCCGCCCTGGAAGCCCAGCACGCCCCCGACCAGCGGCAGCAGCAGGAAGTACAGTTTGAGCGTCCAGTGGTGCCAGCGCTTGCTGCGGGCCAGCCAACCACCGCGATGCAGCAGGATGGCCAGCACCAGGCCGGCGACCGTACCCAGCAACAGCGCACCGCTGATCCAGGCGAACAGGCTGAGGAAACTGAAGGGCTCCCAGAATGCTGCGAGTAGGTGTTGGGCCTGTTCCATCGGTGTCACCTTGTTCGTCCTTGGGGGGCCGCAGCTTAAATCGAAACCCGAGCACGCGACTGGCGAGCCGTTCACTGAAGAGCGTCCGACTTTTCAGTCCAGGCAGAAAAAGGGCCGCATCACGCGGCCCTGTGTCATCAGGAGCGGCTCAGCGGAACGGTGGCTCGTCGAAGCTGCGCAGCTTGCGCGAGTGCAGCGAGGTGAGCTGGTTGCGCAGCAGGTCCAGCGCGGCGATGCCGATGCGCAGGTGCTGGCTGACCGCACGCTGGTAGAAGGCGCTGGCCGAGCCGGGCAGCTTGATCTCGCTGTGCAGCGGCTTGTCGGACACGCACAGCAACGTCCCGTAGGGCACCCGCAGGCGATAGCCCTGGGCGGCGATGGTGCCGCTCTCCATGTCCACCGCCACCGCCCGCGACAGGTTGATCAGCGGGCGCTCCTGGGCCCAGCGCAGCTCCCAGTTGCGGTCGTCGTAGGTCAGCACCGTGCCGGTGCGCAGGCGCCGCTTCAGGTCCTCGCCACGCTCGCCGGTGACCAGCGCCGCCGCGTCCTGCAGGGCCTGCTGCACCTCGGCCAGAGCCGGCAGCGGGATGTGCGGTGGCAGCACCCGGTCGAGGATGCCGTCGCGGCGCATATAGGCGTGGGCCAGCACGTAGTCGCCGATGGTCTGCGACTGCCGCAGCCCGCCGCAGTGGCCGATCATCAGCCAGCAGTGCGGGCGCAGCACCGCCAGGTGGTCGGTGATGTTCTTCGCGTTGGAGGGGCCGACGCCGATGTTCACCAGCGTCACCCCGTGGCCGTCGTTGGCGATCAGGTGGTAGGCCGGCATCTGGTAGCGGTGCCACACCACGCTGTCGATCACCGCCTGCACGGTCGCCTCGTCCATGTCCCGGTCCACCCGCACGTTGCCGGGCAACACCATGCTGACGAAGCGCGGGTCCTCGCGCAGCTGGGTCACCCCGTGCTGGATGAACTGGTCGACGTAGCGGTGGTAGTTGGTCAGCAGGATCCACGGCTGCACATGGCGCCAGTCGCTGCCGGTGTAATGCACCAGCCGGCGCAGGGAGAAGTCCACCCGCGCCGCATCGAACAGCGCCAGGGGCAGCTCCTCGGCGCTCTCCCAGTCGTACAGCCCGTCGGCCACGCCATCGGTGGCGGCGGACAGGTCCGTGCTGGGGAACACCCGCGCCAGCGCCGCAGCGGTCACATCGGTGCCGGCCAGTTCGTCACCGCTTTCCACCACGTAGGGATAGGGGATGTTCCGCTGGCTCATGCCCACCTCCACCTGCACGGTGAAGTCGCTCATCAGCGGGCGCAGCTGCTCCAGCAGGTATTTGCGGAAGGCATCGGGGTGGGTGACGGTGACGCTGTAGGTGCCCGGCACCTGGATCTTCGCGTAGGCGCGCACCGTGGACGGCACCTCGCCCTGGCAGCGGTAGGTGACCCGCAGCTCGGGGTAGCGGAACAGCGCACGCTGCTCGGCGCTCGGCTCGGTGCGGGACTTGAGAAAGAGCTTGAGGGCCTGGCTGAGGGCCGTGGTGGCCCGCTGGTGCAGGGCGGTCAGGCGGTCGACCGCCTCTTCGGCGGTGTGGACAACGAGAAACTCGACGGAATCCTGGGTCACGAGGTGTGCATCCTGTCTGGGCGTACAGGGCGCTATCTTGCGCCCATCGCCCTTCGGCGGCCAAGCCGAGCAGCGCGTGCCGCTGCGTCTATGCTTGCCCGACCGCCCCCGCGAGGCCCGCCGCCATGCACCGTCTGACCAGCCTGCTGTTCGCCGTCGCCACCAGCACCCCACTGTTCGCCGGCGAGCTGGATGGCCGCTTCCAGGCCGACCTGGCGGGTGCCAACACGGTGCTCGATCTGCAGCAGCAGGGCCAGGTCGTCACTGGCCGCTATTCCGAGAACGGCACCCTGCAACTGGACCTGCGCGGCCAGTACGACGGCCAGGTGCTCAACGCCGAGATCGTCCTGCCGCAAACCAACCAGGTGATCGCCACCCTCGCCGCCACCTACGGCAACGACCAGCTCAACGCCCGCCTCGCCGCCCGCGACCCCGTCAGCGGCCAGGTGCTGGAGCGCCAGGCGCTGTTCCAGCGCAGCCCCTCAACTGCCACGGGCGCCACCCGCACCAGCGCCGGCACCCTGGACCCGGCACTGGTCGGCACCTGGGTCCACGAAGACATCATCAACAGCGGTGGCGCCAGCTTCGCCTCCTTCAACACCGTGCTCACCCTGCACCTCACCCCCGACGGCCGCGTCGAGCAATGGAGCCGCTCCGTCGGCGGCGGCTCCGACTGGAGCTACGACAGCGACGGCACCCTCCAGTACGCCGGCCAATGGCAGACCGCCGACGGCGTCCTCCTGGTCCGCCCCGACGGCAGCACCGACTACCAGCCCGCCACCCGCTACCGCTTCAGCGCCCCCTACCTGGTGACCGAGGACCAGGGCGGCCGGAAGATCTGGCAGCGGCGGTAGGGCTGGGGATGTTCCCTGCGGTAGGGAAACTCGCCGTGCGGGCCGCTCGATTGACCCTTTTCCTGCCCCCGCATAGACTGCGCGCCCCGCGTTATCCACCGAAGACCGCTGCGATGTTCACGCCCCTGCACCCGGCCCTTGTTGCCCAGCCCGATCCGGCGCTGGCAGCCAATGCCTGGCCGCGTGATGCCCTGCTGAAGCGCCGCCGCAGCGTGCTGTTCGCCTTCACCTTCTCGCCTCCCGCCCTCCCCGTCTGAGCCCTGCGCTGTCGCGCGGCGTTCCCCTCGTTCATTCCCGGCATGCGTCCGTGCGCGTGTCGCTCTGTCGTTGATCCATGGCCAGGCCCGGGCCGGTTACCTGCGGGCGGGAGTCGAAATGAACCATCGTGTGTTGCTGCTGGTGCTGATCTTCGCCGTGTCGGTGGTCGGGCTGAGCATGGGGGCGACGCTGCCCCTGGTGTCGCTGCGGCTGATGGAGGCCGGTGCGTCGAGCCTGGAGATCGGGGTGCTGAGTGCGATGCCGGCGGCGGGGATGATCCTGGCCGCGTTTCTGGTGGCGCCGCTGTGCCGGCGCCTGTCGGGGCGTGGGTTGTACCTCGGCTGCTTCGTGCTCTGCAGCCTGGCGGTGGCGGCGCTGGAGCTGCCGGCCTCCACGCCCCTGCTGGTGGCGGCGCGGCTGCTGCTGGGGGTGGCGATGGGGGTGGTGGTGATCCTCGGGGAATCCTGGGTCAACCTGCTGTGCGACGAGGCCAGGCGGGGCCAGGTGGTGGCCTTCTACGCCGCCTGCTTCACCGGCTGCCAGTTGGGCGGGCCGGCGCTGATCGGCCTGCTCGGGGCGCAGAGCCCCTGGCTGGTGGCGCTGGTGGTGCTGGCCAACCTGCTGGCCCTGGCGGCGGTGGCCCGGGGGCTGCCGGGCGGCTGGGGCCAGGCCGCCGAGGATGAAGTGCGCACCTTCTCCCTGGCGGGCTTCCTGCGGGTGGCCCCGGCGCTGTGCACGGGGGTGCTGTTCTTCGCCTTCTTCGATGCGGTGGTGCTGTCGCTGTTCCCGGTCTACGCCAGCGCCCATGGCTATGCGGTGGGCATCGCGGCGCTGATGGTGACGGTGATCCTGGCCGGCGACATGGTCTGCCAGGTGCCGCTGGGCTGGCTGTCGGACCGCACCGAGCGCAGCCGTCTGCACCTGGTCTGCGGGGTGGCGGCGCTGGGCATCGGCATGGCGCTGCCCTGGCTGATCACCCGGCCCACGCTGCTGTGGCCGGCGCTGGTGTTGCTGGGGGCGGTGGCGGGGGGCGTCTACACCCTGGCGCTGGTGCGCATCGGCGAGCGCTTCAACGGGCAGGACCTGGTCACCGCCAACGCCTGTGTGGGCATGTTGTGGGGCATCGGCAGCCTGGTGGGGCCGCTGCTGAGCGGTGCGCTGATGGGCACCGGCCCCCACGGCCTGCCCCTGGCGCTGAGCCTGGCGGCGGCGATGTTCGTGGCCACGGCGCTGACCGGCCAGCGCCGGCTGGCGGAGCGGGCGGCCTAGGGCCGCGCAGTGGGGCCTGGTCGTTCCGGTTTGGGGTGAGTTCGTCCCCACCCCCGTGGGGAACACGTCGGCGTGTCGATGTTCACGCCCTGGGCAGCCGGTTCATCCCCACACCCGTGGGGAACACCAGCTCTTCGTGGAAACCGCGAAGAAGAGCTACGGTTCATCCCCACACCCGTGGGGAACACTCGCGGAAATACATCCGTAGCAGCCGTTGCAGCGGTTCATCCCCACACCCGTGGGGAACACGCTTCCCGTAACCCGCTGATCCCAGAGGGAAAAGCCGGCAGCGGAAAATCTACCGGCTGTTTTCCCTTGTTGCCAGGGTGGCGTCAGGCCAGGTGCGGGGTGCTGCGGGCGACCAGGGCTTCGACGTCGATGCCGCGCGGGAGGGTGCCGTAGACCCGGCCGCTGCCGCCGAGGCGGCTGGCGATGAAGGCGTCGGAGACGGTGGCGTTGCCGGCCTCCAGCAGGAGCTTGGCCTGGAGGGCGACGGCGACGTCTTCGGTGAGCTGGCGGGCGCGGTACTGGATGTCGGCGGTGTCGTGGAAGGCGGCCTTGAGGTTGTTGATCTGCGCGGCGAGGCGGGCATCGCCGTGGCCGTCGCCCAGTTCGCTGAACAGGGCATCGAGCACGCCGGGCTCCTTGGACAGGGCACGGAGGACGTCCAGGCACTGGACGTTGCCGGAGCCTTCCCAGATGGAGTTGACCGGGGCTTCGCGGTACAGGCGCGGGAGGATGGTCTCTTCGACGTAGCCGGCGCCGCCCATGCATTCGCTGGCCTCGTAGACCATTTCGGGGGCGCGCTTGCAGATCCAGTACTTGCCGACGGCGGTGACCAGGCGGGCGAAGCGGTCTTCCTGCTCGTCGTGCAGGTTGTCGAGGGCGCGGCCCATGCGCAGGCTGAGGGCCAGGGCGGCTTCGCTCTCCAGGGCGAGGTCGGCGAGGACGTTCTGCATCAGCGGCTGGTCGGCCAGGACCTTGCCGCCGACCTTGCGGTGGGCGCAGTGGTGGGCGGCCTGGGTGAGCGCCTGGCGCATGAGGGAACTGGAGCCGACCATGCAGTCGAAGCGGGTCATGGCGACCATTTCGATGATGGTGGGCACGCCGCGCCCTTCCTCGCCGACCATCCAGGCCAGGGCGCCGCGGTATTCCACTTCACTGGAGGCGTTGGCCCAGTTGCCCAGCTTGTTCTTCAGACGCTGGACGTAGAAGGCGTTGCGGCTGCCGTCCGGGCGGTGGCGCGGCAGGAGGAAGCAGGAGAGGCCCTTGTCGGTGTAGGCGAGGGTGAGGAAGGCGTCGCACATGGGCGCGGAGCAGAACCACTTGTGGCCCACCAGTTCGTAGGCCTCCCCAGGGCCACCGAGGCCGATGGGGTGGGCGCGGGTGGTGTTGGCGCGGACGTCGGTGCCGCCCTGCTTCTCGGTCATGGCCATGCCGATGGTGACGCCGGGCTTCTGCTCCATGGGTACGTTGCGCGGGTCGTATTCGGTGGCGAGGATCTTCGGCAGCCAGCGCTCGGCGAGGTTGGGCTGCAGGCGGATGGCGGGCACGGCGGCGAAGGTCATGGTCAGCGGGCAGCCGCTGGCGGCCTCGGCCTGGCTGTGCAGGTAGGTGAGGCCGGCGCGGGCGACATGGGCGCCGGCGCGCGGGTCCTGCCAGGGCAGCGAGGTGAGGCCGTGTTCGACGGCGGTGCGCATCAGTTCGTGGTAGGCCGGGTGGAATTCCACCAGGTCGACGCGATGGCCGTAGCGGTCATGGCTCTTGAACACCGGCTTGTGTTCGTTGGCGAGAAAACCCGCCTGCATCAGCGGGCCGCCGGCCAGGGCGCCGTAGACGTCGAGGCGTGACTCGGCCCAGCCGGCGCCGTAGCGGCGGGCCCATTCCTGCAGGGGCAGGTCGAGGCGGTAGAGGTTGGCGCCGTCGAGGGTGGGCACCTGGTTGAACACGTCGTGGGTTTCGGCGTACTGGGACTGGCTCATGGAATCCTCCTAGCAGGCGGGTGCGCACCAACGGCACGCAGGCAGAAGATGACGAGGTGCCGGCAGACCGCTTCGAGTTCGCTGCGCGACTGGTCGGCATCACGGGCGGCGCGGGCGGATGGCGAGAGCGGCCCGACCAGGGATTCGGAGATGGCGCCCACCAAGCAGGCGGCGACCAGGGCGGGGGCTTCGACCTGGAATTCGCCGCTGGCGATGCCGGCTTCGAGCAGTTCGATGAAGCGCTCGGCGTAGGCCTCGCGGAAGCGCAGGCGCTGCTCGTCCACTTCCGGCTCCACCGGTTCGGCGATCAGGGCGAAGGCCAGTTGGCGGCTGTGCCAGGCGCGTTCGGCGAAGCGTTGCAGGCCGCTGGCAAGGCGCTCGGTGGCACTGCCGGGGCCGCGCAGGTGCTCGCTGAGCACGTCCACTTCGACCTGGCTGGCGCGGGCGAAGACTTCGGCGGCCAGCTCGCCCTTGTTGCGGAAGTGGCGGTAGAGGCTGCCGGTGGCGATGCCGACGTCGTCGGCCAAGGCCTGCATGGTGAGGACGGCGAAGCCGCCTTCGGCGACCCGCGCCAGGGCGCAGTCGAGGATGCGCTGGCGCAGGGCCTGGTCGCGGTCGATTCGTTGGGCGGTGACGCGGTAGGACATGGTCTGAATCCTGATTCACTGGCAGCGAGTGAATCAGGATTCAGACTTTGGATGAAAGCGGGGAACCCGACGATGAAGGCGGCATTCCGGCCGGCGGGTGACCGATCAGACCGGGTGTTCGCCGGCGCGGCAGAGCACCCAGTCGTGCAGCAGGGTGCGCAGCTCTTCGAATTTCACCGGTTTGGAGAGGTAGTCGCTCATGCCCGCTGCCAGGCAGCGTTCGCGGTCGCCGCTGTGGCTGTGGGCGGTGACGGCGAGCACCGGCAATTCGGCGCATTCGGGCAGGCTGCGCAGGGCGCGGCAGGTGGCGAAGCCGTCCATGACCGGCATCTGGCAGTCGAGCAGGACGCCGTCGATGTGCTCGCGGCGCAGCAGTTCGAGGGCTTCGGCGCCGTTGTCGGCGGTGCGTACGCGGTAGCCCAGCTTGAGCAGCATGCCGCGGGTCACCAGCTGGTTGATGGTGTTGTCCTCCACTACCAGCACGGTGCATTGCTCGGGGCGGCGCTGGGCCTGGGCGACGGCGCGACGCACCGGGGCGGCCTCGCGCTGGGCCGGGCGGGTCAGGGTGAGGGCCAGCTGGAAGCGGCTGCCCTGGCCGGGCTCGGAGCTGTGGGTGAGCTGGCCGCCGAGCAGTTCGACCAGTTGCCGCGCCAGGGCCAGGCCGATGCCGAGGCCGCCGTAGGCGCGGGTCATGGAGCCGTCGAGCTGGCGGAAGCCGCTGTAGAGGCTGCCATCGGGCGGGGTGGAGAAGCCGATGCCGGTGTCTTCCACGGCCACCAGCAGGCGCAGGGGGCCACTAGGCTCCTGGCCGTGGCCGGCGACCCGCAGCACGACGCCGCCCCGGGCGGTGAACTTGACGGCGTTGTCCAGCAGGTGGCCGAGGATCTGCCCGAGCTTGCCGGCGTCGCCTTCGAGGGTGTCGGGCAGGCTTTCGTCCAGCTCCAGGGCGAAGGCCAGGCCCTTTTCCTCGGCGCGCGGGGCGTACTGGGCGCGCAGGCTGTCGAACAGGCCGCGCAGGCTGAAGGTCTCGCGGCGCGGGTAGAGCTTGCCGGCCTGCAGTTCGGTCATGGCGAGGATGTCGTTGACCAGCCGCATCATGTCCCTGGCGGAGCTGGCGGCGGTCTTCTGGTACTGCTCCAGCTCGACGTCGAGCGGGAGGGTCTGCATCAGTTCGAGGGAGCCGATCACGCCGTTCATGGGGGTGCGCAGCTCGTGGGTGACGGTGGCGAGGAATTCGTCCTTGAGGCGGTTGCTGTCGGCCAGCTCGCGGTTCAGGGCCTCCAGCTTGCGCCCGGACTCCTGGAGGATGCGGGTGCGCTCCTCCTTCATGGCGTTGATGCGGTCGGCCAGGGCGAGGGACAGCAGGCCCACCTCCAGCGCGGAGCCGATCTGGCTGGCGTACATGGTGATGAAGAGGTTGGGCAGGTAGCCGAGCACCATGAGGGTGTTGATCACCCCACCGGCGAGGAAGGCGCTCCAGGCGAAGATGAAGTAGCGCGCCACGCGCATGCCGCGCAGCCAGGCGAGGATGCCGGCGGCGAAGATGACCACGGTGAAGACCAGGGCCAGGATGGTGGCCAGGCGCAGGGCGACGGCGTAGCTGGCGACCAGGGACAGGACCATGACCAGCACGCCGACGGCCATCAGCACCAGCAGGCTGCGGTCGATCCAGGGGCTGTGGTCGGCGGTGTGCAGGAAGCTGCGGGCGAACTGGCAGCCGAACAGCCCGGCCGAGCCGATCAGGAACGGGGTGGAGGCGTTGGCCCACCAGGGGTTGTCGGGCCAGAAGTACTGGATGCCGGCACCGTTGACGGATATCTGGTACAGGCCGAACGAGGCGATATAGAGGATGTAGTAGAGGTAGCTGGTGTCGCGGACGCTGAGGTAGATGAACAGGTTGTAGATGAGCATCACCAGCAGCACGCCGTAGATGATGCCGAGCACGTAGACGCGCCCGGGCTGCTCCTCCATGTAGGCCTGGGGCGACCAGAGGGTGAGCGGCACCTGGATCGAGCCCTGGCTGTTGACCCGCAGGTACAGGCGCTGGGGCTGGTTGGGCTGCAGATTGAGGTTGAACAGGTAGTTGTTCTGCCTGATCTCGCGGCTGGCGAAGGGCAAGGCATCGCCGGTGCGCTGGGCGAGCCGGTAGCCGCCCTCGCTGTCGGGCAGGTAGAGCTCGATGTGGTCCAGCGGCGGGTAGGCCAGCTCCAGCAGCCAGGGCTGCTGGCCGCCGAGGTCACGGGGGCGGTAGCTGAGGTCGAGCCGGATCCAGAACACCGAGCGCGAATAGCCGGCGTTGAGCACAGGCTTGTCGCTGCGGCGGAAGCTGCGATCCAGCGCGGGGGAGGTGATGTCGGCGAGGGTGGCATCGCCGCGGACGTCTTCGAAGACGTCCATGTGCAGCCCGAGGGGCAGCTGGCGGGTGTGCTCGTCGAACTCCACGCCGAACACGGCGGTGGAGAGGAAAAGGGACAGGAAAAGGAGAACGTGACGCATGAAGCCCCGCAAAGGCCGTCGCACGCCTCGGGAAGTCCCTTTCCTTCCCGGAGCCGAAGCGTCACGCAGGGCCTGGTTGTTCGAATGCGCACACTCTAGCACAGCATCGGGGCGCCATAGGAGGCACTCTGCCATCTCGCGTAAACCGCTCTGGAATGGGCGTTACAGGCCTATCCCGCCAGGCTGTTCGGCGCTTTTCGACGGATGGCGGGCACCCTGCCCGGCGGGCCGACCCGACGGCGGAAAGGTGGTAAGCTCGCGCACCATGAAAACGACCCCCTCTCGCCCTATCGTCCTCTGTCTTTCCGGCCACGACCCCAGCGGCGGCGCCGGTCTGCAGGCGGACATCGAAGCCCTGATCGCCCAAGGCTGCCACGCGGCTCCTGCCGTGACCGCCCTGACTGTCCAGGACACCGTCAACGTTTCCGACTTCCGCGTGCTCGACCGCGAATGGGTGCTGGCCCAGGCCCGTGCGGTGATCGCCGACCTGCCGGTCTCCGCCGTCAAGCTGGGCATGCTCGGCTCGGTGGAGATGGTGGAGACCGTGCTGGAGATCATGCAGGGCCTGCCGGGTGTGCCGCTGGTCTGCGACCCGGTGCTGCGTGCCGGCGGCGGCGGTGCACTGGGCAAGGACGAAGTGGGCTACGCGATGCGCGAGCGCCTGCTGCCGGTGGCGCTCATCGCCACGCCGAACCTGCCGGAAGCGCGCATCCTCGCCGAACTCCCCGAAGGCACGGCCGACGAATGCGCCGAGAAGCTGCTGCCTTTCTGCCGCAACCTGCTGATCACCGGTGGCCACGGCGACGAGGCCGAGGTCCACAACCGCCTCTACACCGAGGATGGCGAACGCCACACCTTCACCTGCCAGCGCCTGCCCGGCAGCTACCACGGCTCCGGCTGCACCCTGGCCAGCACCCTGGCCGGTCGCCTGGCCCTGGGCGAAGCCCTGCCCAGCGCGGTTCGCTCGGCACTGGACTACACCTGGCGCACCCTGCGTGACGCCGAGCAACCGGGCCACGGTCAGTTCGTGCCCCGCCGCCTGCCGCTGGACTTCTGCTCATGAAGCTGCGCGGCCTCTACGCCATCACCGACAGCCAGTTGCTCGCCGATGGCCGGCTGCTGCCCTACGTGGAGGCGGCCCTGAAGGGCGGCGCCCGTTTGCTGCAGTACCGCGACAAGTCCTCCGACGAGGCCCGCCGTCTGCGTGAGGCCGAGGCGCTGCGCGAGCTGTGCACCCGCTACGGCGCGCAGATGCTGATCAACGACGACGCCGAGCTGGCCGCCCGCCTGGGCGTGGGCGTGCACCTGGGCCAGACCGATGGCTCCATCGCGGCAGCGCGCGCCCTGCTGGGCCGTCACGCGGTCATCGGTGCCACCTGCCATGCGCGCCTGGACCTGGCCGAGTCGGCCCTGGCCGAAGGCGCCAGCTACGTGGCCTTCGGTCGCTTCTTCAATTCCCAGACCAAACCCGGTGCGCCGGCCGCCACGGTGGAGCTGCTGGACGAGGCGCGCCAGCGCTTCCAGCAGCCCATCGTTGCCATCGGCGGCGTCACCCTGGACACCGCTCCGGCGCTGATCGCCCGTGGCGCGAGCATGGTGGCGGTGATCCACGCCCTGTTCGCCGCCGACGGCCCTGCCGAGGTGGAACGCCGCGCCCGCGCCTTCAGTGCGCTGTTCGCGTCGGCCTGAGCCCTTTCAACCGCTTGCATAGAGAGTTCGACATGTCCCGTTCCGAAACCCTGTTCGCCAACGCCCAGAAACACATCCCCGGTGGCGTCAACTCGCCGGTCCGCGCCTTCCGGAGCGTCGGCGGCACGCCGCTGTTCTTCAAGCACGCGGAAGGCGCCTACGTGACGGACGAGGACGACAAGCGCTACGTGGACTACGTCGGCTCCTGGGGCCCGATGATCCTCGGCCACGGCCACCCGGACGTGCTCGACGCGGTGCGCAACCAGCTGCAGCACGGCCTCTCCTACGGCGCACCCACCGCCATGGAAACCGAGATGGCTGACCTGGTCTGCTCCCTGGTGCCGTCCATGGAGATGGTGCGCATGGTCAGCTCCGGTACCGAGGCGACCATGAGCGCCATCCGCCTGGCCCGCGGCTTCACCGGTCGCGACGCGATCATCAAGTTCGAAGGCTGCTACCACGGTCACTCCGACAGCCTGCTGGTCAAGGCCGGCTCCGGCCTGCTGACCCAGGGCGTGCCCAGCTCGGCCGGCGTGCCGGCGGACTTCGCCAAGCACACCCTGACCCTGCCCTTCAACGACATCGGCGCGGTGGAGAAGACCCTCGGCGAAGTCGGCCAGAGCGTGGCCTGCATCATCGTCGAGCCGGTCGCCGGCAACATGAACTGCGTACCGCCGGCGCCCGGCTTCCTCGAAGGCCTGCGCCGCCTGTGCGACCAGCACGGCGTGGTGCTGATCTTCGACGAAGTGATGACCGGCTTCCGCGTCGCCCTGGGTGGCGCACAGGCCCACTACGGCGTGACCCCGGACCTCTCCACCTTCGGCAAGATCGTCGGCGGCGGCATGCCGGTGGGCTGCTTCGGCGGCAAGCGCGAGATCATGTCCTGCATCGCCCCACTGGGCCCGGTCTACCAGGCCGGCACCCTGTCCGGTAACCCGCTGGCCATGGCCGCCGGCCTGACCACCCTGAAGCTGATCAGCCGCCCGGGCTTCCACGCCGAGCTGACCGACTACACCACCCGCATGCTCGACGGCCTGCAGCAGCGCGCCGACGCCGCCGGCATTCCCTTCGTGACAACCCAGGCGGGCGGCATGTTCGGCCTGTACTTCAGCGGCGCCGATGACATCGTCACCTTCGACGATGTGATGGCCAGCGACGTCGAGCGCTTCAAGCGCTTCTTCCACCTGATGCTGGACGGCGGCGTCTACCTCGCCCCCAGCGCCTTCGAGGCCGGCTTCACCTCCATCGCCCACGGCGACAAGGAACTGGCCATCACCCTGGACGCCGCCGAACGCGCCTTCGCAGAGCTGAAAAAGGGCTGATCCGTTACGCCCCCCCTACGCC
Organism: Pseudomonas sp. FeS53a; assembly: GCF_000931385.1. Classification (NCBI taxonomy): domain Bacteria; kingdom Pseudomonadati; phylum Pseudomonadota; class Gammaproteobacteria; order Pseudomonadales; family Pseudomonadaceae; genus Pseudomonas; species Pseudomonas sp. FeS53a. The sequence continues at coordinate 168,979 of NZ_JYFT01000063.1, forward strand.
CGGGCGTGCAGGCCACCGGCCTTGCCGCCCGGGTGCGGGAAAAGCGTGCAAAGACTTTGTAAGTAGCGCCCTGCTTATTTCATAATGTGACGGTCGGCGCGTTTCGCCGACCGGGCGGGAGCCCGCTCTGCTTTCCGAGGCGATGTGATCTGATGAACCGCACCGGCCGCATCCTGACATTGGGCAGCCTGTTGCTCCTTTCTCCCCTGCTGGCCGAAGCCGGCGGCAACTCGCTGCTGATCCCGGCGTCCGGCCGCTGCAACCTCAACACACGCCCCGAAGACCTCCAGGAAGCCCTCTCCAACTGCCAGCAGGCTGCCAAGGCCGGCGACACCGGCGCGCAATACGAGCTGGGCGAGTTCTACTACGACGGCAAGCGCGCCCCGCGCGACCTGCAACAAGCCCTCAACTGGTTCGAGCAGGCCTCGCTGAAAGGCAACGCCCAGGCGCAATTCCGCCTGGGCAACATGTTCTTCCGGGGTGAAGGCGTGCCGGCCAGCAACGTGCAGGCCTACATCGTGCTGAAGATGGCGGCGGTGAACGGCTCGGACGAGGCGATGGACTCGGCGGACGTGGTGGCCGGGCAGATGCGCGCCGACGAGCTGGAGATCGCCACCCAGGTGCTGGGGCAGATCTTCCGCAACTACCTCATCGAACTGCAGACCGCCGACGGCGGATCGCCCTTCGCCCCCCTGCCCTGAATACCGCGCCGCCTAGCTGCGTTTGTCCGGCATGGGCGGCATGGGGAACGGCATGACGTTGCCCGTGCCCTTGGCCTCGCTGATCTTCGCCGTGCCCAGGCGTTCCACCTCGTCGATGCGGATGATCGCGTGCATCGGCACGAAGCTGCGCACCACGCCCTCGAACTGCGCCTTGAGCTTCTCCTCGCTGGGGTCCACCACCAGTTGGTTGCGCTCGCCGAAGACCAGCTCCTCGATCTCCAGGAACCCCCACAGCTCGCTCTGGAAGATCTGCCGGGCGTAGATCTCGTAGACCTGGCCCTGGTTGAGGAAGATCACCTTGAAGATCGGTTCGTGCTTGCTCATGTAAAGGTCGGTACGGCAGGAAAATGGGGGCGCGAAGCATAGCACGGCGACCGGTCGCACCACCCTAGGAACGCGGGCAGGCCGCGACTATAATGCGCGGTTCTTCGAACCACCCGACCCTGACCTGCATGGCCAAGAAGCTCTATATCGAAACCCACGGCTGCCAGATGAACGAGTACGACTCCTCGCGCATGGCCGACCTGCTGGGCGAACACCAGGCGCTGGAAATGACCGAACGTGCCGAGGAGGCCGACGTCATCCTGCTCAACACCTGCTCCATCCGCGAGAAGGCGCAGGAGAAGGTGTTCTCGCAACTCGGTCGCTGGCGGGAGCTGAAACGCCAGAACCCCGAGCTGGTGATCGGCGTCGGTGGCTGCGTGGCCAGCCAGGAAGGCGCCGCCATCCGTGAGCGCGCGCCCTACGTCGACGTGGTCTTCGGCCCGCAGACCCTGCACCGCCTGCCGGAGATGATCGACGCCGCGCGCACCACCCGCGCGCCCCAGGTGGACATCAGCTTCCCCGAGATCGAGAAGTTCGACCGCCTGCCCGAGCCCCGCGTAGACGGCCCCAGCGCCTTCGTCTCGGTGATGGAAGGCTGCAGCAAGTACTGCACCTTCTGCGTGGTGCCCTACACCCGGGGCGAGGAAGTCAGCCGGCCCTTCGACGACGTGCTGGCCGAGGTGATCCACCTGGCCGAGAACGGCGTGCGCGAGGTCACCCTGCTGGGCCAGAACGTCAACGGCTACCGCGGCCAGACCCACGACGGGCGCATCGCCGACTTCGCCGAGCTGATCCGCGTGGTGGCCGCCGTCGACGGCATCGACCGCATCCGCTACACCACCTCCCACCCGCTGGAGTTCTCCGACGCGCTGATCCAGGCCCACGCCGAAGTGCCGGAGCTGGTGAAGTTCGTCCACCTGCCGGTGCAGGCCGGTTCGGACCGCATCCTCGCGGCGATGAAGCGCAACCACACCGCGCTGGAATACAAGTCGCGCATCCGCAAGCTCAAGGCAGCGGTACCGGACATCTGCATCAGCTCCGACTTCATCGTCGGTTTCCCCGGCGAGACCGACAAGGACTTCGAGGCCACCATGAAGCTGGTGGAAGACGTCGGCTTCGACTTCTCCTTCTCCTTCGTCTACAGCTCGCGCCCCGGCACCCCGGCCGCCGACCTGCCCGACGACACCCCGGAAGAAGTGAAGAAGCAGCGCCTGCAGATCCTCCAGGCCCGCATCCACCAGCAGGGCTTCGAGAACAGCCGCCGCATGGTCGGCACCGTCCAGCGCATCCTGGTGAGCGACTTCTCCAAGAAGGACCCGGGCATGCTCCAGGGCCGCACCGAGAACAACCGCATCGTCAACTTCCGCAGCGCCAACCCGCGCCTGATCGGCCAGTTCGTCGACGTGCACATCGACGACGCCCTGCCCCACTCCCTGCGCGGCACGCTGATCGAGGACACCCTGCACTGAAATCCCGGTGCCCGTGCTTCCGCAGCCGGGCACCTGGGTTTATGCTCCAACTCCTGACCTGCCAACGGCGACCAAGAACCCACGACATTGAACGCACCCCTGGATTTGCACCGCTTCACCCTGGAGCCCTTCGAAGCACGTCGATTCGCCAACCTCTGTGGCCAGTTCGACGAACACCTGCGGCTGATCGAACAGCGCATGGCCATCGAGATCCGCAACCGCGGCAACCAGTTCGAGCTGGTGGGCGACCCCCAGCGCACCCAGGCCACCGAGCACCTGCTGCGCCGCCTCTACCGTGAGACCGAAGCCACCGAGCTGTCCCCGGACATGGTCCACCTGTTCCTCCGGGAAACCGGCATGGACGAGCTGGCCAACCCCAAGATGGAAGCCAGCGTCGCCCTGCGCACCCGCAAGGGCATGATCCGTCCGCGCGGCATCAACCAGCAGCGCTACGTGAAGTCCATCCTCGACCACGACATCAACTTCGGCATCGGCCCGGCCGGCACCGGCAAGACCTACCTGGCCGTCGCCTGCGCCGTGGACGCCTTGGAGCGCGAGCAGGTGCGCCGCATCCTGCTGGTACGCCCGGCGGTGGAAGCCGGCGAGAAGCTGGGCTTCCTCCCCGGCGACCTGACCCAGAAGATCGACCCCTACCTGCGCCCGCTCTACGACGCCCTCTACGAGATGCTCGGCTTCGAGCAGGTGGCCAAGCTGATCGAAAAGCAGGTGATCGAGGTCGCCCCGCTGGCCTACATGCGTGGCCGCACCCTTAACAACAGCTTCATCATTCTCGACGAGAGTCAGAACACCACCGTCGAGCAGATGAAGATGTTCCTGACCCGTATCGGCTTCGGCTCCACGGCCGTCATCACCGGCGACATCACCCAGGTCGACCTGCCCCGGGGCACCCGCTCCGGCCTGGCCCACGTGATCGACGTGCTGCGTGACGTGCCCGGCATCGCCTTCACCCACTTCAAGTCCCACGACGTGGTCCGCCACCCGCTGGTGCAGCGCATCGTCGAAGCCTACGACCGCTACGACAACCGCGCCCAGGCCAAGCCGCGTCCTGCCGACAACGATCCGGGTGCGATCAATCCCGATGCTTGAACTCGACCTGCAACTGGCCAGCGAGGCCAGTGACCTGCCCGGCGAAGCCGACTTCCGCCGCTGGTGCACCCTGGCCCTGCGCCAGCGCCAGGGCGACTCGGAGCTGACCATCCGCCTGGTGGACGAGCCCGAGGGCCGCGAGCTGAACCGCACCTGGCGGCACAAGGACTACGCCACCAACGTGCTGTCCTTCCCCGCCGACGTGCCCGAGGAGTTCCTCGACATCCCGCTGCTGGGCGACCTGGTGATCTGCGCCCCGGTGGTGGCCCGCGAGGCTGCCGAGCAGGGCAAGGCCCTCGATGCCCACTGGGCGCACCTGGTGATTCACGGCTGCCTGCACCTCCTGGGTTACGACCACATCGAGGACGAGGAAGCCGAAGAAATGGAAGCGCTGGAACGGGAGTTGCTGGCCGAACTCGGCCACCCCGACCCGTACCGCGACGACGAGTGAGAAACCCGAGCAAGGACATATGAGCGAAGATCGATCGAGCAACGGGCACAGGTCCTGGCTGGAAAAGCTGACCCAGGCCTTTGCCCATGAGCCGAAAAGCCGCCAGGAGCTGCTGGAGCTGCTGCGCGAAGCCCACCAGAACAAACTGCTGGACAGCGAAGCGCTGTCCATCGTCGAGGGCGCCATCCAGGTGGCTGACCTGCAGGTGCGCGACATCATGGTGCCGCGCTCGCAGATGATCAGCATCAAGGCCACCCAGACACCCCGCGAGTTCCTCCCCGCCATCATCGACGCCGCGCACTCGCGCTACCCGGTGATCGGCGAAGGCCTGGACGACGTCATGGGCATCCTCCTGGCCAAGGACCTGCTGCCGCTGATCCTCCAGGACCCCGAGCGCCCCTTCAACATCAAGGAGCTGCTGCGCCCGGCCACCTTCGTGCCCGAGTCCAAGCGCCTCAACGTGCTGCTTCGCGAATTCCGCGCCAACCACAACCACATGGCCGTGGTCATCGACGAATACGGCGGCGTGGCGGGCCTGGTGACCATCGAGGACGTGCTGGAGCAGATCGTCGGCGACATCGAGGACGAGCACGACGTCGAGGAAGACAGCTACATCAAGCCGCTGCCCAGCGGCGACTTCATCGTCAAGGCGCTGACCCCGGTGGATGCCTTCAACAGCTTTTTCGAAACCGACTTCTCCGAAGACGAGTTCGACACCATCGGCGGTCTGGTCATGGGCGCCTTCGGGCACCTGCCCAAGCGCAACGAGACCACCGAAATCGGCGGCTTCCGCTTCCGCGTGCTCAACGCCGACAGCCGCCGCCTGCACCTGCTGCGCCTCAGCCCGATCAACCGCTGACCGCCACCACGCCCGTCGCTTCCCGGCGCGGGCGTGGCCCGGCTAGACTGCGCGGCGTTCCGGGCCCTCCACTGCCCCGCCCAAGGATTGCGCATGAACTGGATCACCCGCCCCGGCTGGCCGGGCAACCTGCTGGCCCTGGCTGCCGGCGCCCTCACCCCGCTGGCCATGGCGCCCTTCGACTACTGGCCGCTGTCGCTGCTGTCCCTCGCCCTGTTCTACCTCGGCCTGCGCGGGCTCGGCCCCAAGGCCGCCTTCGGCCGGGGCTGGTGCTACGGCTTCGGCCTGTTCATCGCCGGCACCAGCTGGATCTACGTCAGCATCCATGACTACGGCGGCGCCTCGGCGCCGCTGGCGGCACTGCTCACCGGCGGCTTCAGCGCCGGCGTGGCCTTGTTCTTCGCCATTCCCGCCGCGCTCTGGGCACGCTGGTTCCGCCGCAACGAGGCCCCGCTGGCCGACGCCCTGGCCTTCGCCGCGCTGTGGCTGGCCCAGGAGGCCTTCCGCGGCTGGTTCCTCACCGGTTTCCCCTGGCTCTACGCCGGCTACAGCCAGCTGGACGGCCCCCTGGCGGGCCTGGCCCCGCTCGGCGGTGTCTGGCTGGTGTCGTTTGCCCTCGCCCTGAGCGCTGCCCTGCTGGTCAACCTGGTGCGCCTGCGCCGGGCCCCGGCCTTCCTGGTCGCCGCCCTGGGTCTGCTGGCGGCCCCCTGGATCACCGGGCTGGCCCTCAAGGACCACGCCTGGACCCGGCCGCTGGGCGAGAAGCTCGACGTGGTCGCCCTGCAGGGCAACGTGGAGCAGAACCTGAAATGGGACCCGGCACAGCTGGAAGCCCAGCTGGCGCTCTACCGCGACATGACCCTGGCGGCGCGCCGCACCGACCTGATCATCTGGCCGGAAACCGCCGTACCGGTACTGAAGGAACACGCCGAAGGCTTCCTCTCCGTCATGGGCCGCGTCGCCCACGACCGCCAGGCCGCACTGATCACCGGTGTGCCGATCCGCCAGGCCAACGAGCGGGGCGAGAAGCGCTACTACAACGGCATCACCGTGGTCGGCGACGGCCAGGGCACCTACCTCAAGCAGCAACTGGTGCCGTTCGGCGAATACGTTCCGCTGCAGGATATGCTGCGTGGGCTGATCGCCTTCTTCGACCTGCCCATGTCCGACTTCGCTCGCGGTCCCGCCGACCAGCCGCCGCTGCTGGCCAAGGGCTACAGGATCGCGCCGTACATCTGCTACGAAGTGGTCTACCCCGAGTTCGCCGCCAACCTGGCCGCCCAGAGCGACCTGCTGCTGACCGTGTCCAACGACACCTGGTTCGGCACCTCCATCGGCCCGCTGCAACACCTGCAGATGGCGCAGATGCGGGCATTGGAGGCCGGACGCTGGATGATCCGCGCCACCAACAACGGCGTCACCGTGCTGATCGACCCCTTCGGCCGCATCGAAACCGCCATCCCGCAGTTCGAGAAGGCCTCGCTCTACGGCCAGGTGGAGCCCATGCAAGGCCTCACCCCGTACCTGAAATGGCGCTCCTGGCCGCTGGCCATCCTCTGCGGTCTGCTGTTCGGCTGGGCCCTGCTGGCCAGCCGCATCGCCAAGACCGTCTGACCCGGCTCACTCGCTGGCAACCGCTCCCGGGCGGTATGCCAGCGGGTAGGCCAACAGGCCCAGCGCCTCGTTGAGCAACATCCCGCTGTGCCACACCGCCACCGTCTCCGGCAGCCAACCGCCGAACGGCCGTGAATTGGGCGAGGACAGGAACGACGACGGCGCCGTGACCACCTCCAGCCCCGCCTGCTCGAAGCACCAGCGTGCGCGCTGCATGTGGAAGCCCTGGGTCACCAGCACCACCCGCTCGACGCCCTCGGCCTTGAGGATGCGCGCCGACTCCACGGCGTTCTCCCAGGTGGTCCGGCTCGCCTCTTCCCGCCAGCGCACCGGCACGCCCAGATCACGCTCGAACGACTCGGCCATGATCGCCGCCTCACTGGGCGGCTGGCCGTAGTGGAACCCGCCAGTGACCAGCACCGGTAGTTGAGTGGCCTTGGCGATCCGCGCGGCGTAGCGCATGCGCTCCATGGCCAGCAGGCTGGGCTGGTCGCCGTCCCAGGCGGGGTCATCGCGAACCCGCCCGGCACCCAGCACGACGATGGCCTGGGCGCGCCCGGGCAGTTCGGCCCAGCGCGCCTCCTGCAAGGGCGGTTCGGTTTCCAGCCAGCCGGCCAGGGTTTCCACCGTCACCGGCAGGCTCATCGTCCACAGGCCACCGAACCCCATCAGGAAACAGGCGAGCGCCAGGCGGGGGCGACGCGCACGCCACCACCAGGCCAGCAACAGCAGGACCAAAAGGATGCCCGGCGGCATCAACAGTTGTTTGAACAGATAGCGAATCGGCATCGGCACCTCCAGGGTGCGCGAAGCCTATCGGGGATTGCCGGCGCGGAAAAGCTGGGACCCGCAGGTACCGCAGGCCTGGACGCCCTGGCCACGTTGCCAGTTGGCCGGCGCGCCACAGAGGGCACAGAGCAGTTGCTGCCGACGCTTGAACAGCGGACGGGCCGCGCGGGCGGGCGGAGCGCTCTTGGGATTGCGCACGGGCTTCGCCGCACGGGTGGGTTGCTGCTCGATGAGGGCGAGTTCCTCGGCTGCCGCGTGCCAGCCGCGCAACCAGTTCAGGTCCTTGTCGAGATAAGCCCGAATCAACGCCAGCTCGGCGGGGCTCAGCCCCTTGAGCTCCAGTTCGCTCGGGTGTTCGTTGCGCAGGCGCTCAGCCGTGTCCGCCTCGTCCAGCGCCAGGGCCAGACGATGCAGCAGACGCTCATAGAGCCCACCCGCCGTTTCTGCTCGCCTCGTCTCCACCATGCAGCACCTCGATACACACTGCAGCGCCCTCATGAAGCAGAAGCTTAGCGGTCACGAGGCCCCCCGCAGGGTGGCCGCGACAAACGGCGGCGGGGCGCGGCCCGCGCGCAATCAGGGTTTCCCTCTGCCAATGGCGCTCATGTATGCTACGGCGCTTGAATTTACGTTTCGCACGCGGTTCAGCGCCCTTCGCGGCCCCGATCCGATGCCCATTTATCAGCGCAAGTAGCCATGCACGAAAACTACCAGCCCCGTGATATCGAAGCCGCCGCGCAGGCCCATTGGGACGCGCACAAATCCTTTGAAGTGAGCGAACAGGCCGGCAAGGACACCTTCTATTGCCTGTCCATGTTCCCCTACCCGAGCGGCAAGCTACACATGGGGCACGTGCGCAACTACACCATCGGCGACGTGATTGCCCGCTACCACCGCATGCAGGGCAAGAACGTGCTGCAGCCCATGGGCTGGGACGCCTTCGGCATGCCGGCGGAAAACGCCGCCATGAAGAACAACGTCGCCCCCGCCAAGTGGACCTACGAGAACATCGCCTACATGAAGGCCCAGCTGAAGAGCCTGGGCCTGGCGATCGACTGGTCCCGCGAGGTCACCACCTGCAAGCCGGACTACTACCGCTGGGAACAGTGGCTGTTCACCCGCCTGTTCGAGAAGGGCGTGATCTACCGCAAGAACGGCACCGTGAACTGGGACCCGGTGGACCAGACCGTGCTGGCCAACGAGCAGGTCATCGACGGCCGTGGCTGGCGTTCGGGCGCGCTGATCGAGAAGCGCGAAATCCCGATGTACTACTTCAAGATCACCGCCTACGCCGAAGAGCTGCTCAGCAGCCTCGACGACCTGCCGGGCTGGCCCGAGCAGGTCAAGACCATGCAGCGCAACTGGATCGGCAAGTCCCGCGGGATGGAAGTCAGCTTCCCCTATGACGCCGCCAGCATCGGCCAGGACGGCGCGCTGAAGGTCTTCACCACCCGCCCCGACACCCTGATGGGCGCCACCTACGTGGCCGTAGCCGCCGAGCACCCGCTGGCCGCCATCGCCCTGACCAAGCTGCCGGCCGACAAGGCTGCCGAGCTGCAGGCCTTCATCGACGAGTGCAAGCGTGGCGGCGTCGCCGAAGCCGACATCGCCACCCAGGAGAAGAAAGGCCTGGCCACCCCGCTGTTCGTCGAGCACCCGCTGACCGGCGAGAAGCTCCCGGTTTGGGTCGCCAACTACGTGCTGATGAACTACGGCGAAGGCGCCGTGATGGCCGTCCCGGCCCACGACGAGCGCGACTTCGCCTTCGCCGCCAAGTACAACCTGCCGGTCAAGCCGGTGGTGCGCACCAGCGCCGGTGACGAGACCCCCGCCCCCTGGCAGGACGCCTACGGCGAGCACGGCCAGCTGATCAACTCCGGCGCATTCGACGGCCTGGACTTCCAGGGCGCCTTCGACGCCATCGAAGTGGCCCTGCAGAAGAAGGGCCTCGGCCAGTCGCGCACCCAGTTCCGCCTGCGCGACTGGGGCATCAGCCGCCAGCGCTACTGGGGCTGCCCGATCCCGATCATCCATTGCCCGAGCTGCGGCGACGTTCCGGTCCCCGAGGACCAGCTGCCTGTGGTGCTGCCCGAAGACGTGGTACCGGACGGCGCCGGCAGCCCGCTGGCGAAGATGCCCGAGTTCTACGAATGCACCTGCCCGAAATGCGGCACGGCGGCCAAGCGCGAAACCGACACCATGGACACCTTCGTGGAAAGCTCCTGGTACTTCGCCCGCTACGCCTCGCCCACCTATGACAAGGGCATGGTCGACCCGGCTGCCGCCAACCACTGGCTGCCGGTGGACCAGTACATCGGCGGCATCGAGCACGCCATCCTGCACCTGCTCTACGCGCGCTTCTTCCACAAGCTGATGCGTGACGAAGGCCTGGTCAGCTCCGACGAGCCGTTCAAGAACCTGCTGACCCAGGGCATGGTGGTCGCCGAGACCTACTACCGCACCGCCTCCAACGGCGGTAAGGACTGGTTCAACCCGGCCGACGTCGAAGTCGAGCGCGATGCCAAGGCCAAGGTCATCGGCGCGCGCCTGAAGACCGACGGCCTGCCGGTGGAAATCGGCGGCACCGAGAAGATGTCCAAGTCGAAGAACAACGGCGTGGACCCGCAGGCCATGATCGACGCCTACGGCGCCGACACCTGCCGCCTGTTCATGATGTTCGCCTCCCCGCCGGACATGAGCCTGGAATGGTCCGACGCCGGCGTCGAAGGCGCCAGCCGCTTCCTGCGCCGCGTCTGGCGTCTGGCCCAGGCCCACGTCAATGCCGGCCTGCCGGCTGCGCTGGACACCGCCGCCCTCTCCGACGCCCAGAAGGACGTGCGCCGCGCCATCCACCTGGCCATCAAGCAGGCCAGCCAGGATGTCGGCCAGCACCACAAGTTCAACACCGCCATCGCCGCCGTGATGACCCTGATGAACGTGCTGGAGAAAGCGCCCCAGACCGACACCCAGGACCGCGCCCTGCTCCAGGAAGGCCTGGAGACCGTGGCCCTGCTGCTGGCCCCGATCACCCCGCACATCTGCCACGAACTCTGGCGTGAACTGGGCCATGCGGACGCCGTCATCGACGCCGCCTGGCCGAAGGTCGACGAGAGCGCCCTGGTGCAGGACACCCTGCAACTGGTGGTGCAGGTCAACGGCAAGCTCCGTGGCCAGATCGAGGTGGCGGCCGACGCCAGCCGCGAGACCGTCGAGGCAATCGCCCGCGCCAACGAGAACGTGCTGCGCTTCACCGAAGGCCTGACCATCCGCAAGGTGATCGTGGTCCCGGGCAAGCTGGTCAACATTGTCGCCAACTGACTTCACACCGGGGCTGCCGCGCAGCCCCGGCGATTCGCCAAGGGGAAAACCAACGATGAAGAAACGGAATCTGCTGGTCCTGGGCCTGACGCTGACACTCGGCGCCTGCGGCTTCCAGCTGCGCGGCACCGGCGACACCCAGTTCGCCCTCAAGGAAGTGGACGTCACCGCCCGCAACTCCTACGGCGAAACCGTCAAGCAACTGCGCCAGCTGCTCAAGCACAGCCACGTCAAGGTGCATGCCGGTGCGCCCTACCGCATCGTCCTGACCCGCGAACAGGAAGAAAGCCGCTCCGCCAGCTACAGCGGCAACTCGCGCACCTCCGAATACCAGCTGAGCAACACCCTGGACTACGAGATCCGTGGCGGCCAGAAAGACCTGCTGCTGCTGCAGGACCGCGTCGACGTCCAGCGCTACTACACCCACGACAGCAACAACCTGATCGCCTCCGACCAGGAGTCCGCGCAACTGCGCCAGGAAATGCGCCGCGACCTGATCCAGCAAGTGGCCATGCGCCTGCAGCTGATCACCCCTGAGCAGCTGGACACGCTGCAGGCCCAGGCGGAAGCCAAGGCCCAGGCCGAAGCAGAAGCGCTGGAAGCCGCCCGTCGCGCGGAAGAAGCGCAGCAGCCGCAGCAATCCCCGCTGCAACTGCCCATCAAGTAAGCGCCCCGCCCGGTTGCGCGATCGCGCCGCCGGGCAGCCCTCCCCCATGAAGCTCAACGCCGCCCAGCTCAGCAAGCACCTGCAAGGCAACCTCGCCCCTGTCTATGTCGTCAGCGGTGACGAGCCCCTGCTCTGCCAGGAAGCCTGCGACGCCATCCGCAGCGCCTGCCGCGCCCGCGACTTCAGCGAGCGCCAGGTGTTCAACGCCGAGAACAACTTCGACTGGGGCCTGCTGCTGGAGGCCGGAGCCAGCCTGTCGCTGTTCGCCGAGCGCCGCCTGATCGAGCTGCGCCTGCCCTCCGGCAAGCCCGGCGACAAGGGCGCAGCAGCCCTGATGGAATACCTGGCCCGACCGCCGGAAGACACCGTCCTGCTGGTCAGCCTGCCCAAGCTGGATGGCAGCACGCAGAAGACCAAATGGGCCAAGGCCCTGATCGACGGCGCGGACGCCCAGTTCATCCAGATCTGGCCGGTGGACGCCCACCAGCTGCCCCAGTGGATCCGCCAGCGCATGGCCCAGGCCGGCCTGGCCGCGAGCCAGGAAGCGGTGGACCTGATCGCCGCCCGGGTGGAAGGCAACCTGCTGGCCGCCGCCCAGGAGATCGAAAAGCTCAAGCTGCTCGCCGAAGGTGCCCAGGTGGATGCCGCCACGGTCCAGGCGGCCGTTGCCGACAGCGCCCGTTTCGATGTCTTCGGCCTGATCGACGCCGCACTCAACGGCGAACCCGCGCACACCCTGCGCACCCTCGAAGGCCTGCGGGGCGAAGGGGTGGAAACCCCGGTGATCCTCTGGGCCCTCGCCCGTGAGCTGCGCCAGCTGGCCGGCATCGCCCAGCAGTACGCCCAGGGCGTCCCGCTGGAGAAAGCCTTCGCCTCGGCCCGCCCCCCCATCTGGGACAAGCGCCGCCCCCTGGTCAGCCGCGCCCTGCAACGCCACCCGGCCTCACGCTGGAACCAGCTGCTCAGCGATGCCCAGCGCATCGATGCGCAGATCAAGGGCCAGGTCCCCGGCGATCCGTGGATCGGCCTGGCACACCTGGCCCTCAGCCTCGCCGGCCAGCGCCTGCCCATCCCCGCCGCCTGACACTGGACATCGCCCGCACGCGGGCGCAAGATGCGCGCGCCTGCAACCCCGCAGGCGCCCAGTGGAGAACCGGCCATGGCCAAGCAACGCAAGAAACCCAACAAAGCGAAGAGCATCGTCGCCCAGCCCCTGTTCCGCAGCCGCCAGGAACAGCCACTGAAAGGCAAAGGCAGCTACCGCAGAGAAGCCTCCCGTAACTGGGAGGCTTCTTCGCTTCTGGCCGCCTGAAAACCCGGCATCCGTGCTAAGGTCGCGGCTTGTTTGGCCTGCCGTCGAGACCTCTCCATGTTCCGCGCACCAGCCCCCGGCCCCATGCTCCGCAGCCTGGCCGTGGCTTCCACCCTCGCAGCCCTGAGCGCCTGCGCCGAAACACCCACTGCCACCGCGCCCGCCCCGCAGCCCAATACCGCCACGGCCACCACCGTGCTGGCCACGCCCGGCCCGTCGAGCACGGCCGCAACCCCGTCCCCGGTACTCGCACAGCCCAGCGAGAGCTTCGAACAATGGCGTGACCGTTTCCGCCAGGAAGCCCTGGCAGCCGGCATCCGCGCCACCATCCTCGACCAGGCCTTCGTCGGCGTCACCCCCGACCCGAGCGTGGTGGCCGCCGACCAGAGCCAGCCCGAGTTCACCCGCCCCGTATGGGAATACCTCGACGGCGCACTGTCGCCCTACCGCGTGCGCAAGGGCCAGGGCCTGCTGAAACAGCATGCCACCCTGCTCAGTGCCATCGAGAGCCGCTACGGCGTCGACCGCCAGGCCCTGGTGGCGGTGTGGGGCATGGAGAGCAGCTTCGGCCAGTTCATGGGCGACAAGTCGGTGATCCGCTCCCTCGCCACCCTGGCGTATGAAGGACGTCGCCCGGCCTTCGCCCACGAACAGCTGATCGCCGCCCTCGGCATCATCCAGCACGGCGACATCCAGCCCGCCGGCATGCGCGGCTCCTGGGCCGGCGCCATGGGCCAGACCCAGTTCATCCCCACCACCTACAACAGCCACGCCGTGGACTTCGACGGCGACGGTCGCCGCGACATCTGGAACTCCACCGCCGACGCCCTGGCGTCCACCGCCCACTACCTCAAGGCCTCCGGCTGGCAGATGGGCAAGCCCTGGGGCGCCGAGGTGCGGCTGCCGGCCGGCTTCGACTACGCCCAGGCCGACGCGGACATCCGCAAGACGGTCAGCGAATGGCGCCAGCTCGGGGTCCAGGTGCCCCTGGCACCGGGCCTCGACCAGGACCGCGCCTCGCTGCTGGTGCCCGCCGGCCATCGCGGCCCGGCCTTCCTGGTGCTGGACAACTTCCGCGCCATCCTGCGCTACAACAACTCCTCCTCCTACGCCCTGGCCGTGGGCCTGCTGGCCCAGCGCTTCGACGGCGCGGGGCAGATCGCCGGCGCCTGGCCGAAGGAGGATCGCCCCCTCAGCCGCACCGAGCGCATCGAGCTTCAGGAAGCCCTTGCCAGCAGCGGCTACAGCCCGGGTAGCGCCGACGGCATCATTGGCGCCAACACCCGCAAGGCCATCCGCGGCTACCAGCAGCGCCTGGGTTGGCCCGCCGACGGCTACCCCACGCCAGCCCTGCTGCTGCAACTGCGCAACGGCCGCTGACACCCTCCTGTCGCCGGGCCCGAGCGGCCCGGCGGCTGCCAGACCAGCACCGCCTTTGTGGTAGAATCCGCCACCCTCCTTGCCCCCTGCGGCAGCCTGATCAGCCTCTAGCGGAGCCCGTCCGATGTCCGATACCAGCCCGTCCAAACCCGTCGCCAGTGGCGAGAAGTTCCGTACGGCCCAGGGGATCACCGCAATCAAGGACGGCCAGAAGCGCCGCAACTCCGCCGAGCCGCAGGTGTTCGAACCCAAGCCCAAGTGGCTGCGGGTCAAGGCACCCGGTGGCAGCCGCTTCGAGGCGGTCAAGCGCAACGTCGGCGAACACCGCCTGAGCACCGTGTGCCAGGAATCCCACTGCCCGAACATGGGCGAATGCTGGTCCAACGGCACCGCCACCATCATGCTGATGGGCTCGGTGTGCACCCGGGCCTGCCGCTTCTGCGCCGTGGACACCGGCAACCCCAACGGCTGGCTGGACCTGGAAGAGCCGCAGAACACCGCCAAATCCGTCGAGCTGATGGCCCTGCGCTACATCGTGCTGACCTCGGTGGACCGCGATGACCTCGACGACGGCGGCGCCAGTCACTACGCCGCCTGCGTGCGCGCCATCAAGGAGCGCACCCCCCAGGTGGTGGTCGAGGCGCTGACGCCGGACTTCGACGGCGACCTGCCGTCCATCGAGCGCGTGGTGGATTCGGGGCTGGAAGTGTTCGCCCAGAACGTCGAGACGGTGAAGCGCCTCACCCACATCGTCCGTGACCCCCGCGCCGGCTACGAGAAGACCCTCGACGTGCTGGCCCACGCCAAGCGCCATCGCCCGTCGGTCCTGACCAAGACCAGCCTGATGCTGGGCCTCGGCGAGACCGATGAGGAAATCATCGAGACCATGGACGACCTGCGCGCCATCGGTGTCGACATCCTCACCCTCGGCCAGTACCTGCAGCCGACCCGCAACCACCTGCCGGTGCAGCGCTGGGTCAGCCCGGAAGAGTTCAACCGCTTCCGCGACATCGGCCTGGAGAAGGGCTTCATGGAGGTCGCCGCCGGCCCGCTGGTGCGCTCCAGCTACCGCGCCGACCGCGTATTCGAGAAGAACAACCTGGGCCTCGCGGCGCCGGTACCGGTTCCCGGCCAGTCCACCGACGAGAGCCTGATCCCGGCCCTCAACCTGAACTGATCCGCGCTCAGTAAAAAGCCCCCGTCGGCGCAGGCCGGCGGGGGCTTTTTCATGTCAACGGCAATGAGGTCAGCCGGCGTAGCCGAGCCGGACACGCAGGGCCTGCTCCAGACGCTCCGCCACCTCGTCGAAGGGCGCGGGCTGCGCCAGCAGGTCCTTCAGCTGGACCATCTTCAGCCCGGCATAGCCACAGGGGTTGATGCGCCAGAAGGGCGACATGTCCATGTCGACGTTCAGTGCCAGGCCGTGGAAGGAACAGCCACGACTGACCCGCAGACCCAGCGAGGCGATCTTGCCGCCGTTCACGTAGACGCCCGGCGCGTCGGCCTTGGGGGCCGCCTCGATGCCGTAGGTGGCCAGCACGTCCACCAGGCTCTGCTCCATGGCGGTGACCAGCTCACGCACACCGAGGCCGAGGCGGCGCAGGTCCAGCATCAGGTAGGCCACCAGCTGGCCAGGGCCGTGGTAGGTCACCTGGCCACCCCGGTCCACCTGGATCACCGGGATGTCCCCCGGTGCCAGCAGGTGCTCGGCCTTGCCGGCCTGGCCCTGGGTGAACACCTGGGGGTGCTGCAGCAGCCAGATCTCGTCGGGCGTCTGCTCGTTACGCTCTGCCGTCAGGCGGCGCATCGCCTCGAAGGTGGGCAGGTACTCGACCAGCCCGAGGCGACGCACGATCAGCTCGGGCGCCACTACAGCACCATGTGCACGCGGCCGGTGGCGCGCAGGTCGACGTGGATCGCCTGCAGCTGGTCGACGCTGGTGGCGGTGATCAGCACCTGCACGGAGAGGAAGCGACCGTTGCGGCTGTCGCGGGCCACCAGGGTGGTGACATCGAGGTCGGGGGCGTGGCGCTGGATCACTTCGATCACCAGGTCGGCGAAGCCTTCACCGGCATCGCCGATCACCTTGATCGGGTAGCGCTCGCAGGGGAATTCGATTTTCGGGGCTTGTACGTCGGTATCGGTCATGGCGGCGGCGGACCCGTAGTCCGCGAGGCGGAAGCCCCGTCTCCGGGCGGAGTACGGGGCTTCGGCACTGGGTCAGTGGAGGGATCGGCTCAGTTGAACAGGCCGAAGAAGAACAGGCGGATGCTATCCCACAGGCGGCGGAAGAAACCACCCTCCTCGACAGCTTCCAGGGCAACCAGGTCGGCGCTGTGCACCACCTTGTCGTCCAGCTTCACCTCGACCTTGCCGATCACGTCACCCTGCTTAATCGGGGCGACCAGTTGGGGCGACAGGGTCATGGCGGCCTGCAGCTTCTGCAGCTGGCCCTTCGGCAGGGTCATGGTCAGGTCGTTGGCCAGGCCGGCCTTCACTTCGCGGGCGGTGCCCTTCCAGACCTGGGCTTTGGCCAGCTCGGTGCCCTTCTGATAGAAGGTCTTGGTCTCGAAGAAGCGGAAGCCGTAGGTCAGCAGCTTCTGGGTCTCGGCGGCGCGGGCCTGCTCGCTGTTGGTGCCGAACACCACGGCGATCAGGCGCTGGTTGTCACGCACGGCGGAGGCCACCAGGCAGTAGCCGGCCTCGTCGGTGTGGCCGGTCTTCAGGCCGTCGACGGTCTTGTCACGCCACAGCAGCAGGTTGCGGTTGGGCTGCTTGATGTTGTTCCAGAAGAACTCCTTCTGGGAGTAGATGGCGTAGTGGGCCGGGTCCTCGTAGATGATCGCGCGGGCCAGCAGGGCCATGTCGTGGGCAGAGGAGTAGTGCTCCGGATTGGGCAGGCCGGTGGCGTTCATGAAGTGGCTGTTCTTCATGCCCAGCTTTTCCGCCGTGGTGTTCATCATGTCGGCGAAGGCGTCTTCGCTGCCGGCGATGTGCTCGGACACCGCGACGCTGGCGTCGTTGCCGGACTGGATGATGATGCCGTGCAGCAGGTCGCTCAGGGCCACCTGGGTGTTGACCTTGACGAACATGCGGGAGCCGCCGGTGCGCCAGGCGTGCTCGCTGATGGTGACCGGGTCGTTCTCGCCGATCTGGCCCTTGCGGATCTCCAGGGTGGCGATGTAGGCGGTCATCAGCTTGGTCAGGCTGGCGGGCGGCAGGCGCTCGTCACCGTTGTTCTCCACCAGCACCTGGCCGCTCTGCGCGTCCATCAGCACATAGGACTTGGCAGCCAGTTGCGGGGGGGCGGGAAGGATCTGCTCGGCGGCCTGCGACACCGGCATGGCGATGAGCAGAGCGGCTGGCAGTAGGAGGCGTTTCGCGAAGCTGATGATGTTCATCCGTCTCTCTGAATTGGTTGAAGGTGAAACAGTCCCTTGCGGGAAGAAGGAGGGCGACCCCGGAACCGCGCACTGCTCCGGGTCCGCCATCCGGCGTCAGTCCGGTTTGACCAGGGTCGGTTGACCCAGGTTCGCCAGCCTGATGCTGTCCTGGAGCTGCTGGGCTTCACCCTGGGTGTCGATCGGCCCCAGGCGCACCCGATGCAAGATCTGCTGGTTGCGGGCCACCGAGCTGATGAACACCGGGGCAGCCACCATCGAGCTGAGCTTGTCCTTCAGGAGTTCCGCAGCGTCCGGATTGGCGAAGGCGCCAACCTGGAGATACAGGCCAGAGGCTCCGAGTGAAGCGTTTTTTTTTGAGTCGATCTGCACCGGCAGCACGGCAGCGGCGTGCTGCTCCGGCGGCGGGGTGTACTGCTCGACCGTGGAGGCGGCCACGATGGGCGCCTGGGCAGCAGGCGCTGGCTGGGGCTTGGCCACCTGCTGCGGCTGGGCCAGCACCATCGGCACCGGACGCCCCTGGGCAGCCCACCACTCATGGGGGTCGATGCCCTCGACCTTCACCCGCGCGGTACCGACCTCGGCATAGCCGAGCTTCTTCGCTGCGGCGAAGGACAGGTCGATGATGCGGTCGGAGTAGAACGGCCCGCGGTCGTTGACCCGCAGGATCACGCTGCGGCCGTTCTCCAGGTTGGTCACGCGGACGTAGCTGGGCAGCGGCAGGGTCTTGTGGGCGGCGGTCATGCCATAGAGGTCATAGGCCTCGCCGTTGGCGGTGGCCTGGCCGTGGAACTTGGTGCCGTACCAGGAGGCGGTGCCCACGGCCTGGTAGCGGCGGGCGTCGGCCATCGGGTAATAGGTCTTGCCCATCACGGTGTAGGGGTTGGCCTTGATGCTGCCGTAGTGGGGCATCGGCACCGCGTCGGGGATGCGCGAGACGTCCACGTCCCACCAGGGCGCGCCGTCCCTGTGCGGGCGGGAGTAGTCACCGGGGCCGGAGATCTGGCCGCCCGGCTGGGTGTACTGGGGGCTGCGGCTGCTGGAACAGCTGGCCAGCAACAGGGCCAGGGTGCCGTAGGTGGCAATTCGGATCGGAAGAGACCGCATGGATTAACGCCCGCCCCGCGCTTTGACCAGGGATTCGGAAAGCTGATGCACCGCCATGGCATACATCGCGCTGCGATTGTAGCGGGTGATCACGTAGAAGTTGGGAAGCCCCATCCAGTACTCCAGGCCATCGGCGCCGTCGAGCTTGAACGCAGTGACCGCGAGATCATCGCGCAAGGCATCGCCGCTTGCCCAGCCCAGGGCACGCAGTTCACCCACGCTTTTCGTCGGTTCCAGGCCTTCGCTCAGGCCCTGTTCGGCCTGCTCGCCACGCACCTGGGCGCGGCTGACCACCTGTGCACCGGCGACCCAGCCATGGCGCTTGAAGTAGCTGGCGACGCTACCGATGGCGTCCACCGGGTTGCCCCAGATGTCGATGTGGCCGTCGCCGTCGAAATCCACGGCATAGGCACGGAAGCTGCTCGGCATGAACTGCGGCAGGCCCATGGCGCCGGCGTAGGAGCCTTTCACGCTGAGCGGATCGATCTGCTCTTCACGGGCCAGCAGCAGGAACTCCTTGAGCTGCTTGCGGAAGAAGTCCGCACGGGGCGGGTAGTCGAAGCCCAGAGTGGACAGCGCATCCATCACCCGGTAGCTGCCGGTGTTACCGCCGTAGAAGGTCTCGACGCCGATGATGGCGACGATCACCTGGGCCGGCACGCCGTACTCCTGCTCCGCACGGGCCAGGGCCTCGGCGTGCTGGTTCCAGAACGCCACGCCCTTCTGGATGCGAGCATCGGTGATGAAGATCGGCCGGTATTCCTTCCACGGCTTGACCCGCTCGGCCGGGCGCGAGATCGCATCGAGGATGGCCTGCTTGCGCTGCACCTCGCGGAACAGGGCGACCAGTTGCTCCCCGGCGAAGCCGTAGTCGCGGGTCATCTCCGAGACGAACTCGGCGACCTGCGGGCTGCCGTCGTAATCCCCTGCCGATGCCGGGCCGGCGAGGCCCAGCAGGCCTGCCAGGCCGATTCCGGCGGCGCCTTGCACCATCCAGCTACGCAGTACGTTCAATGCTTCCACTCGTTTCAAACCTGAGCGATCCATTTGCGATGGGTATGGACCGCCATCAAAATCCCGAAGCCCGACAGCAGCGTCACCAGGTGGGTGCCACCGTAGCTGATGAAGGGAAGGGGTACCCCCACGACCGGCAGCAGACCGCTGACCATGCCGATGTTGACGAATACGTAGACGAAGAAGGTCATGGTCAGGCTGCCCGCCAGCAGCTTGCCGAACAGCGTCTGGGCCTGGGCGGTGATGACCAGCCCGCGCCCGATCAGCAGCAGGTAGACCAGCAACAGGATGCAGATGCCCACGAGCCCGAACTCTTCGCCGAGGACGGCAATGATAAAGTCCGTGTGGCTTTCGGGCAAAAAATCCAGGTGCGACTGGGTACCCAGCAGCCAGCCCTTGCCGAACACCCCGCCGGACCCGATGGCCGCCTTGGACTGGATGATGTTCCAGCCCGTGCCCAGCGGGTCGCTCTCGGGGTCGAGGAAGGTCAGCACGCGCTGCTTCTGGTAGTCGTGCATCACGAAGTACCACATGCCCACCGCCACCGGGACCACCGCCGCCACCGCGCCGAGGATCCAGCGCCACTGCAGGCCGGCCATGAACAGCACGAAGGCCCCCGAGGCCAGGATCAGCAGCGCCGTGCCCAGGTCCGGCTGGCGCACCACCAGCACGAAGGGCACGGCGATCAGCGCCAGGCTGACCACGATGTGCTTGAGCTTGGGCGGCAAGGTCCGCTTGGACAGGTACCAGGCGATCATCGCCGGCATGAGGATCTTCATGAATTCCGCCGGCTGGAAGCGGATCACCCCGGGGATGTTGATCCAGCGGGTCGCGCCCATCGCGTTGTGGCCCATCACGTCCACCGCCACCAGCAACAGCACGCCGCCGGCATAGCCCAGGGGCACCCAGCGGGCGAGGAAGCGTGGCTCGAACTGGGCGATGGCGCACATGGCCGCCAGCCCGATGCCGAAGGACGAGGCCTGCTTCATCAGCAGGTCCCAGTGCTTGCCGCTGGCGGAATAGAGGACGAACAGGCTGCCCACTGCCAGCAGCAGCAACAGGAGCAGCAACTGGCCGTCGATGTGCAGGCGCTGCAGCAGGCTGGCCCGGCGGCGCATCACGTCTTCGTTGGACAGGGTGCGGTCGAAGTTGCTGTTCATCGGCGAACACTCGCATCAGCGGTCGCAGGCGCGCCTGCGGGACGGAATTCAGGCTTGAGCTGGCCATCCGGGCCGAGCAGCCAGGCGTCCATCACCTGCTTGACCACCGGCGCCGCCACCCCGGAGCCGGACTCACCGTTCTCCACCATCACCGCCACGGCGATCCTGGGGTCGTCAGCGGGGGCGAAGCCGATGAACAGCGCGTGGTCGCGGTGGCGCTCCTGGACCTTCGAGCGGTCGTACTTCTCGCCCTGCTTGATGGCCACCACCTGGGCGGTACCAGACTTGCCGGCGATGCGGTAGACCGAGGTGTCGCCGACCTTGCGGGCGGTGCCTCGCGCGCCGTGCACCACCTGCTCCATGCCGGAACGTGCGTAGTCCCAGTACTTCGGGTCGCGCAGGGTGATGTCGGGCATCGGGTTCTCGTCCACCGGCAGCTCACCGCCGATGCTCTTGGCCAGGTGCGGGCGGATCCACTTGCCACGGCTGGCCATCAGCGCGGTGGCCTGGGCCAGCTGCAACGGCGTGGCCTGCATGTAGCCCTGGCCGATGCCGAGGATCAGCGTCTCCCCCGGGAACCAGGCCTGGCGATAGCGCGCACGCTTCCAGTCGCGGGAAGGCATCAGGCCCGGCGTTTCCTCGAACATGTCCAGCGCCACCTTCTGGCCGAAGCCGAAGCGGCTCATGGACTTGTGCAGGCGATCAATGCCCATCTTGTGGGCAAGGTCGTAGAAGTAGGTGTCGTTGGACCGCATGATCGCGGTCTCCAGGTTCACCCAGCCGTCACCAGAGCGGTTCCAGTTGCGGTACTTGTGGTCGTAGTTGGGCAGTTGGTAATAGCCCGGGTCGAACACCCGCGAATCCGGCGTCACGACCCCGGCCTCGAGGCCGGACACCGCCACCATCGGCTTGACCGTCGAACCCGGCGGGTAGAGCCCGCGCAGCACACGGTTGTACAGCGGCCGGTCGATGGAGTCGCGCAGCTCGGCGTACTGCTTGAAGCTGATGCCGGTGACGAAGGGGTTCGGGTCGAAGCTCGGCTGGCTGACCATGGCCAGCACGTCGCCGCTGGAGGGCTCGATGGCCACGATGGCGCCACGGCGCCCACCCAGCGCGTTCTCCGCCGCTTCCTGCAGGTGTGCGTCGAGGGTCAGCACCAGGTCCTTGCCGGGCTTCGGGTCGGTGCGCTTGAGCACCCGCAGCACACGGCCACGGGCGTTGGTCTCGACTTCCTCGTAACCCACTTCGCCGTGCAGCGTGTCTTCGTAGAAGCGCTCGATGCCGGTCTTGCCGATGTGGTGGGTGCCGCTGTAGTTGATCGGGTCGAGCTCCTTGAGCTCCTTCTCGTTGATCCGCCCGACGTAGCCCACCGAGTGGGCGAAGTGCGCACCCTGCGGGTAGTGGCGCACCAGCTGGGCCGCCACCTCCACGCCGGGCAGGCGGAACTGGTTCACCGCGATGCGGGCGATCTGCTCTTCGGTCAGCTCGAACAGCACCGGCACCGGTTCGAAGGGGCGCCGGCCCTGCTTCATGCGCTTCTCGAACAGCGCCCGGTCGTCCGGCGTCAGCTCCAGCACCTCGACGATCACGTCCAGCACGCTCTTCCAGTCGCCGGCGCGCTCGCGGGTCACGGTGAGGCTGAAGCTGGGGCGGTTGTCGGCGATGATCAGGCCGTTGCGGTCGAAGATCAGCCCCCGTGTCGGCGGGATCGGCTGCACGTGCACCCGGTTATTTTCCGACAGCGTGGAGTGGTACTCGTACTGGATCACCTGCAGGTAATACAGGCGGGCGATCAGCGTGCAGGTCAGCAGCAGCACCGCAACGGCGCCCACCACGACGCGCCGACGCACCAGGCGGGCATCCTTCTCGTGGTCCTTCAGGCGGATCGGTTGCGGCATCGGTACGGCTTACTTGTGATAGGGGTGCCCGGAGAGCACGGTCCAGGCGCGGTAGATCTGCTCGCCCACCAGGATCCGCACGAGCGGGTGCGGCAAGGTCAGCGGCGACAGCGACCAGCGCTGCTCGCTGCGCGCGCAAACCTCAGGTGCCAACCCCTCGGGGCCGCCCACCATGAGGTTCACGGTGCGCGCATCGAGGCGCCAGCGGTCGAGCTCGGCAGCCAGTTGCTCGGTGCTCCAGGCGCGCCCTTCGACTTCCAGGGTGACGATGCGTTCCCCAGGCTGGACCTTGGCCAGCATCGCCTCGCCTTCCTGGCGGATCATCCGCGCCACGTCGGCATTCTTGCCGCGCGTGGTCAGGGGGATCTCCACCAGGTCGAGGGACAGCTCGGACGGCAGGCGCTTGGCGTACTCGTTCCAGCCCTCCTCCACCCAGCGGGGCATGCGTGAGCCGACGGCGATCAGACGCAGACGCAAGGCGGTGCTCCGTTATTCCTGGGGATGCTGGGCGCGGCTCTGCTCGGCGCCCTGCCACAGGCGCTCCAGGTCGTAGAACTGGCGGGTGGCGACCTGCATCACGTGCACGACCACATCCCCCAGGTCCAGCAGGGCCCACTCGCCGCCGTCCAGGCCTTCGCTGCCCAGGGCGCGCACGCCGTTTTCCTTGACCTTCTCCAGCACGTTCTCCGCCAGGGACTTGACGTGGCGGCTGGAGGAGCCGCTGGCGATCACCATGAAGTCGGTGACGCTGGTCTTGCCGCGTACATCGATGGTGGTGATGTCCTGGGCCTTCATGTCTTCAAGCGCCGCGAGGGCGATCTTGACCAGTTCTTCGTTTTGCATCGGTTCAATTACCTCGGATGAATCAGTTCGCCGCACGGTACAGGCCGTGCGCGTGGATATAGGCCAGCACCGCGTCGGGCACAAGGAAGCGCACCGAGCGCCCGTCGGCCAGCAACTGGCGGACCTGCGTGGCGGAAACCGCCAGCGGGGACTGCCAGACGAATGAAATCTGCCCGCCAGGCCCGCTCAGGCCCAGGGGATCGGCCACGCTGCGCGCCGCCAGCAGGTCGCGCAGCTCCTCGGGCGGCTCGGCGTCCGCATCCGGCCGCTGCAGCACCAGGATGTGGCAGTGGTTCAGCAACTCTTCCCAGCGGTGCCAGCCCGGCAAGCCGCAGAAGGCGTCCCAGCCGAGCATCAGGAACAACTGGTCGGACTCGCCCACTTCGGCGCGCAGCGACTCCAGGGTGTCGATGGTCCAGGACGGCCGCTCGCGGCGCAGCTCGCGGTCGTCCACCCGCAGCGGCGGCAGGTCGGCCACCGCCAGCTCCACCATCGCCAGCCGGTCGTCCGCCGACACCTGCGGCGCCTCGCGGTGCGGCGGGCGGGCGCTGGGGATCAGGCGCAGCTGGTCGAACGCCATCAGCTCAGCCACCTCGAGGGCGCCCCGCAGATGGCCGATGTGGACCGGGTCGAAGGTGCCGCCGAAGAGGCCGATACGCTGGCTCATCAGGTGCGGATATGCCCGTCGCCGAAGACCACGTACTTCTCGCTGGTCAGCCCTTCCAGGCCGACCGGGCCGCGTGCGTGCAGCTTGTCGGTGGAGATGCCGATCTCCGCGCCCAGGCCGTACTCGAAGCCGTCGGCGAAGCGGGTGGAGGCATTCACCATCACCGAGGCGGAATCCACCTCGGTGAGGAAGCGCCGCGCATCACTGAAGTTCTCGGTGATGATCGCGTCGGTGTGTTGCGAGCCGTAGGTGTTGATGTGCTCGATGGCCTGCTCCAGCCCATCGACGATGCGGATGGACAGGATCGGCGCGTTGTACTCGGTGCGCCAGTCGTCCTCGGTCGCCTCCAGCACGTCGCTGCCCAGCAGCGCGCGGGTGGCCGCATCGCCACGCAGCTCGACGCCCTTGTCGCGGTAGATGGCGGCCAGCGGCGGCAGCACGCGCTCGGCGATGCTGCGGTGCACCAGCAGGGTCTCCATGGTGTTGCAAGGCGCGTAGCGCTGGGTCTTGGCGTTGTCCGCCACGCGGATGGCCTTGTCGATGTCGGCGGCGACGTCGATGTAGACGTGGCAGATGCCGTCCAGGTGCTTGATCACCGGCACCTTGGCGTCGCGGCTGATGCGCTCGATCAGGCCTTTGCCGCCACGGGGGACGATCACGTCAACGTACTCCGGCATGCTGATCAGCGCGCCCACGGCGGCGCGGTCGGTGGTTTCCACCACCTGCACCAGCTCGGCGGGCAGGCCGGCGTCCGCCAGGCCCTGCTGGATGCAGCGGGCGATGGCCTGGTTGGAGTGGATGGCCTCGGAGCCGCCGCGCAGGATGGTGGCGTTGCCCGACTTCAGGCACAGGCTGGCCGCGTCGATGGTCACGTTCGGGCGCGACTCGTAGATGATGCCGATCACACCGAGCGGCACGCGCATCTTGCCCACCTGGATGCCGGAGGGCAGGTAGCGCATGTCGCGGATCTCGCCGATCGGGTCCGGCAGCCCGGCCACCTGGCGCAGGCCCTCGATCATGTCGTCGATGCGTGCCGGGGTGAGCGCCAGGCGGTCCAGCATGGCTGGCTCCAGGCCGTTGGCCCGGCCATTGGCCAGGTCCAGCTCGTTGGCAGCGGACAGCTCCGCACGGGCGGCGTCCAGGGCATCGGCGGCGGCCAGCAGGGCGCGGTTCTTCTGCGCGGTGCTGGCACGGGCGGCCACGCGCGAGGCGGCGCGCGCGGCGCGGCCCAGGCGGGTCATGTAATCGAGAACGGACTCGGTCATGGTCTCGGCGTCTGGCGGTTGGGAAAAGTGGGCGATTATAGCCCGCGCGCGCCGCCGCCGCCCAGCGGCGCCGGGCGGATGGTAGACAGCCCGTTCCGGCGCCCCGGCGAACCCCACCCGAACGCCCAGGCCAGGCAGGCCGGGGCGAGACGGTGACACCCGGCCACACCGCCCCCCACCGAACCCGCCCGAAGGATGGGTAAACAAAATCGTCACCGGTGTTTACCTTCAAAGCGTGCCACCGCGCCCCGAACCGCGGCGAGAACAACGACAAGGCGCCCGAGCGCCGGAGAATCGCCATGCATTACCGCACCGGTTACCACGCCGACCAGCTCGGCACCCCCCCGTCCGTCCTCGAAACAGGGCCCTGGCGCCTGCATTACCAGGCCTGGTCCCGCAACGCCCACGACACCCGCCCTCCCGTCCTGATGCTGGGAGGTGCGTTCCAGAGCTTCCGCTCCTTCGCCGCCGAGGTGGAGGAACTGCTGGAGCACCACCCCGTGATCCTCCTCGACCTGCCCGGCCAGGGCGGCAACCTGCAACTGGCCCCGGAACTGGGGCTGGAGGCGCTGGCCGACCTGATCGCCGACTTCGCCGAGGCCCTCGCGCTGCCGCCGCTGATGCCCATCGGCCTGTCCTACGGCTCGGCCCTGGCAGCGCTGTTCGCCAGCCGCCATCCCCAGCGCTGTGCACGCCTGCTGCTGGCGGGCGTGACCACCTTCGGCCGCCCCGGCGCCCGCGCCCTGCTGGAGGAGAGCCTGCACCTGCTGGAAGAGGAGCGCCTGGCGGAGTTCGCCCAGGGTTCGCTGACCGGCCTGATCAACCCGCTGCGGCTGGAACGCACCGGCATCAGCCCCGGCTTTCGCAAGGCCATGCTGCGCCAGCTGCAACGCCTGACCGGCGCCGAGCGCGAGCGCTACCGGCAGAACAGCCGCCGCCTGCTGGACTTCGCCGGGTTCACGCACTACCCCAGCTGCCCGACCCTGGTGCTGGCCGGCGAGTTCGACCACTTCACCCAGCCCTGGGAGCACGCCGCCTTCGCCGCCGCCTGCACCCAGGCCGACTGCGCGCTGATCCACGACGGCGACCACCTCGCCCAGTTCGAGCGACGCGACGCCTGCGCCCAGCTGTACCGCCCCTTCTTCCTCGACCAGGCGTTGCCAGCCGCACCCATCGGCGCGACCCGTCTGGCCCGAAGCCGCCTCAATGAGGTGGAGCGCCGCCAGGAGCCCCGACTCGCGCCGGCCCAGCGTGCCGGGTGGCTGCACCACGCCGAGCTGGGCAGCTTCACCGTGGAGGTTCAGGAGCTGGGCTTCTTCGGTGCCCGCCTGCAGGCCGCATTCCCGACGGGGTTGCCGGTACGGGGCTGGCAACTGGCGATGGAGGGCCTGCCAATGCTGGACCTGCTGCCCCTGCGCCAGGCCGGTGACGCACTGTCCCTGGTGTTCACCCACATGGACGCCGCCGCCAGCACCGCCCTAGCTGAGCACGTTCGCCCGGCGCAACTGGCGGCCGCCGCCTGACGGGCAGGCCACCGGGGCTCAGGCCCCGGTGCGAGCCTCCACCACCCGCACCAGGGCAGGCCAGCGCCCGGGTGGCAAACCAAGCCCGGCCCCCTGTTCAGCCGGGTCCAGCACCGAGACCCGGTCGAAACCGCAGGCGGAAAAGCCCTCGACGATGGCCTCGGCACTGCGGTAGTGCAGCGGGTAGTGCCCACGCGTGAGCCGCCCCACCAACCCGACGCCCCAGCGCACCTGGCGGTAGCGCGGGTGCTCGCGCAGGTCCGGGTAGAGGTCGGTGAGGTAGGTGGCGCGGGGGAAGCGGCGCATCTGCTCGGCCAGGCGCCGCCAGAAGCCCTCGATCACCGGCAACTGGAAGTAGTTCACCAGCCCCTCGGTGATCACCACCACCGGCAGCCCGGTATCCAGCCCGGAGAACAGCGCCTCCAGCCCTTGGGCGCCCTCCCCGGCAAGGATGTCCACCGCACGCACCTGGTGACGGCTGTTCAGCCAGCCTTCGGCATGCAGCAGCAGGCGCTTGCGCGCGGCCATCGGCGGCAGGTCCGCCTCCAGGTAGCGCAACTGCGGATGGCGCAGGCAGAAACGCCGCCCTCGGGGCGACAGCCCGCAGGCGATCTCCACCACCTGCACCACGCCCTCGTCGCGGATCGCCTGCTCCAGGCGGGCGTCGATCAGCAGGTGGCGCTGCAGCAGGAGCTGCTCGATGTCCAGCCCGAACAGCGCTCGCGCGCCCCAGGCGATGGGGCTGAGCGCGCCGTGGACCCAGCGCCCGAACGCCGTGGCAAAGGGCGCCTCGGCCAGGCGATGGCGGTACCAGACGTAGCCGGTGTAATGGGCACTGGGGGTGATGTGGGCACTGTCGGCGCGAACGGCTCGGGGCATGGCGGGCTCTTATTGTTTTTCTGGGTGTGTTCCCGCCCCGCCGTTCAGCTTCGATCAAGCGGGGCTTCCGTATAATCGCCAGCCTATTCCGAGCCATAGCCCACCAACAGCCCATGCCCGACGATCCCACCCTAAGTTTGCCCTGGCCCGGCGCCCGCCCCCTGGCGGACGGGTTCTTCGACCGCGACGCACAACTGCTGGCCCGTGAGTTGCTGGGCAAGGTCATCCGCCACCGCGTCAACGGGCGCTGGCTGTCGGCCCGCATCATCGAGACCGAAGCCTATTACCTGGCCGAGAAAGGCAGCCACGCCTCCCTCGGCTACACCGAGAAGCGCCGGGCGCTGTTCCTCGATGGCGGCCACATCTACATGTATTACGCCCGGGGTGGCGACTCGCTGAACTTCAGCGCCCAGGGGCCCGGCAACGCGGTGCTGATCAAATCCGCCTACCCCTGGGTGGATGCCGTGTCCGGCCCCGAGGCCATGGCCGTGATGCAGGCCAACAACCCCGATGCCCAGGGTCGCCCGCGCCCGCCCGAGCGCCTCTGCAACGGTCAGACGCTGCTGTGCAAGGCGCTGGGGCTGAAGGTGCCGGACTGGGACGCACAACGCTTCGACCCCGCCCGGCTGTTCGTCGACGACACGGGCGCACGCCCCACCGCCATCATCCAGACCACCCGCCTCGGCATCCCCAGCGGCCGCGACGAGCACCTGCCCTACCGCTTCGTCGACGCCACCTACGCCCGCCACTGCACGCGCAACCCGTTGCGCCGGGGGCAGGTCGAAGGCGAGCACTACCACCTGATCGAAGGAACGCCCGCATGACCGAATGGCTGCACGCCATCACCGACTGGCTCAGCGCCAACCCGCAATGGTTGGGCCTGGCCATCTTCACCATCGCCTGCGTCGAATGCCTGGCCATCGCCGGCATCATCGTGCCCGGCACCGTGCTGCTGTTCGCCGTGGCGGCCCTGGCCGGCAGCGGCGCCCTGGGCCTGGGCGAGACGCTGCTGCTGGGCTACCTCGGCGGCCTGCTGGGAGACGCCATCTCCTATGGACTGGGGCGGCGCTTCCACCAGAACATCCGCCGGCTACCCGGTTTGCGCCACCACCCGGAGTGGCTGGCCGGGGCCGAGACCTATTTCCAGCGCTACGGCGTGGCCAGCCTGCTGGTGGGGCGCTTCATCGGCCCGCTGCGGCCCATGCTGCCCATGGTGGCCGGCATGCTGGACATGCCGCTGCCGCGCTTCATCGCCGTCAGCCTGGTGGCGGCGGCCGGCTGGTCCGTGGCCTACCTGCTGCCCGGCTGGGCCACCGGGGCGGCCTTGCGCCTGCCGTTGCCGGAGGGGTTCTGGAGCGAGGCCGCCGTGGTGGTGGTCGCGGTGCTGGTGATGATCGGCCTGATCGTCCAGGGCAGCCTGCGGCACAAGCGCTGGGCCACCTCGCTCGCCGCCGGCCTGAGCCTGGTGCTGCTGGTGGCACTGTTCTTCGGCTGGTCGTCGCTGCATGACTTCGACCAGGGCCTGATGGCGCTGGTGCAGGAACAGCGCCAGGCCACCCTCGACAGCCTGGCGGTGCTGGTGACGCGCCTGGGCGATTTCCGCACCCAGTTCTTCGCCGGCGCGCTGATCACCGGCCTGCTGCTCCTGGCCCGGCAATGGCGCCACGCGCTGTTCGCCGGGGGCACGCTGATCACCACCGCCCTGGCCAACGGCGCCCTCAAGCACCTGTTCGCCCGCGCCCGACCGGACGTACTGGCCGAACCGCTGAGCAGCTTCAGCTTCCCCAGCGGCCACAGCTCCGCCGCGTTCGCCTTCTTCCTGGTGCTGGGGGTGCTGGCAGGCCGTGGCCAACCGCCGCGCCTGCGCCTGACCTGGATGCTGCTGGCCTGCCTGCCGGCTGCCAGCATCGCGCTGTCGCGGGTCTACCTCGGGGTGCACTGGCCGACCGACATCATCGCCGGCGCCCTGCTGGCCAGCTGCGTGTGTGCCGGTTGGCTGGCGCTGATCCAGCGCCAGGCCTCGCTGCCGGCGATTAGCCCACGGGTCTGGTGGCTGTTGCTGCCGGCCGCGCTGGCCCTGCTCGGCGGCTTCGCCACCTGGGCGCTGCCGGAGGCCTTCAGCCTGTATCGCTACAAATAGGAAGGCGCCTGGGCGTGGCGGAAGGGCCACGCCCGGCGTGATCAGGCGATGACGTCGCCCTGCAGGCGGTTCAGCAGCGTCTGCAGGTGATCGAGCCGCGCATCCGGGCTGCCCAGGGCCAGCAGCTCCAGCTTCTCGTCGAGGGAAAAGGGCAGCAGGTAGGCCAACTGGTTGGCCAGCTCCTGCTGGCCGTGGGCCAGGCCGCCCATGCCCAGCCCCTTCACCAGCGGGTGCTCGGCCAGGGCATTGAGCAGCGCGGCCAGGTCGGCGTGCTCCGGCAGCAGCGGCCGGTCGGCATCGTCGTCCAGCCAGGCGATATCCCCCAGGGTGAGCTGGTCGGCCTGCACACGCGTGCCTTCGACCGTGAAGCGCCGGCCGCCCTCGACCCGGATGCCCAGCAGCCCGTTGGGCAGTTGCTGCCAGTCACGGATCAGCGCCTCGCAGCCCAGGGGCGCAATGCGCTGGGCGGCGCTGCCGACCTCCTCGCCTTCGAGGATGCCCACCACGCCAAAGCCGGTGCCCTGCTTCATGCAGCGCCCGATCATGTCCAGGTAGCGCGCCTCGAACAGCTGCAGGTCGAGCATGCAGCCGGGAAACAGCACGGTATTTAGCGGAAACAGCGGCAGTTCCATCCCTCGTCCCTCACACGATCATCGCCACGGCCAACGGCAGCAGCACCGCCGTCGCCACCCCCATCAGGCTCATCGCCAGCGCCGCGAAGGCGCCGCACTCCTCGCCCTCCTGCAGCGCGCGGGCCGTACCCACCGCATGGGCGGTGATGCCCAGCGCCATGCCTTGCGCAGCCGGGTGGTGAACGCCGATGCGGCGCAGCATCTCCGGACCGAGCATGGCCCCGATCACCCCGGTGATGAGCACGAACACTGCCGCCAGCGCCGCCACGCCGCCGATCTGCTCGGCCACCAGCATGGCGATGGGCGAGGTGACCGACTTGGGCGCCATGGTCATCAGCACCATGTGCTCGGCGCCGAACGCCCAGGCCAGGCCGACGCCCATCACCGTCGCCACCAGCCCGCCGAGGGCCAGGGTCAGCAATGTCGGCCAGAACAGCTGGCGAATGCGCTTGAGGTTGAGGAACAGCGGCACCGCCAACGCCACCGTGGCGGGGCCCAGCAGCAGGTTGAGCAGCGTGGTGCTCTGGCGGTACTCGTCATAGCCGATGCCCAGCGGCACCAGCACCGCGATCACCAGTGCCATCGACACCAGCACCGGCTGCAGGAACATCAGCCGGGAGCGCTCGTACAGCGAGCTGGCCAACTGGTAGGCGGCGAGGGTCAGCCCCACGCCGAACAGCGGGTGGTGGGCCACGGCCTGCCAGGCCGATTGCCATGCCAGGCTCATGCCTTGCCCTCCTCGGCGCCGCGGCGGTCGATCAGCCGCTGCATCAGCCAGCCCACGAACAGCAACGAGAAGAAAACCGACAGCCCCAGCGCACCGACCACCGCCCAGGCGTCTTCCCAGATCGCCCGCGCGTAGACCATCACCCCCACCGCCGGCGGCACCAGCAGCAGCGGCAGGTAGCGCAGCAGGGCGCCGGACGCCACCGTCAGCGGCTCCCCGACCTCGCCCCGGACGACGAGGAACACGAACAGCAGCACCAGCCCGATGATGGGCCCGGGCAGCATGTGCAGGAACAGGGCGTTCAGCCCGGTGCCGAGCAACTGGAACAGCACCAGCCAGGTCAAGCCACGCAGCAGCATGAGGGGTCTCCAGACAGTCTTCCGTCCCTGCTCCGTCTCCACAGGCCCGTCGCAGACGGGCCGGAGCCAGGGTGGGCCATTATAGGCACGCCTGCCCCGCCCGCTATAACCCGCCATTCGCAGGGGCCATGCCGGCTTGACCGGGCCCCGGGCCCGTGCTGATCTACGCCAACGCGCCGGGCGAGCCAGCCCGCCACAAGAAGAAGAAAAAACCGTCCACGGAGGATGAAGCATGCCGTTCGTACCTGTTGCAGAACTGAAAAGCTACATTGGCAAGGACCTGGGTCACTCCGAGTGGCTGACCATCGACCAGGAACGCATCAACCAGTTCGCTGAATGCACCGGCGACCACCAGTTCATCCATGTCGACCCGGAAAAGGCCAAGCGCACCCCCTTCGGCACCACCATCGCCCACGGTTTCCTCAGCCTGTCGCTGATCCCGGTGCTGTCGGAAAAACTGCTGGTGCTGCCCGAAGGCCTGAAGATGGGCATCAACTACGGCCTGGACAGCGTCCGCTTCATCCAGCCGGTGCCGGTGAACTCGCGGGTACGCCTGGCCCTCACCGTGCTCGACGTCACCGAGAAGAACCCCGGCCAGTGGCTGATCAAGGCCCGCGCCACCCTCGAGATCGAAGGCCAGGCCAAGCCGGCCTACGTCGCCGAGTCCCTCAGCCTCTGCTTCGTCTGACGCCCCCGGCGCCGCTGCGAAAGCAGCCGGCGCCTTCACCGACAAACAGGGCAACAAGATCACCCAGTGGACCTGACCGGTCTCGCACGTCCGCTACAAAAGCCCGCTCACGCGGGCTTTTTTACGCCACACTAGGGCAGCCATTCAGCCAGGGACTGCCGATGAAAGCCCTTCTTCCCCTCAGCCTTGCCGTGTTGCTCGCCGCCTGCGGCGAAGGCGAGCCCATCACCCCGCCCGACGCCCGACTGCCCGATGGCGCCCGCTACCGGGGCGAGGTGGTCGACGGCCTGCTGCAAGGCCCCGGCCGCCTCGACTACACCAACGGCACCTGGTTCGAAGGCCGCTTCAAGGACGGCCAGGCCAATGGCCAGGGTCGCTGGCACGGCCCGGAAGGCGTGGAGTACGAAGGCGAGTTCCGCAACGGCCTGTTCGACGGCAAGGGCCGCATGACCTACCGCGACGGTACCGTCTACGAAGGCAGCTTCAAGGGCAACCGCTTCGACGGCGAAGGCCGCCTCGCACGGGGCGAGATGGTCTACCAGGGCGGCTTCCGCAACGACCAGTACCACGGCCTCGGCACCCTGCGCATGCCCGACGGCAGCGAACACCAGGGCCGTTTCCGCAACGGCCAGCCCGACGGCCCCGGCGTGCTCACCGACAGCGAAGGCAACCGCTTCAGCGGCACCTTCAAGCAGGGCCAGCTGAACGGTGAAGGCGACTACCAGGGCAGCGACGGAGACCGCTACAGCGGCGGCTTCGCCAGCAACCGTTTCAACGGCAAGGGCCGCTACCAGAACGCCGAAGGCGCGGTGTGGAGCGGCGAGTTCCGCAACGGCGCACTGACCGGCAAGGGCGAATACAAGGGGGCAGACGGCGAGCACTACCAGGGCGCCTTCCGCACCTGGCGCTACCACGGCCAGGGCGACCTGCGCCTGGCCGACGGCAGCCACTACGTCGGCGGTTTCGCCAACGGCCGCTACGCCGGCGACGGCACCCTCACCCTGGCCAGTGGCGAGCAGGAGCGCGGCACCTGGCGCAACGGCCGCCGCGTGCGGGATGCCGCCGGCCAGGCACTGCCCGATCCACTGGAGGTCGGCCTGCTGCAACAGGGGCGCCTGCTGGACGAAGCCCTCGCCGCCGTCCCGCCGTCCACCCCGGCCCCCGAGCTGTATAGCCTGAGCCTGGGTGGCGATGGCCGCCAGAGCGTGTTCCTGCGGGAAGCCGACTACGCCGCCAAGCTGATGAGCGACCGCTTCGCCGCCCGTGGCCACATCACCCTGGTGAACCACCGCGACCACATGGCCGACCGCCCCCTGGCCACCCGCGAAAGCCTCGCCCGCGCCGTCGAGACCCTGGCCAAGCGCACCGGCCCGGAAGACCTGGTGTTCATCTACCTCACCAGCCACGGCTCCGCCGACCACCAGCTCGCCCTGGAGCAACCCGGCCTGCAACTGTCCGACCTTGCCGCCGCCGACCTGGCTACCCTCCTCGCCCCCCTGCGTGACCGTCACAAGGTGCTGGTGATCTCCGCCTGCTATTCCGGCGGCTTCATCCCCGCCCTGAAGGATGACAAGACCCTGGTGATGACCGCCGCCCGCGCCGATCGCGTGTCCTTCGGCTGCTCCGACGACAACGACTTCACCTACTTCGGCCGCGCCCTGCTGGCCGACGCCCTGAACCAGACCGACGACCTCGAGCGCGCCTTCAAGCTCGCCCGCGAGGAAGTCGCCAAATGGGAGAAGGAGGACGACTTCGAACCCTCCGAACCGCAGATCTGGGCCCCCAAGGCCGTGCTCGCCCACTGGAAGCGCCTGCGCGCCAACCAGGCCCTGCAGGCACTGGCCGACAAGCCGGCGGACGGGGCCAAAACCCCGGCCAGCCACTAAGCTGTACCTGTGTCAGCGGAGAGACAGCCACCATGCACCTGACGCCCCAGCACATCCTGCTCGCCGGCGCCACCGGCCTCACCGGCGAGCACCTGCTCGACCGCCTGCTCAACGAGCGCACCGTCGAGCGCGTGCTCGCCCCCTCGCGCCGCCCGCTCGCCGCCCACCCACGCCTGGAAAATCCGGTGGGCGAGCTGGCCGACCTGCTGCCCCAGCTCGGCGGCCCCGTCGACACCGCCTTCTGCTGCCTGGGCAGCACCATCCGCCAGGCCGGCTCCCAGGAGGCCTTCCGCGCCATCGACCTCGACCTGGTGGTGGCCGTCGGCCGCCGCGCCCGGGAGCTGGGGGCACGGCACTACCTGGTCATCAGCGCCCTCGGCGCGGACCGCGGCTCCTCGGTCTTCTACAACCGCGTCAAGGGCGAGATGGAAGACGCCCTGCGCGACCAGGGCTGGCCGCAACTCACCCTTGCCCGCCCCTCCCTGCTGCTCGGCCCGCGCCAGGAGTTCCGCCTCGGCGAACGTCTCGCCGCCCCGCTGATGCGCCTGATCCCCGGCAAGTACCGGGGCATCGAAGCCTGCACCCTAGCCCGCGCGCTCTGGCGCCTGGCCCTGGAGACCGGCGAAGGCACCCGCGTGGTGGAGTCGGACGAGCTGCGCCGCCTGGGCCGCTGAAGCGCCCCAGGCCTTGGCCGGAACGCCCGCGACACCCAACCGACCGCGCCTGTAGGGTGGACAGCTCCGCAGCCCCAGGAAGGGAACGCCCATGCAGTTCTACGACCGCCACATCCTGCCGCGCCTGATCGACTACGCCTGCGGCATGGGCCACGTCATGAAGACCCGCTCCCAGGTGGTGCCCAACGCCGAGGGCGAGGTGCTGGAGATCGGCATCGGCACCGGCCTCAACCTCGCCTTCTACGACCCGCAGCGGGTCAGCCGGGTGACCGGCGTCGACCCCGCCGCGCAGATGCAGGCCCTGGCCCGGCAGCGCGCCGCCGCCATCGCCATCCCGGTGGAGACCATCGCCCTGGAACTGGGCGAGATCCGCGCTGACGACGGCCGCTTCGACAGCATCGTCTGCACCTTCACCCTCTGCACCATCCCCGACGCCGTCGCCGCCCTGCGGGAAATGCGCCGCGTGCTCAAGCCCGGCGGCCGCCTGCATTTTGCCGAGCACGGCCTGGCCCCGGACCCCGGCGTGGTGCGTTGGCAGCAACGCCTCACGCCGCTGTGGAAACCGCTGGCCGGGGGCTGCCACCTGGACCGCGACATCCCCCGCCTGATCGAAGCCGGCGGCTTCCGCATCGGCGAGTTGAACACCCGCTACCTGCCCGGCCCGCGCCCCATGACCTTCGTCTACAGCGGCTGGGCGGATTGACCGGCGCCCCGGCATTCGGGTTAGCCTTGCCCGCTCCGCCCGCAGACAGGGACCGACATGCGCACCCTCACCACCCTCACCGGCAACAGCCAGAAACTCGACGGCGGCGCCATGTTCGGCAACGCCCCGCGCGCCCTCTGGGAACGCTGGATGGCCCCGGATGCCCTCAACCGCATCGACCTCGGTTGCCGCGCCCTGCTGGTGCGTGAAGGCGAACGCAACGTGCTGGTGGAAACCGGCATCGGCGCCTTCTTCTCCCCGGACCTGAAGCAGCGCTACGGCGTGCAGGAGAGCCACCACGTGCTGCTCGACAGCCTGGCGGCCGTGGGCCTCGGCCATGCCGACATCGACGTGGTGCTGCTCACCCACCTGCACTTCGACCACGCCGGCGGCCTGCTCGCCCCCTGGGAAGACGGCCAGCCGCTGCGCCTGCTGTTCCCCAATGCCCGCTTCATCACCGGCCGCCGCCAGTGGCAGCGCGCCTGCACGCCCCACGCCCGCGACCGCGCCTCCTACATTCCCGAACTGCTGGAGCTGCTGCAGGCCAGCGAGCGGCTGGAGCTGCTGGAAGACGGCGAACAGAGCGCCACCCTCGGCGCCGACTGGCGCTTCCACTGGAGCGATGGCCACACCCCCGGCCAGCTCCTGCCGGAAGTGCAGATGCCCGACGGCCCGGTGGTGTTCAGCGGCGACCTGATCCCCGGCGCCCCCTGGGTCCACCTGCCCATCACCATGGGCTACGACCGCTTCCCCGAGGGCCTGATCGAAGAGAAGGAAGCCCTGCTGGCCGACCTCCTGGCCCGCAATGGCCGCCTGGTCTTCACCCACGACCCGGCCGTCGCCATCGGCCGGGTGACCCGCGACGCCAAGGGTCGCTACGGGCTCGCCGGCAGCCTGCCAGACGTCCGCGACCTGGCGTGCTGACCCCCGACCAAGGACCGATCCCATGAGCCTGGAATCCGTGCGCGCCTTCTTCGCCAGCAAGGCGCCGGACATCGCCATCATCGAACTCGAAACCAGCACCGCCACCGTCGCCCTGGCCGCCGAGGCCCACGGTGTCGAGCCCGGCCGCATCGCCAAGACCCTGGCGTTCCGCGTCGGCGAGGATGCCGTGCTGGTGGTGGCCCGCGGCGACGCCCGCATCGACAACCGCAAGTTCAAGGAAACCTTCGGCGCCAAGGCGCGGATGCTCGACGCCGAAACCGTCGAAGCCCTCACCAGCCACCCGGTGGGCGGCGTCTGCCCCTTCGGCCTGCCCACCCCGCTGCCGGTCTACTGCGACCGCTCGCTGCAAGCCTTCGAAGAAGTCGTCCCCGCCGCCGGCGCCATCCACAGCGCCGTCCGCATCACCCCCGAACGCCTGGCCGACCTCGTCGCCGCCCAATGGGTGGACGTGTGCCAGGACCTGGCCTGAGCCTCGGCTCACGCTCGCGCCAGACAGCGACGTAGCCCGGGCTTCAGCCCGGGAGCACGCAACACGCCCAATCAGTTGCCGCCGCGAATCCCCAGCCCTATCCCCAGCTCCGCCGCCAAGGAAAGCGGCAGCAGCAGGGTGTCCAGCAACGCGCTGGCGGGCAGATCGACGGCCGGGTAGGCCGGAGGTTCGGTGCCGAAACGGTCGATGGGGCAACAACCGTCATGGAGGGCGTACCAATCGAGCCGGGTGCCGGAGTAGATGATCGGCGCGCCGGGCTTGGCGGCGTTGAGGGTGGTGACGCTGGCGCAGCCCGGCAGGGCCAGCGCCAGCAACAGCGCGAGTGCGCCTTTATTCATCGCTCACCCGGTGGTGCTCGCCCCAGCGCGGCAGCATGTCCTGGGGGATGTCCAGCAGATTGAGGATGCGCGCGACCACGAAGTCCACCAGGTCATCGAGGGTCTGCGGCTGGTGGTAGAAACCCGGCGACGCCGGCAGGATCACCGCGCCGAGGTTGGACAGCTTGAGCATGTTCTCCAGGTGGATGCTGGAGTACGGCGCCTCGCGGGGGACCAGGATCAGCTGGCGGCGCTCCTTCAGGGCCACATCGGCCGCCCGCTCGATCAGGTTGTTGCAGGCCCCGGTGGCGATGGCCGAGAGGGTGCCGGTGGAACAGGGCACCACCACCATCGCCGCCGGTGCGCCGGAACCGGAGGCCACCGGGGCCATCCAGTCCTCCTTGCCGTACACACGGATCTGCCCCGGCGTGGCGCCGGTGTACTCGTTGAGGAACGCCTGCATGGCCTGGGGCTTGGCCGGCAGGGTGACGTCGGTCTCCGTCGCCATCACCAGCTGCGCGGCCTTGGAGATGAGGAAGTGCACCTCGCGATCCTCCCGCACCAGGCAGTCCAGCAGGCGCAGGCCGTACTGGGCTCCGGAGGCGCCGGTCATCGCCAGGGTGACGCGTTCAGGGCCGCTCATCTCAGCCCTCCAGCGCCTGGGCCAGCTTGCCGTGCAGGCCGCCGAAGCCACCGTTGCTCATGATCACCACCTGGGTGCCCGGCACCGCGAGTGCCTTCACGCCCTCGATGATGGCCTCCAGCGAATCGCACACCCGGGTCGGCACGCTGGAGCCGGCCACCGTGGCGGCGAGGTCCCAGCCGAGGTTCGGCGGCGCGTACCAGAACACCTGGTCGGCCAGCTTCACCGACTCGGGCAGCCCGTCGCGGTGGGCGCCCAGCTTCATGGAATTGGAGCGCGGCTCGATCACCGCGATCACCGGCGCATCGCCCACGCGCTTGCGCAGGCCGTCCAGGGTGGTGGCGATGGCGGTGGGGTGGTGGGCGAAGTCGTCGTAGACGGTCACGCCCCTGACCTCGGCCACCTTCTCCATGCGTCGCTTGACGCTCTGGAAGGCCGACAGTGCCGCCACGCCCAGCTCCGGCACCACGCCCACATGGCGGGCCGCAGCCAGGGTCGCCAGGGCGTTGGCCACGTTGTGCTGGCCGGTGAGGCTCCAGTCCACCGTGCCGGCGACCTGCCCCTCGAACAGCACCTCGAAGCGCGAGCCGTCCTCGCTGTGCAGGCGCGCCTGCCACTGGCCGCCCTCGCCGGTGGTCTGCACCGGGGTCCAGCAGCCCATGCCCAGCACCCGCACCAGGGCGCTCTCGGCAGTGGGATGGATGATCAGCCCCTCGCCGGGGATGGTCCGCACCAGGTGATGGAACTGCCGCTCGATGGCCGCCAGGTCCGGGAAGATGTCCGCATGGTCGAACTCGAGGTTGTTGAGGATCGCGGTGCGCGGGCGGTAGTGGACGAACTTCGAGCGCTTGTCGAAGAAGGCGCTGTCGTACTCGTCCGCCTCCACCACGAAGAACGGCGTGCCGCCCAGGCGCGCGGAAACGCCGAAGTTCTGCGGCACCCCGCCGATGAGGAAGCCCGGACTCATGCCCGCATGCTCCAGCACCCAGGCCAGCATGCTGGTGGTGGTGGTCTTGCCGTGAGTGCCGGCAACCGCCATCACCCAACGCCCCTGCAGCACATGGTCCGCCAGCCATTGCGGGCCGGAGACGTAGGGCAGCCCCTTGTTCAACACGTGCTCCACCGCCGGGTTGCCGCGGGACAGCGCGTTGCCGATCACCACCAGGTCCGGCGCCGGCTCCAGGTGAGCCGGGTCATAGCCCTGCATCAGCTCGATGCCCTGGGCCTCCAACTGGGTACTCATGGGGGGGTAGACGTTCGCATCGGAGCCGGTGACGCGATGGCCCAGCTCCTTGGCCAGCACCGCCAGCGACCCCATGAAGGTGCCGCAGATGCCGAGGATGTGGATATGCATGGATGACCTCTGGAAACGGGCCGACGGGGCCCGGGAAAACTTGGCGCAGGTTAGCACAGGGGCCCGCCGTGGAATGCGGGCCGGCTACGGTTGTCCCCCTTGGTCAAGTGATGCCAAAAACGCCCCAATCACCCGCCTCGCCCCCTGCTCCTTCAGGCACACCAGCGTTTCCGTCATGCGCGATTCGAAGTCGAGGATAGGCAGGACACGCACGCCGCGCCCGGCGCCGAGTTCGGCGGCGGAGACGATGCCGACGCCGAGGCCGGCCATGACCATCTCGAACACCGCCTCGCGGCCTTCCACTTCGATGGCGGGGAGGACCTCCAGGCCGGCGCGGTGCATTTCGTCCTCCAGCATCTGCCGGGTCATGGAGCCTTCCTCCCGCAGCACCAGCGGGGTGCGGTGCAGGTCGGCCAGGTGCAGGGACTCGCGCTGGGCCCAGGGGTGGCTGTCGGCGACGAAGGCCACCAGGGGGCCGCTGCTGAGGACGTGGCTGATCAACCGCTCGTCGTCCACCGGGCGGCCGAGCACGGCGAAGTCGGCCTGGTAGTCGAACAGCCGGCGCAGGGATTCGTCACTGTTGCCCGTCACCAGCCGCACGCGGATGCCGGGGTAGCGCTCGCAGAAGCGCGCCAGGTGCGGCAGCAGGTGCATGGGCGCGTCCACCGCAAGGGTCAGGCTGCCGCTCTCCAGGGCGCGGGAGCAGGTGAGCAGCTCCAGTGCCTCGCGCTCGGCGGCGAACAGGCGCTGGGTGATGGCCAAAAGTTGCCCGCCCAGTTCGGTCAATTGCACCGAGCGCTTGTTGCGGTTGAACAGCAGCACGCCGAAGCGCTCCTCCAGCTTGCGCACCTGGTCGGACACCGCCGGCTGGCTGAGGAACAGCTGCTCCGCCGCACGGGTGAAATTGCCGTGCACGGCCACGGCATGGAAGGCCTTGAGTTGGGCCTGGGAAACCGACATATCACCCCCGATAAATAAGCTCAGCTTCTGAGTGAAATACCATAAATCGATTTCAGTTATCGCACTGAAACGGGTCTCATCCCCTCCAGCACCGCCACCCCGCATCCGCTGGAGACGACCATGACCCACGCCGAATTCCCCACTGCCCATGCCCCGCTGGCCGCTCCGGCGCTGGGCGAGCCCTACCTGCTGACCCCCGGCCCGCTGACCACCTCCCGCGCCACCAAGGAGGCCATGCTGCAGGACTGGGGCTCCTGGGATGCCGACTTCAACCGCGTCACCGCCGAGGTGCGCCAGCAGCTCCTGGCCATGGCCGGCGTGCACGACGACCGCTACGCCTGCGTGCCGCTGCAGGGCAGTGGCACCTTCGCCGTCGAGGCCGCCCTGGCCACCGCCATCCCCCGTGACGGCAAGGCCCTGGTGCTGATGAACGGTGCCTACGGCCAGCGTGCCGGCAAGATCCTCGACTACCTCGGCCGTGCCCACATCAGCCTCGACAAGGGCGACTACCTGCCGCCCCAGCCGGAGGAAGTGGACGCCCTGCTGCGCGACCACCCGGAGGTCACCAGCGTGTTCCTGGTCCATTGCGAGACCAGCTCCGGCATCCTCAACCCCCTGGCCGAGATCGCCGCCGTGGTGCGTCGCCACGGCAAGGTGCTGATCGTCGATGCCATGAGTTCGTTCGGCGCCGTGCCGCTCACGGTGCAGGCGGTGGACTTCGACGTGCTGGTGTCCTCGGCCAACAAATGCATCGAAGGCATTCCCGGCTTCGGCTTCGTGATCATCCGCCGCAGCCTGCTGGAGGCCTCCGCCGGGCGCGCCCACTCCCTCAGCCTCGACCTGCTGGAGCAGTGGCGCTACATGGAGCGCACCGGCCAGTGGCGCTTCACCCCGCCCACCCACAGCGTGGTGGCGTTCCGTGCCGCACTGGCCCAGCACGCGGCGGAAGGCGGCGTGGCCGGGCGCCTGGCGCGCTACACCCGCAACCGCGACGTGCTGGTGGCCGGCATGCGCCAGATGGGCTTCCGCACGCTGCTGGAGGACCGCTGGCTGTCGCCGATCATCACCACCTTCTTTAGCCCCGATCATCCCCGCTTCGCCTTCAAGCGCTTCTACGACGAACTCAAGGCCCGCCACTTCGTCATCTACCCCGGCAAGCTCACCGAAGCGGAGAGCTTCCGCATCGGCTGCATCGGCCAGATCGACGAGGCCATCGTCCGCCAGTTGCTGGCCGCCATCGCCGACAGCCTCGCCGCCATGCAGGTCACCCTCCCCGGCCAGGCGGCCTGAACCCCACCGGCCGCGCCCCGGCGCGGCCCACTGCCGGCCATGCCGGCGAGGAGTTGCCTAGCGCACAGCCCACCCACGCCTGACGCCCCGACCGCTGCCCTTCTGACCAGGCCGGGCGTTT
This sequence comes from Pseudomonas sp. FeS53a, assembly GCF_000931385.1. Taxonomy (NCBI): domain Bacteria; kingdom Pseudomonadati; phylum Pseudomonadota; class Gammaproteobacteria; order Pseudomonadales; family Pseudomonadaceae; genus Pseudomonas; species Pseudomonas sp. FeS53a. Next base: position 210,677 of record NZ_JYFT01000063.1, read on the forward strand.
AGACAGCCAGGACACACCACAAGAACAACAACCTCTCCTCATGCACTGTCCACAGGGGTCAGAACCCATGCACACCTCACCCGGCTCCACCGCCCGCGGCTGGCAATCGCTGCACCGCTGGCGGGTCCAGATCTTCCTCATCACCTGGCTGGCCTACGCCGCCTTCTACTTCACCCGCAAGGCCTTCTCGGTGGCCAAGCTCGGCATCGCCGAGGACCCGACCTTCGAGCTGGACAAGGCCGCCATGGCCAACCTCGATGCGCTCTACCTCGGCGCCTACGCCGTGGGCCAGTTCACCTGGGGGCTGTTCGCCGACCGCTTCGGCCCACGGGTCGTGGTCTTCGGCGGCCTGCTGATCTCGGCCCTGGCGGCACTGGCCATGGGCACCTTCGCCACCCTGCCGATCTTCGTCAGCTGCATGCTCGTCCAGGGCCTGGCGCAGTCCACCGGCTGGTCGGGGCTGTGCAAGAACATCGGCAGCTTCTTCGCCACCCAGGAGCGCGGCCGGGTGCTGGGCTACTGGAGCACCTGCTACGCCTTCGGCGGCCTGGTGGCCACGCCCTTCGCCGGCTGGTGGGCCTACGAGGTATTCCACGACTGGCGCGCGGCGTTCGTCTCCTGCGCACTGGTGGTGCTGGGCGTGGCCGTGCTGTTCTGGCTGCTGCAGCGCAACCGCCCGGAGGACGTCGGCCTGCCACCGCTGGAAAGCGCAGCGGCCGCCGACCCGACCGCCGTGCGCCCCGGGCACTGGCGGGTGCTGCGCAGGGTGCTGGCCAACCGCCCGGTGCTGGCCCTGGGCCTGGCCTACTTCCTGCTCAAGCCGGCGCGCTACGCGATCCTCCTGTGGGGCCCGGTGATCGTCTACGAACGCATGCCGGCCATCGGCAAGGTGGCCTCTGCCGTCGTCCCCGCGGCGTTCGAAGTGGCCGGGCTGGTGGGGCCGATCCTCATCGGCATTGCCTCGGACAAGCTCTTCGGCGCCCGCCGCATGCCCGCCTGCGTATTCAGCCTGGCAGCCCTCACCCTGTGCCTCGCGCTGTTCGTGCCGGCCATGCAGAGCGGCAGCCTGTACCTGGTGGTGGGCCTGCTGTTCCTCATGGGCATGACCCTCTACGGCCCGGACTCGATGATCAGCAGCTCCGCCGCCGTCGACTTCGGCACCCAGGAAGCGGCCGGCACCGCCGCCGGCTTCGTCAACGGCTGCGGCTCGGTGGGCGCCATCCTCGGCGGCCTGCTGCCGGGCTACTTCGACACCACCACCGTGTTCCTCGCCTTCACCTTCGCCGCCCTGCTGGCCAGCCTGCTGCTGGTGCCGTTCTGGAACAGCCGGCCGCAACCCGAAACACCCCCTGCCATACCGCTCCCAGGCGGCCTGGCCAACGCCCGAACCTGAACCCCGACGGAGAATCACCATGAACTACCAACACCCCACCCGCCTGCAGGCCGCCGTGCTCGACTGGGCCGGCACCGTGGTCGACTTCGGCTCCTTCGCCCCGACGCAGATCTTCGTCGAGGCCTTCGCCGAGTTCGGCGTCGCCGTCTCCCTGGAAGAGGCCCGTGGCCCGATGGGCATGGGCAAGTGGGACCACATCCGCACGCTCTGCAACCTGCCCGCCATCGCCGAACGCTACCGCGCCGCCTTCGGCCGGCTGCCGACCGACGACGACGTCACGGCCATCTACGAACGCTTCATGCCGCTGCAGATCGAGAAGATCGGCGTCCACTCGGCGCTCATCCCCGGCGCCCTGGAGGCCATCGCCGCGCTGCGCCAGCGCGGCCTGAAGATCGGTTCCTGCTCCGGCTACCCCACGGCGGTGATGGACAAGGTGGTGGAGCTGGCCCGGAGCAACGGCTACGTCGCCGACCACGTGGTGGCCACCGACGAAGTGCCCAACGGCCGCCCGCACCCGGCCCAGGCCCTGGCCAACGTCATCGCCCTCGGCATCGAGGACGTGGCCGCCTGCGTGAAGGTGGACGACACCTGGCCGGGCATCCTCGAAGGCCGCCGGGCCGGCATGTGGACGGTGGCCCTCACCTGCTCCGGCAACGCCCTGGGCCTGACCTGGGACCAGTTCAAGGCCCTCTCGCCCACGGAACTGGAGCGGGCGCGCCAGCGCATCGGCCAGCTCTTCGAAGGCGCCCGCCCGCACTACCTGATCGACACCATCGCCGACCTGCCGAAGGTGATCGACGCCATCAACGCCCGGCTGGCACGGGGGGAAATGCCACAGGCCGTTTGAAGCCCTGTCGAGGCACCCCGTAGGGGCGGCCCTCGCAGAGACTCCCCCGGCGACATCACCTGGCGGATGAACAGCGCGTCATCCCCCTGCCACCAGGTGACCCCGGTAATGAACGAACCCGCCAATCGGCGGGTTCTTCACGTGCGGGAGGTTCCCGGGCTGAAGCCCGGGCTACGCAGGCCGTGTCACAGGCTGCGGGTCTCGATGGCGTGCTTGCGCAGCTTGCGGTACAGCGTGTTGCGGCTGATGCCCAGTTGCTCGGCGGTGCGGGTCATGTGCCAGCGCTGGCTTTCCAGCGCGCCCAGCAGCGCGGCGCGCTCGGCATCGTCCAGCGGGTTGGCCGGCGTTTCGGCCCGCGTCACCGGTGCAGCCTGCTCGCGGATGTCCCGGGGCAGGTCGGCCAGGCGGATCACCCCGTCCTCGCACAACGCCACCAGGGTGCGCAGCACGTTGCGCAACTGGCGCACGTTGCCCGGCCAGGGATGCGCCAGCAGGGCCTGGCGGGCGGCATCGTCGAGGCGCACCACTTGGCCACGCGCCTCCTCCCGCAACAGGTGCTCCAGCAGCGGTTCCCGGTCGCTGCGCTCCCGCAGCGGCGGCAGGTCGATGACCAGGCCGTTGAGCCGGTAGTACAGGTCCTCACGGAAGTCGCCGGCCTGCACGCGGGCCTCCAGTGCACGGTGGGTGGCGCTGATGATGCGCACGTCCACCGCCTGGGCCTCTCCGCCGATGGGCACCACCTGGCGCTCTTCCAGCACCCGCAGCAGGCGGGTCTGCAAGGCCAGGGGCATGTCGCCGATCTCGTCGAGGAACAGTGTGCCGCCGTCGGCCTGCTGCAGCTTGCCGCGCATGCCTTCCTTGCGGGCTCCGGTGAAGCTGCCGCCGCGATAGCCGAACAGCTCGCTCTCGATCAGGGATTCCGGGATCGCCGCGCAGTTCAGCGCGATGAAGGGCCGCTCGGCCCGGGAGCTGGCCCGGTGCACGGCCTTGGCGAAGGCCTCCTTGCCGGAGCCGGTCTCGCCGTTGACCAGCAACGGCACGTCCCGCTCGTAGACCTTCACGGCCCGGCGGAAGTCCGCCTGCAGCGCCGCATCCCCCAGGCACAGGCCCGGTGCCGCCGGGCGCTCCACCACCAGCGGGGCCACCGGCATCGGCCGGGGCGCCTGGCCGCGCAGCGCCGCATGCAGCACCCGGCCATTGCGTGCCCGCAGCGGCCAGCTGGCATTGGGTTGGGGCTGGGCGCGGGCCAGCAGGTCGTCCAGACGGCAGTCGAAGCAGGCCTCCACCGTGGTGCCCAACAGGCGCTCGCGGCTGCTGTCCAGCAGGTTGATGGCGCCCTGGTTCACCGCGCGGATGCGCCCCTCGCCGTCGAAGGCCATCAGCCCTTCGCTGAACAGGCCGACGTACTCGGCCTGCAGGTGGAAGCGCAGCAGCCACTCGCCTTCGAAGCGGCGCAGGAAGTAGCAGCTCTCGATCATCTTCGCCGAGAGGTTGACCAGCGCCATGGTGTGGAACTGGCTCTGGCGGGACATGGCACGCCGCGCCGAGGAGACGTCGAGCACCGCCAGCAGCTCGCCATGGGGGTCGAACACCGGGCTCGCCGAGCAGGTCAGCCCGGTGTGCAGGCTGCGGAAGTGCTCGTCCTGGTGGATGGTCAGCGCCTGGCGCTCCACCAGGCAGGTGCCGATGCCGTTGGTGCCCTCGCGGGCCTCGCTCCAGTCGGCGCCCAGCCACAGGCCGGCCTGCTCGAAAGCGTTGCGCTCGGCCGCGGCCGTCACACAGTTGAGGATCACCCCACGGGCATCGGTCAGCAGCACCGCGTGGCCGGTGCCGGAGAGCTGGTGATAGAGGCTGTTCATCTCGCCGTTGGCGATCTCCAGCACCTGCTGCATGCGCTCGCGGCATTCCAGCATCCGCGCGTGCTCCAGCACGGCGGGCGGGCGCGGCAGGGCCGGGTCCAGGTTGTAGTCCTCCAGGCAACGCAGCCAGGAGCGGGCGATGGAAGGGTCGGCAGCGGGCCCGCTCGACTGGGCCTTGCCCTGCGCCAGGGTCAGCACTTGCTGAGCATGGCGGCTCAGGTGGTCGTGCATGTCTTGTTGTTCTCCGCAGCGGGGGTCCGGGAGGCAGCCCGGCGCCCAGGACGGGCACCCACGTCGCCGCAGCATCCTCCAGCGCCACGCCCTTTGCAACGCCCGGATGACCCATGGGTCATCGGGCTGTGCCAGATGCGTGACAAACTGTCACCCGGCCTGTACCAGCCCTGCCACAGCCACACCGACGCGATATCCCCGGCAATGGCCGCAGGCCACGCCGGCCGGGGCTTGCGCTGGCCTGGCCCGCCCCTTGCTCTATGCTGCTCACAGCGCTTCGGCGCGTCCTCCACCAACAAGCACAAGAGCCAAGGAGATAGACCATGCGTTACGCACAACCCGGCACCCCCGGCGCCGTCGTTTCCTTCAAGGACCGCTACGGCAACTACATCGGCGGCGAATTCGTGCCCCCGGTCAAAGGCCAGTACTTCACCAACACCTCCCCGGTGAACGGCCAGCCCATCGCCGAATTCCCCCGCTCCACCGCCGAAGACATCGACAAGGCCCTCGACGCCGCCCATGCCGCCGCCGATGCCTGGGGCCGCACCTCCGTGCAGGACCGCTCCAACATCCTGCTGAAGATCGCCGACCGCATCGAACAGAACCTCGAAGTCCTCGCCGTCACCGAAACCTGGGACAACGGCAAGGCCGTGCGCGAAACCCTCAACGCCGACATCCCGCTCGCCGCCGACCACTTCCGCTACTTCGCCGGCTGCATCCGCGCCCAGGAAGGCGGCGCCGCCGAAATCAACGACGGCACCGTCGCCTACCACATCCACGAACCCCTCGGCGTGGTCGGCCAGATCATCCCCTGGAAC
>NZ_JYFT01000082.1:0-18796 GCF_000931385.1 Pseudomonas sp. FeS53a
GGTACAGTGCATTGTCATGGTGAGCTCCCAGGGCCAAGATGAAACGACCTGTCGAGGGCTCACGTTGGCGCAGGCTTGCAGATATGGTCGGTCTCAGGGGGCGATCCTGAGCCGATGGATTCCTTATCGGCGCTTGCAGTGAGGTGAGGGGCGGGAGATTTCTCCCACGGTCTGACTAGCAGAAGCGAATTCAGTCCCTCCGCCCCCGACAGGTCTCACCCTAGGACATACAAGCGAATTCATTCGCGAAGGATCGCGTAGCGATCCCGATCCTGCCGGGCGGCCCTGCGGTCCGCATCGCGAATGAATTCGCTCCCACACGGTTTCGTCGGGCAATCCCCTACACCCCCGGGGCGCACCGTGCGTCATCACGAATGCGTTCCCACGCGGATCGGTTTGTAGGGGCGAATTCATCCGCGAAAGGCCGAAGGGCCGCTTTTCCCGAATCCGGAACTGGGACCGCGTTGCGCTCCATCGCGAATGAATTCGCTCCCACGCGGTTTCGTCGGGCAATCCCCTACACCCCGGGGGCGCACCGTGCGTCATCACGAATGCGCTCCGGCGCGGATCGGGTTGTAGGGGCGAATTCATTCGCCCAAGGACCGCGCAGCGGTCCCCAACGAACGAGCCCCCGCAAACGCGGGGGCTCTTCATGTCGGTACAAGGCATGTTCGTGTGGGAGCGGATTCATCCGCGAAGGATCGCGCAGCGATCCCCGCTTCCCCCCACGATCACACCCCGCTGCCTCACAGCTTGGCGATGGACACCTCGGTGGACTTCACGAAGGCGATCACCTCGGAGCCGATGCCCAGCTCCAGCTCGCGCACGGAGCGGGTGGTGATCACCGAGGTGACGATGCCGGCGGCGGTCTGCACGTCGATCTCCGACAGCACCGGGCCTTCGATGATTTCCTTGATGGTGCCCTTGAACTGGTTGCGGACGTTGATGGCTTTGATGGTCATGGCGTTTTTCCTTTGCTCGGGGTCGTGGGATGAAGATCAGAGTGCCCAGCGCAACTGCGTGGGCAGGGGTGAAACAGGTTCGGGTTCCGGCGGCGGCGCCGGCTGCGACAGCACGCGTTCGAGGACCTGGGCCTCCAGCGCCGCCAGCCGGGCCGAGCCACGGGTACGCGGCCGGGGCAGGTCGACCGTGAGGTCGAGGCCGATGGCGCCGTCCTCGATCAGGATCACCCGGTCGGCGATGGCCACCGCCTCGTTCACGTCGTGGGTCACCAGCAGCACGGTGAAGCCGTGTTGCTGCCAGAGCCGCTCGATCAGTTGCTGCATCTCGATGCGGGTCAGCGCATCCAGCGCGCCCAGCGGTTCGTCCAGCAGCAGCAGGCGCGGCTGGTGGATCAGCGCACGGGCCAGGGCCACGCGCTGCTTCTGGCCACCGGACAGCGCCGCCGGCCATTCCCGGGCGCGGTCGGCCAGGCCCACCGCCTCCAGGGCTTCCAGGGCCTTGGGCCGCCAGTCGCCGGAGAGGCCCAGGCCGACGTTGTCGATCACCCGTTTCCAGGGCAGCAGGCGCGCGTCCTGGAACATCAGCCGGGTGTCCTCGCGGGCCTCGGCCAGGGGGGCCGAACCGGCCAGCAGCTCGCCTCGGCTGGGCTGGTCGATCCCGGCCAGCAGGCGCAGCAGGGTGCTCTTGCCGCAGCCACTGCGGCCGACCACGGCGACGAACTGGCCGGCGGGGATGCGCAGGTCGATGCCCTTGAGCACCTCCCGCTCACCGAAGGATTTGCCGATGCCCTGCACCGCCAGGGGAATGCCGCGCTTGAGGTGCTGCGGCGTGGACAACGCATTCATGCCGCACCTCCCTTGGGCTGGTAGGCCGGGTGCCAGCGCAGCCAGGCACGCTCCAGACCACGGGCGGCGAGGTCGGCCAGCTTGCCGAGGACGGCATAGAGCACGATCGCCAGTACCACCACGTCGGTCTGCAGGAACTCGCGGGCGTTCATCGCCAGGTAGCCGATGCCGGCATTGGCGGAGATGGTCTCGGCGACGATCAGGGTCAGCCACATGAAGCCGAGGGCGAAGCGCACGCCCACCAGGATCGAGGGCAGCGCGCCGGGCAGGATCACCTGGCGGAACAGGCCGAAGCCGGAGAGGCCGTAGCTGCGCGCCATCTCCACCAGCGCCGGGTCGACGTTGCGGATGCCGTGGTAGGTGTTGAGGTAGATGGGGAACAGGGTGCCGAGGGCAACGAGGAAGATCTTCGCCGACTCATCGATGCCGAACCACAGGATCACCAACGGGATCAGCGCCAGGTGCGGCACGTTGCGGATCATCTGCACCGAGCTGTCCAGCAGCCGCTCGCCCCAGGCGGAGAGCCCGGTGATGAAGCCCAGCAGCAGGCCGATGCTGCCGCCGATGGCGAAGCCGATGCCGGCGCGCCAGCCGCTGATGGCCAGGTGGGTCCAGATATCACCACTGGCCACCAGGTGCCAGCCGGCGGTCACCACGGCGCTGGGCGCCGGGAGGATGCGGGTGGAAAGCAGGCCGGTCTCGACGGCGACCTGCCAGGCGACCAGCAACGCCACCGGCAAGGCCCAGGGCGCGAGACGCTGGAGGATTGATTGGACGTTCATCTCGGCACCCTCAGCTCTGCGAGACCTTGAGGCGACGCTCGGGCAGCGCCTCGTTGGCCACCATCTCGCCGAAGGGGCTGACGAAGGCCAGGCCATCGCTCGCCTGCGGGCGCGCCACGTCCAGGTGGGGGAACAGCAGTTCCGCCACGCGGTAGGACTCTTCCAGGTGCGGGTAGCCGGAGAAAATGAAGGTGTCGATGCCGAGGTCGGCGTATTCCTTGACCCGTGCGGCCACGGTGGGGCCATCGCCCACCAGTGCGGTACCGGCACCACCACGCACCAGGCCGACACCGGCCCAGAGGTTGGGGCTGACTTCCAGCTGGTCGCGCTTGCCGTTGTGCAGGGCGGCCATGCGTTGCTGGCCGACGGAATCGAAACGGGCGAAGGCCGCCTGGGCCTTGGCAATGGTGGCGTCGTCGAGGTGGGCGATCAGGCGGTCGGCGGCAGCCCAGGCTTGTTCATTGGTTTCGCGCACGATGACGTGCAGGCGGATGCCGAAGCGCACGCTGCGGCCGAGCTTGGCGGCTTTCGCGCGCACCTGTCCGATCTTCTCCTTCACGGCGGCCGGTGGCTCGCCCCAGGTCAGGTACAGCTCCACCTGCTCGGCGGCCAGGTCCTGGGCGGCCTCGGAGGAACCGCCGAAGTACAGCGGCGGGCGCGGTTGCTGCAGCGGCGGGTAGAACAGCTTGGCGCCCTTCACCTGGATGTGCTTGCCGTCGTAGTCGACGGTCTCGCCCTCCAGCACGCGGCGCCAGATGCGGGTGAATTCGACGGAAGCCTCGTAACGCTCCTCATGGTTCAGGTGCAGGCCATCGCCGGCCAGCTCGTCCGGGTCGCCCCCGGTCACCAGGTTGAACAGGGCCCGGCCACCGGAGAGGCGGTCGAGGGTGGCGGCCTGGCGCGCGGCGACGGTGGGCGAAATGATCCCCGGGCGCAGGGCCACGAGGAACTTCAGGCGCTGGGTCACCGGGATCAGCGAGGCGGCGACCAGCCAGGAGTCCTCGCAGGAACGGCCGGTGGGGATCAGCACGCCGCCGAAACCGAGGCGGTCGGCCGCCTGGGCGATCTGCTGCAGGTAGCCGTGGTCGACGGCACGGGCGCCCTCGGATGTGCCGAGGTAGTGGCCGTCGCCGTGGGTCGGCAGGAACCAGAAGAGGTTGAGACTCATCGCAATAACTCCAGGGTGAGCGCGCCGGCGTGGCGTAGCCGCGCGATGATGGTTCGTGTGCGGTAGCCGGGCCTTCCCCGCGCCGTCCAGGCGCGGGGCCAGGCGTGGGTCAGGGTTGCTGGGCGACCTTGGCGGGCGGCGTCCAGATCACGTCCTTGATGCTGAGTTTTTTCGGGATCAGCTTCAGGTCGGTGAAGGTGTCGGCGATCTTCTGCTGTGCCGTGACCACCTCCGGGCTGAGGAACTGGGCGCCGTAGCCCTGGCGCTTCACCGCGATGGCGGTGATGTCCCTGGGCAGGCCGAGCAGCGGTGCGACCTGCTCGGTCACCTTGTCCGGGTCAGCCTTGGAGTCCTCGCCCACGGCGCGGACCTCTTCCACCAGGGCGCTGATCACCTGCGGGTGCTGGGTCGCGTAGTCACGGGTGGCCAGGTAGAACTGGTGGTTATCCACAAGCTGGCTGCCGTTGCGCAGGGTGCGGGCCTGCAGCTGCTGCTCGGCGGCCGCCTGGAAGGGGTCCCAGATCACCCAGGCGTCGACGCTGCCACGCTCGAAGGCGGCGCGGGCATCGGCCGGGGGCAGGTACACGGGCTGGATGTCGCTGTACTTCAGGCCCGCCTCTTCGAGGGCGCGGACCAGCAGGTAGTGCACGTTGGAGCCCTTGTTCAGGGCGACCTTCTTGCCGGCCAGGTCCTTCACCGACTGGATCGCCGAGCCCTTGGGCACGAGGATCGCCTCGCTGGTGGGCGCCGGCGGTTCGTAGGCGACGTAGAGCAGGTCGGCACCGGCAGCCTGGGCGAACACCGGCGGGGTCTCGCCGGTGACGCCGAAGTCGATGGAGCCGACGTTGAGGCCTTCCAGCAGCTGCGGGCCGCCGGGGAACTCGGTCCATTTGACGTCGATGCCCTGGGCGGCCAGGCGCTTCTCCAGGGAGCCCTTGGCCTTGAGCAGCACCAGGGTGCCGTACTTCTGGTAGCCGATCCGCAGGGTCTCGGCCTGTGCCTGGGTGATGGCGCCGAATGCCAGGGCCGCGGTGAACAGCGCAGCCAGGCTCCGACGCAAAGTGATGGTGCGCATGGCGCTCTCCTCGTACTTCGCTCGTGCTTGTGTGCGCCTGCTCGCCTCGTTGGCGGGAGAGTAAGGCCGGTTCGGTTGCTCCACAGGGAGCGGGTTGTTCGTGTCAGACGCTCCAGCGCGCGTGGCGCAGGGCGTTCGGGTCCAGCGGGCGCGGCTGGCGGGCCAGGGCCTGGTGGAACCGTTCAAGGGCTTCGTCCAGGCGCTGTTCCAGGGACGGGGCCAGTTGCACCCCGCCGTTCTCGAACGCCACCTGGCTGTCGTCGGCGAACACGCCGTGCTGCACGTCCTCGGCCTTGAGGGCCGCCAGGACCGGACGCAGGGCGTAGTCCACCGCCAGCATGTGGGCCTTGCTGCCGCCGGTGGCGATGGGCAGCACCACCTTGCCGGCCAGGGCCCGCTCGGGCAGCAGGTCCAGCAGGGTCTTCAGGGCGCCGGCGAACGACGCCTTGTAGACCGGCGTGGCCACCAGCAACCCGTCGGCCTGGCCGACCTGTTCGATCAGGTGCTGCACGCGGGGGCTGTCGAAGCGCGCGTGCAGCAGGTCCTCGGCGGGGAAGTCACGCACGGCGAACCCCGTCACCTCGACCCCGTGCCGCTCCAGCCAGTGCCGCGCACGCGCCACCAGGGCGGCGGAGCGGGAATTCGGGCTGGGACTGCCGGATAGGGTCACCACCACCATGGTCGTGCCTCCAGGCTCAGCGGTTGGGCTGCGGGGTCAGGCGCAGGTAGGGGCGTACGGCCTTGTAGCCGCGGGGGAAGCGCTGCTTGATCTCGTCCTCGTCCTTGAGCGAGGGGACGATCACCACGTCGTCGCCGTCCTGCCAGTTGGCCGGGGTGGCGACCTTGTGGTTGTCGGTCAGCTGCAGGGAGTCGATCACCCGCAAGATCTCGTTGAAGTTGCGGCCGGTGCTGGCCGGGTAGGTGATGATCAGCCGCACCTTCTTGTTCGGGTCGATGATGAACAGCGAACGCACGGTGAGGGTGTCGTTGGCGTTGGGGTGGATCAGGTCGTAGAGGTCAGACACCTTGCGGTCGGCGTCGGCGATGATCGGGAAGTTGACCACGGTGTTCTGGGTCTCGTTGATGTCATCGATCCAGCGGATGTGGGAGTCCACCGGGTCCACCGACAGGGCGATGGCCTTGACGCCGCGGGCGGCGAATTCGTCCTTGAGCTTGGCGGTCAGGCCCAGCTCGGTGGTGCACACCGGGGTGAAGTCCGCGGGGTGGGAGAAAAGGATGCCCCAGTTGCCACCGAGCCACTCATGGAAGCGGATGCGGCCTTCGCTGGAATCCTGTTCGAAGTCGGGGGCGATGTCGCCGAGTCGGATGGTCATGGTGTGGCTCCTCTGTCGTGGGGTGGCGTTCCGTGGAGCTCACTATGCGCAAGGTTTTTGAAAATTAAAAAGAATAAATGACAATTTATTTATAACTTTAAGAGCTATATGGATCGACTCACTTTCCCTCCCACAAGAGCACGTGCTGCTCGCGAAATCCGTGCCCCGGACGACGGCCTTGCCTGGCGTCGTGGGCCGGTTGGGACGCCGCACCGCACGCCAGGCGAACGCCCACCCAGCAGGCCAACGCCCTGCCCTCCCCCGAATCCCAGGCACAAAAAAGCCCCGCCTCCGCCAGGGGCGGAAGCGGGGCTCGATGACGCTGCTTACAGCAGGGTCAGGGTGTAGCTGACGATCAGGCGGTTCTCGTCCTGGTCGCGGGTGGTGCCGCCGACGTCGCTGCGGAAGGCAGCGTTACGCCAGGAGAAGCCCAGGCCTTTCAGCGGGCCGTCCTGCAGGGTGTAGTCCAGGCGGAAGTCACGCTCCCATTCGCCGAGGTCGCCACCGGTGGGGTTGTCGATGCCGCTGCCCTTCAGGTAGGTGGCGACGGCCTTCAGGCCCGGTACGCCGGCCTTGGTGAAGTCGTAGCCGTACTCGGCCACCCAGGTGCGCTCGCCGGCGCTGAGGAACTTGCCGATCTGACGGTCGGTGATCAGGTAGGCGGTGGCACCGTCGCCCTGGTTCAGGAACGGGAAGGCGCTGTCGCCGGAAACCTGCTGGTAGCCCAGGCTGGCGGCGTGGCTGCCCAGGGTGTAGGTGAACATGCCGCTCCAGGTGCGGTTGTCCACTTCGCCACGCAGCGGGTCATTGCTGGCCCACTTGCCGGAGCTGCGGTAGCCCAGGCTGCGGCCGGCGGCGCTGGAGTTCAGGCCGTCGGAGGTGCTGTAGAAGTAGCGCAGGTCGGACTTCAGGCTGCCCGGACCGATCGGCAGGTTGTGGGTCAGGCCCAGGAAGTGCTGCTTGTAGAAGTCTTCCAGGTTGCCGTAGTAGTACTGCGCGGTGAGGTCCTTGGTGACCTTGTAGTCGCCACCGGCGAAGTAGAACTTGTTGCTGAACTGGCCGTTCCGGTAGTTGCTGGGGCTGTTGGCACCACCGATGGACAGGCCACGGGCGTCGCTGGAGTTACGGCCCTTGGCGTGCTCGAGCTGGCCACCGGTCAGGGTCAGGCCGTCGATCTCGTTGGAGGTGACCTGGCCACCTTCGAAGGTCTGCGGCAGCAGGCGACCGTCGTTGAAGGTCACCACCGGCAGCTTCGGCTGCAGGGTGCCGAGACGGGCCTCGGTCTTGGAGAAGCGGACCTTGGCGGTCAGGCCCAGGCTGCTGAAGTTATCCACAGCACGGCCATTGCTTTCGCTCGGGAACACCAGGCCGCCATAGGCATTGCTGCCGTTGTTGTAGTGGGTGCCCTTGCCGGAGTCCAGGCGCACACCCAGCAGGCCCAGGGCGTCAACGCCGAAGCCCACGGTGCCTTCGGTGTAGCCGGAGGTGTAGTTGAGGATGAAGCCCTGGCCCCACTCTTCCTGCTTGGAAGGGTTATTGGTGCCTTCGCGGTTGTCCTGGTTGATGTAGAAGTTGCGCAGGCCGAGGGTGGCCTTGCTGTCTTCGATGAAACCGCCTGCAACGGCCTGTTGGGCCAGCAGGCCGCCAGCGATGGCCAGGGCCAGGGTAGATTTGTTCATGCAATGCTCCAGTGGTGCGTGTTTCTAGGTTGTTCTGGTCGGTGACGTGCACACCGCTATGTACAGACGACTAGCGAAGTGGAATGACCCGTGGGTCAGAAAATCCCCGTAGCGCCCCTTGCAGTGGGCCTGCCTCAGGTGGCGGCCAATCTAGGACAAGGGATTTAATTCTTAAAAAGAATTTATCGTCACGTTGTTGTAACTAAATCGAATAAAACGCCTGATAGCCTCCCTCTGGCGGGGAGCTGCCCTTGGACGGGTCACATCAGTTACTCGAAAGGGCGCGCAAATTACCGACTTTGGTCGCCTGGCGCCATCCCCAATGACTCGGCAGCGGACGGAATTCGCAGTCCCACGCCTCTCCTGACCTGCAAAGGCCTCGGCACCCTCACGGCCGCTCATAAACTAATAACCAAATAGTATTTATTGAGCTGTTTTTAGATCATTTAGATTTCGCTTCACCGGACCACCGGACTCCCAGCACCACCCCCCCCTATTCCAGTCCCGTGGCCCGGCCTCGCGCCGGCCAGCCGCCCGTGAGGAGCACCACCATGAATCGTTCCCCCTTCGCCCGCCGCCTGCTGGCGGCCCTGACCGTCGGCGGTCTGGCCCTGAGCGCCCACGCTGCCAACTTCACCGTCGCCTACCAGACCACCGTGGACCCGGCGAAAGTCGCCCAGGCCGACGGCGCCTATGAAAAGGCCAGCAACGCCAAGATCGACTGGCGCAAGTTCGACAGCGGCGCCGAAGTCATCACCGCCGTCGCCTCCGGTGACGTGCAGATCGGCTACGTCGGCTCCAGCCCCCTGGCGGCGGCCGCCACCCGCCAGCTGCCGATCCAGACCTTCCTCATCGCCACCCAGATCGGCGACGCCGAGGCCCTGGTCGCCCGCAACGGCGCCGGCATCGCCAAGCCCGAGGACCTGGTCGGCAAGAAGATCGCCGTGCCCTTCGTCTCCACCGGCCACTACAGCCTGCTGGCCGCCCTCAAGCACTGGAAGATCGACCCCAGCAAGGTGACCATCCTCAACCTCGCGCCGCCGGCCATCATCGCCGCCTGGCAGCGCGGCGACATCGACGCCACCTACGTCTGGGACCCGGCGCTCGGCGTGGCCAAGGCCAACGGCAAGGTGCTGATCAGCTCCGGTGAGCTGGGCGCGCTCGGCGCCCCGACCTTCGACGCCTGGATCGTGCGCAAGGACTTCGCCGAGAAGCACCCCGAGGCGGTCCGCGCCTTCGCCAAGGTGACCCTCGACGCCTACGCCGACTACCGCAAGGACCCGCAAGCCTGGCTGGCCGACAAGGCCAACATCGACAAGGTGGTGAAGCTCTCCGGCGCCAAGGCCGAAGACATCCCGCTGCTGCTGCAGGGCAACGTCTTCCCGCTGGCCGCCGACCAGGTCACCGCCCTCGGCGCGCCGACCACCCAGGCCATCAACCAGACCGCCACCTTCCTCAAGGAGCAGGGCAAGGTCGATGCGGTGCTGCCGGACTACGCCCCCTACGTGAGCGCCAAGTACGTCACCAACTGATCGGCTGCGCGTCGGCGGGGCGTTGTTGAAAACGACCTGGGCTTGCTCACCTGCAGCAGCCCCGGTCGTTTGCGACCGGCCCCGCTCCAACTCGCTCGATCCGACACATTCAGAAGAGCGCAAAAGAAAATGGCCTTACTCCAGCTGGAGCGCATCAGCGCACAGTACCCCGGCACGGCCGAGCCGGTACTGACCGACATCTCCCTCACCCTCGGGCCACAGCAGCTGCTGGTCGCCCTGGGGCCTTCCGGCAGCGGCAAGACCACGCTGCTCAACCTCATCGCCGGCTTCGTGCCCCCCAGCGACGGTCGCATCAGCCTCGACGGCAAGCCCGTGCAGGGCCCCTCCGCCGAGCGTGGGGTGGTGTTCCAGGACGACGCCCTGCTGCCCTGGCAGAACGTCCTCGGCAACGTCGCCTTCGGCCTCGAACTGGCCGGCGTGCCCCGTGCGCGGCGCGAAGCCAAGGCCCGCGAGATGCTCGCCCTGGTCGACCTCGCCGGCTTCGAGAAGCGGCAGATCTGGGAACTCTCCGGGGGCCAGCGCCAGCGCGTCGGTATCGCCCGGGCCCTGGCCGCCGACCCGCGCGTGCTGCTGATGGACGAACCCTTCGGCGCCCTCGACGCCTTCACCCGCGAACAGATGCAGGAGCTGCTGCTGCAGGTCTGGCAGCGCGCCGCCAAGCCGGTGTTCCTGATCACCCACGACATCGAGGAAGCGGTGTTCCTCGCCACCGACCTGATCCTCCTGTCGCCCAATCCCGGTCGCATCAGCGAGCGCCTGACCCTCGACTTCGGCCGCCGCTACGCCGCCGGCGAGAGTGCACGGGCGATCAAGTCCGACCGGGCCTTCATCGAAACCCGCGAACACGTCCTCGCCCAGGTCTTCGCCGAACGGCAAAGGAGAAGCGCATGAGCAGCCTCGACCTGCCCCTGCCGGAAAACAAGGCAGCGACCCCCGCACCCCGCACCTGGCGCCTCTCCACCTTCGCCATCAGCAGCCTGACCCTCGTCGGCCTGCTGCTGGCCTGGTGGGCGGTGACCACCGCCGGCCTGATCGAGCCGTTGTTCCTGCCCAGCCCCCAGGCGGTGCTGCGCAAGGGCTGGCAGCTGGCCACCCAGGGCTACATGGATTCCAGCCTCTGGGCGCACCTGCTGGCGAGCCTGGCGCGCATCGGCACCGCCCTGCTGGCCGCCGTGCTCACCGCCATCCCGCTGGGCATCGCCATCGGCCGCAACCGCATCGCCCACGGCATCTTCGACCCGCTGATCGAGTTCTACCGGCCGATCCCGCCGCTGGCCTACCTGCCGCTGATCGTCATCTGGTGCGGCATCGGCGAGCTGTCCAAGGTGCTGCTGATCTTCCTCGCCATCTTCGCCCCCATCGCCATCGCCACCGCCACCGGCGTGCGCAACGTCAACCCGGCGCGCCTGCGCGCGGCGCAGTCACTCGGAGCCACCCCGGCGCAGCTGATCCGCCACGTGGTCCTGCCCAGCGCCCTGCCGGACATCCTCACCGGCGTGCGCATCGGCCTCGGCGTCGGCTGGTCGACCCTGGTCGCCGCCGAACTGGTGGCCGCCACCCAGGGCCTCGGCTTCATGGTCCAGTCGGCCGCGCAGTTCCTGGTCACCGACGTCGTGGTGCTCGGCATCCTGGTCATCGCCCTGGTCGCCTTCGCCCTGGAACTCGGCCTGCGCACCCTGCAACGCAAGCTCGTGCCCTGGCACGGGCAGAACCACTGATCGAGGCCCGTCATGCCCCTGCACATCACCCCCCTCAGCCCCGCCCTCGGCGCCCTCGTCGGCGGCGTCGACCTGCGCGAGCCGCTGAGTGCCGAACACCGCGATGGCATCGAGGCCGCCCTGCTCCAGCACCAGGTGCTGTTCTTCCGCGCCCAGCCCCTGGAGCCCACCCAGCAGGCACGCTTCGCCGCCCAGTTCGGCGACCTGCACATCCACCCCATCTACCCCAATATCCCCGAGCAGCCGGAAGTGCTGGTGCTCGACACCGCCGTCACCGACGTGCGCGACAACGCCCTCTGGCACACCGACGTGACCTTCATGGAAACCCCGGCCCTGGGCGCCGTGCTCAGCGCCAAGCTGCTGCCGCCGGTGGGGGGCGACACCCT
Source organism: Pseudomonas sp. FeS53a (assembly GCF_000931385.1). Taxonomy (NCBI): domain Bacteria; kingdom Pseudomonadati; phylum Pseudomonadota; class Gammaproteobacteria; order Pseudomonadales; family Pseudomonadaceae; genus Pseudomonas; species Pseudomonas sp. FeS53a. Next base: position 11,504 of record NZ_JYFT01000082.1, read on the forward strand.
CTGGGCCAGCAGCAGCGCCGCCTTCGAGGCGCTGTCGGTGCCGCTGCAGCGGATGCTCGAAGGCCTCACCGCCACCCACGACCTGGCCCGCTCCTTCCCCGAGGAACGCTTCAGCCTGACGGCGGAGGAACGCGAGAAGCTGGAAGCGGCCAAGCGCAAGCACCCGCCGGTGAGCCACCCGGTGGTGCGCACCCACCCGGTCACCGGGCGCAAGGGGCTGTTCGTCAGCGAAGGCTTCACCACCCGCATCAACGAGCTGTCGGCGGCGGAAAGCGACGCCCTGCTGCGTTTCCTCTTCGCCCACGCCACCCGCCCGGAGTTCACCCTGCGCTGGCGCTGGCAGGAGAACGACGTGGCCTTCTGGGACAACCGCATCACCCAGCACTTCGCCGTCGACGACTACCGCCCCGCCCGCCGCGTGATGCACCGCGCCACCATCCTCGGCGACAAGCCGTTCTGAACGGTCCCCTCCCGCTCCGATACGGAGCGGGGGCGAGCCGCTTGTCCACCGATCTTCGGACGGGTCCGAATGGCCTTCTGCCAGCCTTTTGCCAAGGCGCAACACAGTTCCTGAAACCGGTGTGAACGTCGTTGCAAAGCTGGCCGTTGACCCCTTCTGCCAAAGGAACTGTCGCTATGCTGGGGCCCCTAAAGCAGTGTGTTCCACCACCGTCAGGGCCCGTCAGCCATGAGTGCAGCCATCTACATCGTTCCTGAGAAACCCGTCGCCGGGCTCGATGATTTCGTCCACGGCAGTACCGTCGTCCAGGTGGACGAAGTCGAGGTCGACGACCTCTGCAAACGGCTCAAGGTGAAGTCGCTGTGGGACTTCGTCAGCCAGGATCCGAACGAGTTCGCCGACCTGCTCGAAGGCCTCGAACTGGACGACCAGCTCGCCTGCGAGCAGTGGTTCAGCCCCGAGGACGGGCTGCGCACCGTGCGTGCCCTGCAGGGGCACCTGGTGAGCCAGCCGCGTTCGCTGTCCAACGCCGATGCCTTCCTCGAAGACCTGCAGGACTACGAGTGGGTGCTCAGCGCCCTCGCCGAGCAGGACGTGCGCTGGCATTTCGCCGTCGCCGTCTGAGCCCTCCCCCGGGCCCGGGGCCGGTCAGAGCCGGTCCAGGGCCTGCACGAAGTCGCCGATGATGTCGGCGGCGTCCTCGATCCCCACCGACACGCGGATGGTCCCCTCGTGGATGTCCAGCTCCGCCAGGGCCTCGGCCGACAGGGCGCGGTGGCTGGTCTTGCCCGGGTGGGTGATGCTGCTGGCCACGCCGGCCAGCGAGGGCGCGAACGCGGTACGCTGCAGGCCGCGGATCAGGCCGTCCACCTCCGCCAGGCCGCCCTTGAGGGTGAAGCTCAGCATGCCCGAGGCACCCTTGGGGAACAGCCGCTGGGCCAGCGCGAAGTCCGGGTGCGAGGGCAGCCCCGGGTAGAACACCTTCGCCACCTGCGGATGGGCCTCCAGCGCTTCGGCCAGGGCCTGGGCGTTGGCCGAGTGGGCCTTCATGCGCAGGGCCAGGGTCTTGGCGCCACGGAAGGTCAGCCAGGCTTCGAAGGGGCTGGAACTGCCGCCGGCATTGATCTGGAAGCGCCGCGCCTGGGCGATCCACTCGGCGTCGCCGACGAGGATGCCGCCGGTGGCGTCGCTGTGGCCATTGAGGTACTTGGTGGTGCTGTGCAGCACCAGGTCGGCGCCAGCGGCCAGCGGGTTGTAGAGCGCCGGCGAGAGGAAGGTGTTGTCCACCAGCAGCTTCAGCCCGTGGGCCTTGGCCAGCTTGGCCAGGGCGGGGATGTCGCTGATGCGCACCAGCGGGTTGGAGGCCGTCTCGGTGTAGATCAGCCGCGTGGCCGGGGTGATGGCCGCCTCCACCGCCGCCAGGTCGTTGATCTCCACCAGGGTGGCGCTGATGCCGAAGCGCGCCAGTTCCTTCTCGATCAGGCTCTGGGTGGTGCCGTACAGCTCGCGGCTGGCGATCAGGTGGTCGCCGGCATTCAGCCGGCCCAGCAGCGCCGCACTCACCGAGGCCATGCCGGAAGCGGAGAACAGCGCTGCCTCGCCGCCTTCCAGGTCCCGCACCAACTGCTCCAGCGCCGCCTGGTTGGGGTTGGCGATGCGGGTGTACATGTAGTTGTCCGGGTTGCCGGCGAGGAAGTCGTCCACCTGCTCCAGGTTGTCGTAGACGAACACCGAGGACTCGTAGATGGGCAGCGTCTTCGGGCGGGTGACCATCTGCTGGTCGACGTCGTTGCCGCTGTGCACCGCGCGGGTGGAAAGGCCGGGTCTGGATTCAGGCATGGAGTCCTCCGAGAAATCGTGCGGAATGTAGGGGCGAATTCATTCGCCAAGGACCGCGCAGCGGTCCCACGCCTTGCAGGGCAGTCCGGCGGACTGCTGGGCGAATGAATTCGCCCCTACAAGGTGGCCAATGCCACCACATAAAAAAAGAACGCCGACGATAGTCGAGACTCGTCGGCGTGAGGAGAGGCGCGGCGTTCGCCGCACCACCGTGGCTTGCGGTTGATCAGAAGGCCGGCACGACCGCGCCGGAGTATTTCTGCTCGATGAAGGCCTTCACTTCCGGGCTGGTCAGCGCGGCGGAGAGTTTCTTGATGGCGTCGCTGTCCTTGTTGTCAGGACGGGCCACCAGGTAGTTCACGTAGGGCGAGCTGCGGTCTTCCAGCACCAGCGCGTCCTTGGACGGGTTGAGCTTGGCCTCCAGTGCGTAGTTGGTGTTGATCAGCGCCAGGTCCACCTGGTTCAGCACGCGCGGCAGCAGGGCCGCTTCCAGTTCCTTGAACTTGAAGTGGTGCGGGTTCTCGGCGATGTCCTTCGGAGTCGCCAGGGCGTTGCTCGGGTCCTTCAGCTTCAGCAGGCCGGACTTCTGCAGCAGGAGCAGGGCACGGCCGCTGTTGCTGCCCTCGTTGGGGATGGCGATGGTGGCGCCGTCCGGCAGGTCCTTCAGGGATTTGTACTTGCTGGAGTAACCGCCGAAGGGCTCGACGTGCACGCCCTGCACGATCACCAGGTGGGTGCCCTTGCCGCTGTTGAAGTTGTCCAGGTAGGGCTTGGTCTGGAAGTAGTTGGCGTCCAGGCGCTTCTCTTCCACCTGCACGTTGGGTTGCACGTAGTCGGTGAACACCTTCACTTCCAGATCGACCCCTTCCTTCGCCAGCTGCGGCTTGATCAGTTCGAGGATCTCGGCGTGGGGCACCGGGGTGGCGGCGACCACAAGTTTCTCGCCGGCGTGGGCCAGGGTGACGGAAAGGGCGGCAGCCAGAGCGGTCAACAGCAGGGACTTCTTCATGATGCTCCTTGATCTCAGGGGCTCCGGCTGGATCGTCAGCCATGAGCGGGGGTTCGGGTCCCGGCCTGGATGGTGCCGGGTTGGAGCGGACGTTACGGTGATTTTTTATAACGAACAAATACCAATTTTTTATTCATATATTCTTTTATGGAATTAAAAGACACCCCAGCCCGTACCCGACACGGTCCCCGTGCCCACATCGAATGTCGCCCTCGTGAATTGCCTGACCCGGCCCGCCTCACTAGAGTGGCGGCCTGTACCAGACACCCTCGGATGCCCGCCATGCTCGCCACTGCCCTCGCCCGCTTTCCCCGCCTGGAACTGGTCACCGCACCGACCCCGCTGGAAAAGCTGGAGCGCCTCTCCCGGGAGCTGGGGCGCGGCCTGTACGTCAAGCGCGACGACCTGACCCCCTTCGCCCTCGGCGGCAACAAGGTGCGCAAGCTCGAATACCTCGCCCAGGACGCCCTGGCCCAGGGCGCGGACGTGCTGGTCACCGCCGGCGCCATCCAGTCCAACCATGTGCGCCAGACCGCCGCCCTGGCCGCGCGCCTGGGCCTGGGTTGCGTGGCCCTGCTGGAAAACCCCATCGGCACCACCGACCGCAACTACCTGGAGAACGGCAACCGCCTGCTGCTGGACCTGTTCGGCACCGAGGTGCAGCGGGTGCCCAACCTCGACACCGCCGACCAGTTGCTGGCCGAGGCCGCCGAGCGCCTGCGCGCCGAAGGCCGCACCCCCTACGTGGTGCCCATCGGCGGCTCCAACGCCCTCGGCGCCCTGGGCTACGTGCGCGCCGGCCTGGAACTGGCCGAACAGATCCAGGCCAGCGGCGAGCGCTTCGCCGCCGTGGTGCTCGCCTCCGGCAGCGCCGGCACCCACGCCGGGCTCGCCCTGGCCCTGGAGCACGCCCTGCCCGGCACCCGCGTGGTGGGCGTCACCGTGTCGCGCCCCGACGCCACCCAGCGCCCCAAGGTGGAAGGCCTGCTGCAGCGCACCGCCGAGCTGCTGGGCGTGCCGGTGCCCAACGGCCTGAAGGTGGAGCTGTGGGACCAGTACTTCGCCCCGCGCTACGGCGAAGCCAATGCCGGCACCCTCGCCGCCGTACGCCGGGCCGCCGCCTGTGAAGGGCTGCTGCTGGACCCGGTCTACACCGGCAAGGCCTTCGCCGGCCTGCTGGACGGCATCGCCCGCCAGGCCTTCGACGGCGACGGCCCGCTGCTGTTCCTGCACACCGGCGGCTCACCGGCGCTGTTCGCCTATCATCCAGCGGGTGATGCGAACCACGACTTATAACCAGAAAGACATTTTCTGGTTTTTTATTTATTTAAACGAATATATGGAACTCCCTTAGAGTGGCGACCCTCCATTCGCCAACTGCCCCCGCGAGGCCCCTTATGCACGCAGCAACTCTCCGTCGTCCCGCCCTCTTCGCCAGCCTGGCACTGGCCCTCGGTCTCGGCCTGGCCGGCACCGCCGCCGCCGACCTGAAGGACATCCAGCAGAAAGGCGCCCTGAAGATCGGCCTGGAAGGCACCTACCCGCCCTTCAACTACCAGGACGAGAGCGGCAAGCTCACCGGCTTCGAAGTCGAGCTGGCACAAGCCCTGGCCAAGGAGCTGGGTGTGAAGGCCGAGTTCCAGCCGACCAAGTGGGACGGCATCCTCGCCGCCCTGGAATCCCGTCGCCTGGACGTGGCCATCAACCAGGTGACCATCTCCGAAGAGCGCAAGAAGAAGTACGACTTCACCACCCCCTACACCGTCTCCGGCATCCAGGCCCTGGTGCGCAAGGGCAAGGAAGGCGAGATCAAGACCGCCGCCGACCTGGCCGGCAAGAAGGTCGGCGTGGGCCTGGGCACCAACTACGAGCAGTGGCTGAAGGAGAACGTCCCGCAGGCCGACATCCGCACCTACGACGACGACCCCACCAAGTTCCAGGACCTCAACGTCGGCCGCATCGACGTGATCCTGGTGGACCGCCTGGCCGCCTTCGAAATGGTCGACAAGACCGGCGGCCGCCTGGCCGTGGCCGGCGAGCCCTTCTCCCGCCAGGAGGCCGGCATCGCCCTGCGCAAGGGCAACCCAGAGCTGCTCGCCGCGCTGGACAAGGCCCTGGCCAAGCTCAAGGCCGACGGCACCCTCAAGGCCCTGTCCGAGAAGTGGTTCAAGGCTGACGTGACCCAATGATCGAAGACGGCAGCCTGCAACTGGTGCTGGATTCCGCGCCCTTCCTGTTGAAGGGCGCGCTCTACACCGTAGTCCTCAGCCTCGGCGGCATGTTCTTCGGCCTGCTGCTGGGCTTCGCCCTGGCCCTGGCGCGCCTCTACGCCATCGCCCCGGTGCGCGGCCTGGCGCGGGTCTACGTGTCGTTCTTCCGTGGCACACCGCTGCTGGTGCAGTTGTTCATCATCTACTACGGCCTGCCCCAGCTCGGCCTGGAGCTGAGCCCGCTGATGGCTGCGCTGATCGGCTTCTCGCTGAACATGGCCGCCTACACCTCGGAAATCCTCCGCGCCGCCATCGCCTCCATCGACAAGGGGCAATGGGAAGCCGCTGCCAGCATCGGCATGAGCCGTGGTCAGGCGCTGATGCGCGCCATCCTCCCGCAGGCCGCGCGCACCGCCCTGCCGCCGCTGGGCAACAGCTTCATCTCGCTGGTCAAGGACACCGCCCTGGCCGCCACCATCCAGGTGCCGGAGCTGTTCCGCCAGGCGCAGCTGATCACCGCGCGCACCTTCGAGATCTTCACCATGTACCTGGCCGCCGCGCTGATGTACTGGGTGCTGGCCACCCTGCTGGCCCACGTCCAGGCGCGCCTCGAAGCCCGGGTCAACCGCCACGAACAGGACAGCTGATGATCACCGTCCGTAACCTGACCAAGTCCTTCAAGGGCCAGGCGGTGCTCAAGGGCATCGACCTGACCATCGAACCGGGCGAAGTGGTCGCCATCATCGGCCCCAGCGGCTCGGGCAAGACCACCCTGCTGCGCTGCCTCAACCTGCTGGAAGAGCCCGACGGCGGCACCCTCCAGCTGGGGCGGATCGAGATCGACGCCAACCAGCCCCTGAAGCAGCAGCAATGGCTGATCCGCCAGTTGCGCCAGCACGTCGGCTTCGTGTTCCAGAACTTCAACCTCTTCCCCCACCGCACCGCGCTGGAGAACGTCATCGAAGGCCCGGTGGTGGTGAAGAAGGAACCCCGCGAGCGTGCCATCGCACGCGCCCGCGCGCTGCTGGCCAAGGTCGGCCTGGCGGGCAAGGAAGACGCCTACCCCAAGCGCCTTTCCGGCGGCCAGCAACAGCGGGTGGCCATCGCCCGCGCCCTGGCAATGGAACCGGACGTGATCCTCTTCGACGAACCCACCTCCGCCCTCGACCCCGAGCTGGTGGGCGAGGTGCTGACCACCATCCGCGGCCTGGCCGAGGAGAAGCGCACCATGGTCATCGTCACCCACGAGATGAGCTTCGCCCGCGACGTGGCCAACCGCGCGATCTTCATCGACAAGGGCGTGATCGTCGAACAGGGCGACGCCAAGACCCTGTTCAGCGCCCCGAAGGAAGAACGCACCCGGCAATTCCTCGCCAAGTTCCTGGTGGGCTAACGCCTATCGCTCTTGATCCTGTAGGCCGCCCAAACGAAACCCCGTGGGAGCGAATTCATTCGCGATGGAGCGCAACGCGCTCCCGCCTTTTCACCACCACCGTGTCCGCCGGAAAAGCGGCCCTTCGGGCCTTTCGCGAATGAATTCGCTTGTATGTCCTAGGGTGAGACCTGTCGGGGGCGGAGGGACTGAATTCGCTTCTGCTAGTCAGACCGTGGGAGAAATCTCCCGCCCCTCACCTCACTGCAAGCGCCGATAAGGAATCCATCGGCTCAGGATCGCCCCCTGAGACCGACCATATCTGCAAGCCTGCGCCAACGTGAGCCCCCGACAGGTCGTTTCATCTTGGCCCTGGGAGCTCACCATGACAATGCACTGTACC
>NZ_JYFT01000051.1:0-17345 GCF_000931385.1 Pseudomonas sp. FeS53a
CGCCCCGCCCCTCCGTTAGACTCGCCGCCGTTTTCGTGGCCCGCCCCGGGCCCGCTGGTCGTAGTCGCAGGCTGTGCCTGCCGCGGAGTTGATGATGTCCCTGCAGGCACTCTGGTCCCTCTACCAGGCCCACCCGCACCAGGCGGTCAACGGCCTGGCCCTGTTCTTCGCCGTCATCGGCAGCTGGCTGCTCACGGCCACCCGGCTGCGCGAGCAACGCGCCTCGGCCCGCCTGGTGGTGGAGAGCGATCTGGAAGAACTGGAGCAGGACGCCCCGGTCGACGAACGCAGCCAGAAGATCAACCGCTTCTTCTACGCCTTCGGCAGCTTCACCCTGGCCGTGGCCCTCGGCGTGTCCTGGGCCAGCACCCAGCTCTGACCGCGCAGTCCGCTGCAGAATGAAAAACGGCGACCCGAGGGTCGCCGTTTTGCTGTGGCCTGTTCGCCCTCAGAGCGGCAGGCCCGCCTGGGTGCGGTACTGGTTGCGCACCGGGTTGGCGTACTGCAGCACCAGCCACGGGCGATGCGCCTCGGGGCAGGCGTTCAGGCGGCGCTGCCACTCGGCCCGCGCACGGGCAATCTCCTCGGCCCCGAACAGGCTTTCCAGCGCCGGCACGGCCAGTGCCTCGTCGCGTCCTTCCCACATCGCGTAGGCCAGGTAGTGCACCGGGAACAGCCGGTAGCCGGTGAGGATGCGCCGGTCCATCTCCGCCGCCAGCTGCTTGGCATCCACCGCCTCGTCGACGATCTCGCCACCGAAGGCCACGTGCACCCGGCCCTTGTAGCCGGTGATGCCGAGGGCGATGCTCGCGTCATCCTCGCCCGGCGCCTTCTCGTAGCCGCCGGTGGTGGCGCGGATGTACAGCTCGCGGGCCTTGGCCTGGTCGCAGGGGTCGTATTCGTAGCTGATGGACACCGGGACGATGTGCAGGTCGCGGACCACGTCGGCGAACGCCTCGTCCTTGCGGCTCATGTGGAACATCTTGAGAATCGCCGAATCGGTGCGGTCATCCCCGTCCTTGGCGCGGCCCTCCGCCTGGGCGATCCAGATCGACTGGCCGTCCTCGCGGATCGAATGGTTGATGTAGGCGGACAGCAACTGGTAGGCCGCCAGCTTCTCGCGGCGCCCGGCCAGGTTGCGGTGGACGATGAAGCTCTTGTTCAGGCGCATCAGGTCGCTGACGAAGGGCTTCTGCAGCAGGTTGTCGCCGATGGCGATGCGCGGCGTGGGGATGCCGGCGTGGTAGACCGCGTAGTTGACGAAGGCCGGGTCCATCACGATGTCGCGGTGGTTGGCGACGAACAGGTAGGCCCCGCCGGGCTTGAGCCGGTCCACCCCGGAGTAGGTGACACCATCGGTGGCACGCTCGATGGTGGTGTCCACGTAGGGCTCGATCTTGTCCTGCAGCGCATGCACGGACTCGATGCCCTGGAACTCACGGCGCAGCCGATGGGCTATAACAGGCCTCAGCAGCCAGCCCAGCGGACCTGCCAGCCGGGGGAAGCGGTAGCGGGTGAGCGTCCCGATGAAGGCCGGGTCGGCGAACAGGCGTGCCAGAACCGCGGGCACCTCGGCGTCGTCATAGGGTCGGATGGCTTCGAATTCGCCCATCGTGTTCTCTTGTTCTGCTGCGGCTGTGGATAAGGATGTCGCCCCGCAATCCGGGGCCAGAAGTAGACCGGCGATTATACCTTCAAGTCACAGGGGAATATGGCGACATGCTGGAGACACAAGCGTACGACTGCCCATATTGCGGCGAAGCGGTGGACACCCTGCTCGACCTGTCCAGCGGCGACCAGCAGTACATCGAGGACTGCCCGGTGTGCTGCCGGCCGATCGTCTTCGACCTGCGCACCGACGGGCTCGACTGGAGCCTGGACGTGCGCCGGGAGGACGAGTGATGCAACGCATCTACGAGCCCCGCGACCTGATCGAGGCCCAGTTGCTGCTGGGCATGCTCGCCAGCGAGGGCATCACCGCCCACCTGGCCGGTGCCCACCTGCTCGGCGGCGTTGGCGAACTGCCCGGTGCCGGGCTGCTGGGGCTGATGGTGGACGAGGCGGATGCCGAACAGGCACGGTGCCTGATCGCCACGTACAATGCCGCCTCGCCCGTGCCCGGGGACGAGCCGGAAGGCTGCCCCGGCACCCTGTTGTGCTGAACCGAGAAGCCCATGTCCGGACGTTTCGCCCTGTTCCGCTGGTCCCCCGACTTCGCCGCCCTGCCCGGCTTCCCCGCCGACCAGCGCCCGCACTGGAACCTCGCGCCGAACATGCAGGTACTGATGCTGCGCCAGCAGGACGGCATCCAGCGACTGGACCTGGCCCGCTGGGGCCTGACCCCGGCCTGGCTGACCGACCTGTCGCGCACCCCCGCCCACGCCCGGGCCGAAACGGTGGCCGAACAGCCGATGTTCCGCGACGCCCTGCGCCGCCGCCGCTGCCTGGTACCGGCCAACGGCTTCTATGAATGGCGCGGGGTGCGCAAGCGGCCCTACTGGGTCAGCAGCGAGACCTCCCTGCTGCATTTCGCCGCACTCTGGGAGCCTTTCCCGGTCGGCGACACCGAGTACCTCAGCCTGGCCCTGATCACCCGCCCGGCCGCCGACCTGCGCCGCCCCCTGGTGCTGGACGCCGACGGCCAGCGCGCCTGGCTGGACGCCGACACCCCGCAGGAAAGGATCCACGCCCTGCTCGACGGCCCCACCCCGCCCCTGCGCGAACGCGCCCTGGCCACCCTGGTCAACGACCCGAAGCTCGATGGCCCCGAGTGCCTGACCCCCGCCTAGGGCGAATCGCAGGCACAAAAAACCCGGCTCAAGGCCGGGTTTTTCGTCATCGACTGGCTTACTGCAGCAGCAGCTGGCCGATGGTCGGGTCCTTGAAGGCGCGGGTCAGCGCATCGCTCAGGACATTGCTCACCAGCTTGGTGTTGGTCTCCTGGTTCGGCGCGGTGCCGAAGCGCTGGTTCAGCGAAGCACCGTAGCGGCCGCTGTAGCGACGGGTGGCGTTCTGCACGTCGACGCGGAAGGTGGCGCTGATGTCCGCCTCGGTCACGTACATGCCTTCCTTAGGCGACTGGTACTTCAGCTCGGCCAGGGTCAGGGTCAGCTGGGGAGCGTTGTAGGCGTTGGGCGACGGGGTGAAGCCCAGCAGGCGCACGGCGGCCTCGGCTTCGGCCTGCAGGCGCGGCAGGATGTCCTGGCCCTGCACGGTCACGTTGCTGGTGTCGGCGTACAGGCCGCCACGGGTGCCCAGCACCGGGGAAGGACGACCATCGGCGACCCGCACCACCACCGGCTGGCCCTGGCCGACCGGAGTCAGCGGGCCGGTGAGCTTGGGTTGCGGGCTGAGTTGTTGCGGGCTGAGGGCACAGCCGACCAGGGTCAGGCTGAGGGCGGCCAGCAGGCCGAGCAACGCGCGGTTCAGCATGCTTGATTCTCCAGGTTCGGAAACGAAAGGCCGGCAGTATAAGCGAGCCGGCGGGCCCGCCGACAGAGCACACGCCGATGGCGTTCTGACAGCGCCCGGGGCCGCTCGGTTCCTGTCATGACCCTGTCACGCCCTGATGGGATAACGGTGCCGAACCCAAGGAGAGCCCGACGATGATGTCCCTCTGGTCCCTGCTGGCCCCCCGTGCCCAMCCCCGCCACTTCGCCCTACTGGACGAGGCCGGTATCTGCCGCGGCCTGCACCAGGCCACCCAGGCCCCGGCAAGCGGTCACTGGGTCGAGGTGGACGAGCCCTCCCCGTCCTGGATCGGCCAGCCCCTGCCGGTGCGTGCACGCCTCTCCCAGGCCACTCGGGACGCCCGCAGGCCCCGCGCGTTGGCGGCCTGACCGATGGATGAATAAAAGTCACGGGAAACGCTCAACACGCCCGCTTTCTCCGCTACAATCGCCCCCCGATTATAAGGTCGACTCCTGATCGGGCCCCGCAACACCCGCCGCGCCTCGCGCCGGCACTTCACACAGCCCCACAGAGAGCCGCCCACTATTCGCGCTGCCAACTACTGGCCTGCTGCTGTTTCCGCCCGATATGCAAACGCTTTTGCATGGACGTAGCGTGTCATCGCGCGATGGAAGCGGCCTGCCTCTAGGCAGGCGATTCTTTTGAGGTTCACGTCTCCAAAAGAGCGTGAGATGACGGTTTTTCACTACTTCACGAGAGAGTGGCGAGCAATGGCGCAAAACGAGAACGAAGCAGTGGACGTGTTGCTGGTCGGGGCCGGCATCATGAGCGCTACCCTGGCGACACTGCTGAAGGAACTCGATCCGGGCATCAAGCTGGAAATCGCGGAACTCCGCGAATCCGGTGCCGTGGAGAGCTCCAATCCGTGGAACAACGCCGGTACCGGCCATGCCGGGCTGTGCGAACTGAACTACACCCCCCAGGCAGCCGACGGCTCCATCGACATCAAGAAAGCGGTGCTCATCAACACCCAGTTCGAAGTGTCCAAGCAGTTCTGGGCCTACATGAGCGGGAAGCCGGCCTTCGGCAGCGCCCGTGACTTCATCAACCCGGTTCCGCACCTGTCCTTCGTGCGCGGCAAGGACATCCCGTTCCTGCGCAAGCGCTTCGAGGTGATCAGCCAGCACCACGCCTTCTCGCACATGGAGTATTCCGAAGAGCGCGAGACCCTGGCCAAGTGGATGCCGCTGATGATGCAGGCCCGCCCGGCCGACGAAGCCGTGGCCGCGACCCGTGCCGAAAACGGCACCGACGTGAACTTCGGCGCCCTGACCAACAAGCTGCTGGCCTACCTGACCACCCTCCCGGGTACTGCGGTCAGCTACTTCCAGAAGGTCACCGGCCTGAAGCGCACCGACAGCGGCTGGTCGGTCAGCATCCGCAACACCCAGAACGGCAGCACCCGTGAGGTGTCCGCACGCTTCGTCTTCCTCGGAGCCGGCGGCGGCGCCCTGCCGCTGCTGCAGATGTCCGGCATTCCGGAAGGCAAGGGCTTCGGCGGCTTCCCGGTCAGCGGCCAGTGGCTGCGCTGCGACAACCCCGAGGTGGTCAAGCGCCACCAGGCCAAGGTCTACAGCCAGGCCGAAGTGGGCGCCCCGCCGATGTCCGTGCCGCACCTGGACACCCGCGTGGTGGATGGCAAGAAATCCCTGCTGTTCGGGCCCTACGCCGGCTTCACCACCAAGTTCCTCAAGCACGGTTCCTTCCTCGACCTGCCGCTCTCGGTACGTCCCGGCAACCTCGGCCCGATGCTGGCCGTGGCCCGCGACAACATGGACCTGACCCGCTACCTGATCAAGGAAGTGATGCAGTCCCAGGAGCAGCGCCTGGACGCCCTGCGCAAGTTCTACCCGGACCTGGATCCGGCGGACTGGCGCCTGGAGATCGCCGGCCAGCGCGTGCAGATCATCAAGAAGGACGCCAAGAAAGGCGGCATCCTGCAGTTCGGCACCGAGCTGGTCTCGGCCGAGGACGGCAGCATCGCCGCCCTGCTGGGCGCTTCCCCGGGTGCTTCGGTCACCGTGTCGATCATGCTCAACCTGATCGAGCGCTGCTTCGGCGAACAGGCCCGCTCTGCCGAGTGGAGCAGCAAGCTGAAGGAGATCTTCCCGGCCCGTGAAAAGGCGCTGCAGGACGACGCCGAACTGTACCGGCAGATCAGCCGCCAGTCCGACGCCCGCCTTGGCCTGATCGACGCCCAGGCACCGGAAGCCACCGCTTCTGCCGGCTGAGCCGGGTGCCAATGAAAAAACCGCCCTTTATGGGCGGTTTTTTTATGGCCATGCCGACTCTCCGTTACGACCGCCGCTCACCAGGCCAGCGGGCGCTCCTCACTCTTCCAGAACAGCCACCGCCGCCGCTCCCGGTGATTGCCGGTGCCGATCTGCCACGCCGGACGCCCGGCTTCCAGATCGATGATCGACACCACCCCTGCGTAGCTGGCCGCCACCAGGGTGCGGCCGTCGGCGGACAGGTCCATGGCGCTCAGGGTCGAACCCAGGTAGTGCTGCCACACCGCATTGCCTGCCGCATCCACGCAACGCAGGTAGCCATAGGCATCACCGAGGACGAAGCGGTCGCCCATGGACACCCCGGCATACACCCGCGCGCCCGGTTCGATCAGGGTCACGCCCTCGACGTCCTCGTAGTAGTCGGAATCCAGGCCAGGCGCGCGCGCCAGGTCCACGGCGATGGTGCCGCCGTTGTAGAAGTGGCAGGCATTGAAGGCCACGCTGCGGCCATCGCCGCTGAACAGCGCGAAATGCGGGTACTCGCCGTGGGGGCCGATCTGGGCGACGGGGTTCAGCTCGCCGTCGAACAGCTGGTGCCGACCGTCCTGCGCGCCGAAGGCGATCCAGCGGCCATCCGCCGACACCGCGCCGTGCTCCATGGACAGGCCGGTGCCCTGGGGCTCGTCCGGCTCGGCGGACTCCAGCAGCATGGCGTTGTCCGGGTACAGGCGCCGAGCGCCGTCGGCCGCCAGCACGAAGATGCCGTCGGCACTGACCAGCAACACGCGCCGGCCATCCGGGAACGGCTGCAGGCGCGTCGGCCGGGGGAAGCCCTCGATGGGCTGCAGCTCCACACCTTCCGGGGCGTCCTCGGTGCCACGGGGCCAGGCACAGCGCAGCACCTCGGGCCCCTCCCAGCCCTCACGCACCACCACGCCGGCGGCATCAGCGGTGGCGTAGAAACGGCGGTTCGGGCAGGCACCGAAGTACTCCAGCCCCGGCAGCTCCTCCACCCGATCGGCGTGGATGCGCACCACCCGGCCGGCTTCCCAGGTGGCGCCAACGCGGGCGAGCACCGAACCGTCGTCCAGCAGCGCCAATTGGGCAATGCATTGCCCCTCTTCGTTGACGTGCCCGAACAGCGGCTCGTGGGCCGGCGGCCAGGCGTCGCGCAGTGCCTCCACCTGCCCATTGCGGTTGGCGTCGCGCAACGCTTCCAGCAGGTGCGGCACCAGCGCCTCGCGCCCCTCGGCGCTGGGCTCCTTGCCGGCGTTGTCCCAGCCGTCGCGCAGGCCACGCTCCACATAGGCGTTGATCGCCTGGGCGTAGGCGAGGGTCTGTTGCTGCCACTGGCGCTGGGCGTCGTCCCTGGTCATGGCTCACTCCTTTCGGTTCGGGGGTTCGTGTGCTGGGTCACGGTTTTTCCGCGGCCCATATATGCAGAAACCCGCACGAGGGCGGGTTTCCGGTGGACAGGTCACGGCGCGTCAGCCACGGGCCGCCTGGACGGCTTCGATGTAGGGCTCGGCCTGGCGCTGGTCGCGGATCAGCGCGATGAAATCCTGGCCCTGGGCGTCGCGGGCATCGAGGTCCAGGCCCGCTTCGCGGAAGAAGCCGAGGAAGCGCTCGAAGTCGTCGATGCGCAGGCCACGGTAGGCCTTGACCAGCTTGTGCAGGGAGGGCGGGGTGCCGTCGGCGGGCTCGAAGTCGAGGAACAGCTTGATCGCGTCGTCGCTCATCTCTTCGCCAATCACCTGCTTCTTGTCTTTGCGCATCGTTCGCTCTCTCTGGCCGCACGTTGGGGGCCGGCAGTGTACCCCCGGGCCGGGCCGGGGCTCAACGCACCCGCACCGGCCCCAGGTGCAGGTCGGCCCACACGTGGCCGTTGGGGTAGCTGAGGAACTGGCAGTAGATCGGCCCGCCGTTGCGCAGCAGGTCGAGCACCGGGCGGTACTGGGACAGCGGGTAGTTCAACGTGAGGGTGCGCGACTCGGCGTCGTAGGCGGCCTTCTTCAGGCTCTTGCCGTCCGCCTCGAAGTGGATCAGCACCGTGCTCAGGTCACCGGCCCTGGCCGCCTTGCTCACCGGTTTGGCGCGCAGCTTGACCAGGGTCGGCGTGGTGATCGGGATCGGCTGCTGGCTGGACTGGCGCTGGTTGCCGAGGGTGACGCTGAAGTCCACCACCTGCAGCAGCACCTGCTGGTCCGGCTGTTCGCTGCGCAGGCCGGCATCGTCGGGCGGCAGGAAGGCGGCGTGGGGCGGAGCGGCGGGAGCGGTCGGAGCCGGCGCGGCGGCCAGCGGCAGGCTGGTCAGCAGCAGCAGGGCACAGGCAAAGCGGGTACGGCGAGACATCGGCAACTCCCGGCTGGGTCAAGCGGGGCACTCTAGGGGCTGTCGCTTCCCTGACGCAAGCCGCCCGATCAACACCGCTCAGTGCTGACCGCCCTATAATCCGGCCTTCAGCCAAGGAGCCGCCATGACGCCCAACGTGCCGCTGTTCGCCGCCCTCCGCCAGACCCTGCGTGCGGGCTATTCGTGGAAGCGCCTGCGTGGCGACCTCGGCGCCGGGGTCACCGTCGGCATCATCGCCATCCCCCTGGCCATGGCGCTGGCCATCGCCGTGGGCGTGGCGCCGCAACACGGGCTCTACACCGTGCTGGTGGCGGCGCCGCTGATCGCCCTCACCGGCGGCTCGCGCTTCAACATCTCCGGCCCCACGGCCGCCTTCGTGGTGATCCTGCTGCCGATCACCCAGCAGTACGGCCTCGGCGGCCTGCTGCTGTGCACCCTGATGGCCGGGCTGATCCTGCTGGCCATGGGCCTGGGCCGACTCGGGCGGCTGATCCAGTTCATCCCCTACCCGGTGATCCTCGGCTTCACCGCCGGCATCGGCATCGTCATCGCCACCCTGCAGGTGAAGGACCTGTTCGGCCTGAGCCTGCCGCATACGCCGCAGCACTACCTGGAGCAGGTGGAGCTGCTGGCCCTGGCACTGCCCGGCGCGCACCTGGGCGACACCCTGGTGGCGATGGTGTGCCTGGCGGTGCTGCTGGTCTGGCCGCGCTTCGTGCCCAAGGTGCCGGGGCACCTGGTGGCCCTGGCGGTGGGCGCCCTGCTGGGTCTGCTGCTGGACACCCTCGGCCTGCCGGTGGCGACCCTGGGCGAGCGCTTCAGCTACACCGTGGACGGCGTGAGCCACCCCGGCATCCCGCCCTTCCTGCCGGACTTCGCCTGGCCGTGGAACCTGCCCGGTGCCGATGGCCAGCCGCTGCGGCTGTCCTTCGAGCTGATCCGCCAGTTGCTCGCGCCGGCCTTCGCCATCGCCATGCTCGGCGCCATCGAATCCCTGCTCTGCGCGGTGGTGGCCGACGGGATGGCCGGTACCCGCCACGACCCCAATGCCGAGCTGGTCGGCCAGGGCCTGGGCAACCTGGTGGCGCCGCTGTTCGGCGGCATCACCGCCACCGCCGCCATCGCCCGCACGGCGGCCAACGTCCGCGCCGGGGCCTTCTCGCCCCTGGCGGCCATCATCCACGCCGGGGTGGTACTGACCGCCATGCTGCTGCTCGCCCCGCTGTTCAGCTACCTGCCGATGGCGGCCCTGGCCGCGCTGCTGGTGATGGTGGCGTGGAACATGAGCGAGGCACGCCATGTGCTGCACACCCTGCGCATCGCCCCGCGCAACGACGTGGTGGTGCTGCTGGTGTGCCTGGTGCTGACGGTGCTGTTCGACATGGTGCTGGCGGTGGGCGTCGGCCTGCTGCTGGCGGCGGGCCTGTTCATCAAGCGCATGAGCGAGCTGACCGACACCCAGCCCATGCCCGGCCATGCCCAGCGCGCGCTAGGTGAACTGCCGGCCAGCGTGGTGCCCTACGTGATCAGCGGCCCGCTGTTCTTCGGCGCAGCCGACAAGGCGCTGAGCGTGCTGCGCATGCTCAACCCGCAGGTGCGTGTGGTGGTGGTGGAGATCAGCGCCGTGCCGCTGCTGGACATGACGGCCCTGGCGGCCCTCGAAAGCCTGCTGGAGGACTACCGCCGGCAGGGCATCGGCCTGGTGCTGGTGGGCACCACGCCGCGCGTGCGCCTCAAACTGCGCCGCGCCGGCATCCGCCGCGAGGAGGGCCGCCTGGCCTATGTGCAGACCCTGGAGCAGGCGCGTGCCAAGGCGCTGCGCTGGGTGGGAGAGCCGGCGGGGTGAGTCAGGCGAACTGCGCGCGCATCCAGGCCAGGTAGTCGGCGACACCCGGCTCCCCTTCCCGGGGCGCCCAGGGGGCGAACTCGCCCTCCGCCAGTGCGCGGTAGGGGCCGGCCTTGCATTCGAACAGCAGGCTGTCCGGCTCCAGCACCACCAGGGCGTGGAACTGCCCGGGCGGCAGGTCGACGCCAACGCATTCACCGCCGGCTTCCAGCAGGCGGGTCTCCTGCAGCGCGCCGTCGTCCGTAAACAGCATCAGCCCCAGGCGGCCGCGCAGCACCAGCAAGGTCTCGGCCTTGTCGGCACAGAGGTGGCGATGGGGGGCGATGTAGGTGCCGGGCTGGAGGCCCACCGCCAGGCGGTGGCAGGGCTCCTCCATGGCGTGCAGGTTGTGGTGCTGGCGCAGGCGCGGGCTGGCCGCGGCGCCTGCGGCCAGGCCATCGAACAGCGCCTGGTCGAGGAAGCGTGCAGCCACGAGGGTCACATGCCCTTGACGGCGAAGATGCCGGCGGCGTTGCGCCAGTAGCCCTTGTAGTCCATGCCGTAGCCGAAGATGTAGCGGTCTTCGCAGTCCAGGCCCTTGTAGTCGGCCTTCAGGTCCGGGCGGGCCTTGCGGTCGTGAGTCTTGTCCATCAGCACGGCGGTGTGCACGCGGGCGGCACCGGCGTGTTTGCAGAAGTCGATGATGGCGGCGAGGGTGTGCCCCTCGTCGAGGATGTCGTCGATGATCAGCACGTCGCGGTCGATGAAGGAGATTTCCGGCTTGGCCTTCCAGAACAGCTCGCCGCCGCTGGTTTCATTGCGGTAGCGGGTGGCGTGCAGGTAGGACAGTTCCAGGGGGAAGGCCAGCTTGGGCAGCAGCTTGCCGGCGAAGATCAGGCCGCCGTTCATCACGCAGAACACCACCGGGTTGCGTTCGGCCAGGTCGACGTTGATCGCGGCGGCGACCTGGTCGATGGCGGCCTCGACTTGGGCATCGGTGAACAGGCAATCGGCTTCGGCCATTACCTGGCGGATGTGGGCGAGATCGACGGGCATGGCGAGGGTTCCTCAGGTCGGCTGGTCGGGCCCCGCTTCCGACGGAAGCTGTCCGGGGCGTCAATAAAAAAAGGGCGCAACGTTACCCATCCGCCCTCCTCCCGGCAAGCCCTGCCGGACGAGTGAGCGATGGTGCGCCAAGCGCGCCCACAGGGGAAGCCCGCGGCCCTGTGACCCATGAGTCATCTCACGACATGGCACGGGCAATGCTTTAATCTATCGCGATTTTTTTGCCAGCCCGCCGGAGTGATTCCACATGCCCATTCGAGAGATCCGCCACCCGCTGATCCGCCACAAGATCGGCCTCATGCGCCGCGCCGACATCAGCACCAAGAACTTCCGCGAACTGGCCCAGGAAATCGGCGCCCTGCTCACCTACGAAGCCACCAACGACCTGCCCCTGGAGAACTACGAGATCCAGGGCTGGGCCGGCCCGGTGCAGGTGGAGAAGATCGCCGGCAAGAAGATCACCGTGGTGCCCATCCTGCGCGCCGGCATCGGCATGCTGGACGGCGTGCTCAGCCTGGTGCCGGGGGCCAAGGTCAGCGCCGTGGGCGTGGCGCGCAACGAGGAAACCCTCGAAGCCCACACCTACCTGGAGAAGCTGGCGCCGGAGATCAACGAGCGCCTGGCGTTGATCATCGACCCAATGCTGGCCACCGGCGGCTCCATGGTCGCCACCATCGACCTGCTCAAGCGTGCCGGCTGCAAGGAAATCCGCGCGATGGTGCTGGTGGCCGCGCCGGAGGGCATCAAGGTGGTCAACGACGCCCACCCGGACGTGATGATCTACACCGCCTCCATCGACCAGAAGCTCAACGAACATGGCTACATCATCCCGGGCCTGGGCGATGCCGGTGACAAGATCTTCGGCACCAAGCAGAAGGACACCTGATCCATGAGCGACGACTACAACGATCCGCTCTGGCGCCAGGTGCTGTCCGGCGCGCAGATGCTCTTCGTGGCTTTCGGCGCCCTGGTGCTGATGCCGCTGATCACCGGCCTGGACCCGAACGTCGCGCTGTTCACCGCCGGCATGGGCACCCTGCTGTTCCAGCTGGTGACCGGGCGCCAGGTGCCGGTGTTCCTGGCATCGAGCTTCGCCTTCATCACCCCCATCATCCTCGCCAAGGGCCAGTTCGGCCTGGCCGCGACTATGGGCGGCGTGGTGGCGGCGGGCTTCGTCTACACCTTCCTGGGCCTGGCGGTGAAGATCAAAGGCACCGGTTTCATCGACCGCCTGCTGCCGCCGGTGGTGATCGGCCCGGTGGTGATCTCCATCGGCCTGGCCATGGCCCCCATCGCCGCCAACATGGCCATGGGCAAGGGCGGTGACGGCACCCAGCTGATCCCCTACGGCACCGCCATGTGGATCTCCATGCCGGCCCTGCTCACCACCCTGATCGTCGCAGTGTTCGGCAAGGGCATCTTCCGCCTGGTGCCGATCATCGCCGGCGTGCTGGTGGGCTTCGTCCTGTCCTTCTGGTTCGGCGTGGTGGACACCGCCAAGATCGCGGCGGCGCCCTGGCTGGAGCTGCCCAACTTCGTCGCCCCCGAGTTCAACTGGCAGGCCATCCTGTTCATCGTCCCGGTGGCCCTGGCCCCGGCGATCGAGCACATCGGCGGCGTCATCGCCGTGGGCAGCGTGACCGGCAAGAACTACCTGAAGACCCCGGGCCTGCACCGCACCCTGCTGGGCGACGGCCTGGCCACCTCGGCCGCCGGCCTGTTCGGCGGCCCGCCGAACACCACCTACGCGGAAGTGACCGGCGCGGTGATGCTGACCAAGAACTACAACCCGAAGATCATGACCTGGGCGGCGGTATTCGCCATCGGCCTGGCCTTCATCGGCAAGTTCGGCGCCATCCTGCAGAGCATCCCGGTGCCGGTCATGGGCGGCATCCTCTGCCTGCTGTTCGGCTCCATCGCCGCCGTGGGCCTGAACACCATGATTCGCCACCAGGTGGACCTGGCCGAAGCGCGCAACCTGGTGATCGTCTCCGTCACCCTGGTGTTCGGCATCGGCGGCATGCTGGTGGGCACCGGTACCGGCCAGGACGACTTCGGCCTCAAGGGCATCGCCCTCTGCGCCATCGTCGCCATCGCCCTCAACCTGATCCTGCCCGGTCACCAGACCTGGAAGCACAAGGCTGCGGACGACACACCGGACATCTGAGTCCTGCCCCAATAAAGAGCCCCGCCATCGCGGGGCTTTTTATTGGGCGCTCATGCAACACCACACGGGCCAACCGACACCGCACAGGGTGGGCTTCAGCCCACCATTCCCCCCTCCCCGGATCAGGCATCCGCCAGCTTCGCCGCCGGCATCACGCTGGGCGCCACCCATTGTTTCAGCCGCTCGACGCTCTCCCGATACGGCTTGAGGCCCATCCACAGCAACACCACGGAGCTGCCCACCGCCAAGGTGGTGACGATCAGCAGCGACCAGCGCAGGGCCAGGTCATCGGCGAAGACGAAGTCGGTGACCAGCGCCACCGCCGTGGGGCCGAGCCCGAGGCCGATGAGGGTGATGACGAACAGGTAGATGGCCGAAGCCTGGCCGCGCATGGTGTTGGGCATGATCTCCTGGATCGCTGCCGGCGCCACGCCGAAGGGCATGCTCAGGCAGAACACCGTCGGCGCCATCACCACGGTCACCCAGGCGGCATCGTCGAGGAGCGGGAACAGGATCACCAGCGGCAGCGCCCCCAGGGCAGCGAGCAGGCCGACGCGCATGTTGGCGTCGCTGCGGCCGCGCTTGGCCATCCAGTCCGCCAGGCGCCCGCCGAACACCACGCCCAGGCAGCCGAACACCGCCACCAGGGAGCCGTAGACGACGCCGACGTGCCCGGCATCCCAGCCGTGGGTGCGGATGTAGTAGGTGGGAATCCAGGCCGCGCTGCCATAGCCGGCGAAGGACAGCCCGGCGAAGCCGAGGTTGTGGCACAGCACCGTGCGGCGGTTGCTGCGCAGGTAGCGGCCGACTTCCGACAGCGGCACCGCGACGCCGGAACCGACGCCCCGCCGCTCGGGCTCGCGCACCGCCAGCATCAACAAGGTGAACAGCACCCCGGCGGCGCCGAGGATGAGGAAGATCAGCTGCCAGGGCCGCACGTCCCCCAGCAGCGGAAGGTGCACGTCGCCCTGGGCCGAGGCGAACTTGATCACCAGCCCGCCCACCAGGAAGGCCAGCCCAGAACCCAGGTACACCCCCATTGAATAGACGCTGATGGCGGTGGCACGGCGCTCCCGGGGGAAGCTGTCGGCGATCAGCGAATAGGCCGCCGGCGACAGGGCCGCCTCGCCGACGCCCACGCCGATGCGGCAGACGAGGAACTGCCAGTAGAGCTTGGCCAGCCCGCAGGCGGCAGTGGCGGCGCTCCAGAACAGCACGCCGATGGCGATCAGCCCGCGTCGGCTGCGGGTATCGGCCAGGCGTCCGAGGGGGATGCCGCACACGGTGTAGAACAGCGCGAACGACAGCCCCATGAGCAGGCTCATCTGGGTGTCGCTGATGACCAAGTCGCGGCGGATGGGGCCCACCAGCAGGTTGAGGATCTGCCGGTCGATGAATGACAGCACGTACGCCACCATCAGGATGGCGACGGTGGTCCAGGCTCGCAGGCCCGAGGGATAGCCGTTGTTGTTGTTCTGCATGGGCTCTCCTCGGCGCCGCCAGTGCGGCGCACGACGGGTGGAAGGAGCGCCCAGCTTAGGTGCAGGCGGGATGGGGCAGCGGCCTTATAGGCCAGGCGAATGCCCGGGCTGCCCCTGGGCTGATGCTCAGAGCAGGCGCTGGGCCTTGCCGGAAAGGCTGGCCAGGGCCTGGGCCCATTGCGGGTGGTCGTTCATGCAGGGCACCAGCACCAGGTCCTCGCCGCCGGCGGCGATGAACTGCTCGCGCCCGCGGTCGCCGATCTCTTCCAGGGTCTCGATGCAGTCGGCGACGAAGGCCGGGCACATCACCAGCAGTTTCTTCACCCCCTGGGCCGCCAGTTCGTCGAGGCGGCTTTCGGTGTAGGGCTCGATCCACTTGGCGCGCCCCAGGCGTGACTGGAAGGACACCGACCACTGGCCCGGCTGCAGCCCCATGCGTGCGGCGAAGCCTTCGCTGGTGCGGTAGCACTGGGCGCGGTAGCAGCGGGCGAGTACCTGGCCCTCGGCGCGCTGGCAGCAGTCAGCGCCCTTCAGGCAGTGGCTGCCGCTGGTGTCGGCCTTGTGCAGGTGACGCTCGGGCAGCCCGTGGTAGCTCATCAGCAGGTGGTCGAAGCCCTGCTCCAGGTGCGGGCGGGCACTGGCCACCAGGGCGTCCAGGTACTCGGGCTGGTCATAGAAGGGGTCGAGCACCTGCACCTGGAGCTTGAGGCCGTGGGCCGCGATGACCCGGCGCGTCTCCTGCTCGACGGTGGTGGTGGTGCTGTCGGCGAACTGCGGGTACAGCGGCGCCAGCGTCACGCGCTTCACGCCCTGGCGCACCAGCTCCTGCAGGGTGTTCTCGATGGAGGGCTCGCCGTAGCGCATCGCCAGGGCCACCGGCCCGTGGGGCCAGAACGGCCGGGTGGCCTCTTGCAGGCGGCGGCTGAGGGTCACCAGCGGCGAGCCTTCGGGCCACCAGATGGAGGCGTAGGCGTGGGCCGACTGCGCCGGCCGCTTGATCAGGATCAGCGACACCAGCAGGCGGCGCAGCGGCCAGGGCAGGTCGATGACGTAGGGGTCCATGAGGAACTGGTTGAGGTAGCGGCGCACGTCCTCCACCGAGGTGGACGACGGCGAACCCAGGTTCACCAGCAGCAGCGCGTGATCGGTCATGGAACATCCTTCTTGGGCCCGACCAGGTCAGCCAGCGCCCGGTCGAGGTCGTTGAAACGAAAGGTGAAGCCGGCCTCCAGCAATCGGCTGGGCAGGGCCCGCTGGCCGCCGATCATCAGGATCGACATTTCCCCCAGCAGAAGCCGCAGCACCGCAGCCGGCGTCGGCAGCCAGACCGGCCGCCCGAGGGCACGGCCCAGGCTGCGGGCGAAGTCGGCGTTGCGGGCCGGCTGCGGCGCGCACGCATTATAGGGACCGCTCGCGCCGTCCAGCCGCAAAAGAAAATCCATCGCGGCGATTTGATCTTCCAGATGAATCCACGGCCACCACTGGCGTCCGCTGCCCATGGTGCCGCCGAGGCCGAAGCGGAATTGCGGCAGCAGGCGCGACAAAAAGCCGCCACGGGGCGACATCACCAGGCCGATGCGCAGCAGCACCACGCGGATGCCCAGGGCCTCGGCGTCACGGGCGGCGTCTTCCCAGGCCTGGCACAGCTCGCTGGCGAAGTCGCCTTGTCCGGGTGGGGCGTCCTCGCGCAGCTCACGCTCACCGCCGTCGCCGTACCAGCCCACCGCCGAGCCGTTGAGCAGCAGCGCCGGGCGCTGGCTGCGGGTACCCAGCCAGGCCACCAGGCGCTCGGTCAGCGCCACGCGGCTGGCCAGCAGGCTGGCCTTGCGGGCACGAGTCCAGGGGCGGTCGGCAACGGGTTGGCCGGCAAGGTTCACCACCGCGTCCAGCGGGCCGTCCCCGTAGTCTTCCAGCCGGGCGATGCCACGCACCGAAGCGGTGCACAGGCGCGGTACATCCTGGGGCCGACGGCTCAAGACCGTCAGTTGGTGGCCTTCGGCAACCCAGCGCCGGCACAGGGCGCTTCCAATCAGCCCAGTACCGCCGGTCAGCAATATGTGCATGGCATCCTCCTCGCATGGCACCAACTGGAAATATCGCCCTAGTCTGAATCATGACGGGGCACAGGTTGGCTCCATCACGGTCACACCCCTTGAAGGCATCGCGATTGGAACCGATCATCCCTGTACAATTCAAGCAATCTGTACAGGTTTGTCAGCCCGACCTGCAGTCACGCACAAAGGTATCGAGGTAGACCATGAACACACCCATCGCAATCATCGGGACCGGCCTCGCGGGCCTCTCCGCCGCCCAGGCGCTGAGCGCCGCCGGGCATGCCGTGCAGCTCTTCGACAAGAGCCGCGGCAGTGGCGGACGCATGGCCAGCAAGCGCAGCGACGCCGGCTCCCTGGACCTGGGCGCGCAGTACTTCACCGCCCGCGACCGCCGCTTCAACGAAGTCGTCCAGCAATGGCGCGAGCGCGGCTGGGTCGCCGAGTGGACGCCCACCCTCTACAACTTCCGCAACGGCACCCTCTCGCCCTCCCCGGACGAGCAGGTGCGCTGGGTCGGCACCCCGCGCATGAGCGCCATCACCCGGGCCTTGATGGGCGCGCTGCCGGTGAACTTCAGCTGCCGCATCACCGAGGTGTTCCGGGGCGAGCAGCACTGGAGCCTGCTGGACGCCGAGGGCCAGAGCCACGGCCCCTTCAGCCACGTCATCATCGCCACCCCCGCGCCCCAGGCCACCACCC
>NZ_JYFT01000071.1:0-16835 GCF_000931385.1 Pseudomonas sp. FeS53a
GTCTCCCAGCCGCCCTCCCGTAATACCTCCTCGCCGCAGCGCCCTGTCATGTCAGGCAGGTTGCACGCACCCCCGAACATTCCCGTCCTTGAGCGCCTCGTGCTCCCGAGGTTTTTTCCTTTGCCTGTCACCCGTGGCTGCGACTGTCAGTGCCATGGCCGAGCCGCACCGGGCTTCTGGAATGCGCCCGACCGGCCATGACCCGCTCGACAGCGAACCATCCACGTCCAGACACGATGAAAGGAGCTTCCTCATGTTCAAGCGCAACGTTCTCGCTGTTTCCCTGGCCGTCGCCGGCCTGTGTTCCGCCCAGGCCATGGCGGCCGTCGTCGGTGGCGGTGCCACCCTGCCGCAGAACCTGTACAACACCGCCACCGTGCTGCCGTCCGGCTTCAACGCCTACATCGGCGTGGGCAGCGGCGCCGGCAAGGCTGCCGTGCTGAACAACGACGCCACCAAGCTCAACCTGCCCAGCGGCACCACCGTCGACTACGCCGGCAGTGACTCCGTACTGAGCGCCGCCGAACTGTCGGCCTACAAGAATGCCCACCAGTCCCCGACCGTGCCCGTCACCGATGCCAACAACTGGGGCCCGCTGGTACAGATCCCCTCGGCGGCCACCTCGGTCACCATTCCCTACAAGAAAGCCGGCGTCACCTCGCTGAACCTGACCAGCGCCCAGCTGTGCGGCATCTTCTCCGGCAGCATCACTGACTGGAACCAGATCAGCAGCGCCTCCGGCCCGATCACCGTGGTCTACCGTGGCACCAGCAGCGGCACCTCCGAGATCTTCACCCGCCACCTGAACAGCCAGTGTTCAGGCCAGTTCGGCGTCAGCAGCACCTTCACCAGCGCCGCCCTCGGCGGTGTGCCGGCCGGTGCCGTGGCCGTGAGTGGCAGCGCCCAGATGGCCAGCACCGTGGCCGCCACCGATGGCGCCATCGGCTACGTCGGCCCGGAGGACGTGGACGCCACCAACCCCGCCGTGGTCGCCAAGGTCAACGGCAACCTGCCCACCGTGGGCAACGTTACCATCGCCCTGAGCAACGCCCTTCCGCCGTCCACCGCAGCTGACCGCGCCGATCCCGCCAATTGGGTCCCGGTTCTGGCCAACCCCGCCACCGGCTACAGCATCGTCGGCTACACCAACCTGGTGTTCAGCCAGTGCTACAAGGACAGCGCTGACGCCACCGCCATCCGCACCTTCCTCAACCGCCACTACGGCCTGAACGCCAGCAGCAACAACGATGACGAGATCGTCGCCAACAAGCTGATCCCGCTCACCACCGCCTGGAAGAACGCCATCCGTACCACCTTCGCTACCACGAGCAGCTCTCTGGCTATCGGCAACACCAGCGCCTGCAACGGCATCGGCCGTCCGCTCTAAGCCCCTCGCGGGTTCACCCCAGGAACCGGCAATGGCCTCGCGCCATTGCCGGTTTTGCATGTCAGGCGCCGGTAGGCCCCGTGAACTTTGCGTGACAAAAGTTCGGTCGCCCGCTGCGCCGACGGCCTTGGGGGTAACAGCCATGGCGCGCCCTTCGGGGCGCTGCGCCTCCACCCGAACAAGGACCCGTCGTGATGCGTTCCCAGCCCAAGTCGTCCGTCACCTGCACCGCCCGCCGCGAACACCCCCTCCTGCTCAAGCCACTGGCCCAGGCCATCGCCCTGATGCTGCTGGCTGGCGGTGCCCAGGCCGCGCCGGCCTTCAGTGCCGGCTGGTTCGCCGAGAAGGGCGCCGCCCAGGCCGCCGGAGCCGCCCGGCCGGGGACCGTGCAGCCGGGTTCGCCACCGCCGCTGGCGCAGCAGCAGCAGGTGCAGCAGCGCCTGGGCCGCTCCTTCGCCAACCTCAACAACACCGTGGCCGCCATCGCCGCGGCCCAGGCAGCCCAGGCCGCCGGACGCGCGGCCGCCAGCGGCGCCCCGCAGACCCTGCACAACGGTCTCGGAGGCAACGGCCTCAACGTGGTGGTGGGGCCCGATGGCAAGCCGCTGTTCATCAACGCCGAGGCGCCGGTGCAGACCGACGCCAACGGCAAGGTGCTGGTGTCCATCAAGCAGACTGCCGACAAGGCCATCCTCAACTGGGAGACCTTCAACGTCGGCCGCGACACCACCCTGGCCTTCCAGCAGGAGGCCAGCTGGGCGCTGCTGAACAAGGTGGGCAACAGCACCGCGCCCAGCCAGATCCAGGGCCAGATCAAGGCCGACGGCACGGTGATGATCCTGAACAGCAACGGGGTGGTGTTCAGCGGCACCAGCCAGGTCAACGTGCGCAACCTGGTGGCTGCCGCTACTGGCTTCAGCGACGAGCAGTTCCGCAGCGGCGGCCTCTATAACGGCAGCAACCCGAGCTTCACCAACGCCCAGGGCAATATCCGCGTGGAGCAGGGGGCGCAACTGAGCACGGCGGCGCCCAGCACCTCCACCTCCGGGGGCGGCTACGTGCTGCTGCTGGGCAAGGAGGTGGACAACGCCGGCAGCATCAGCACGCCCAAGGGCCAGGTGCTGATGGCGGCCGGGGACAGCTTCGTGATCCGCAAGGGCTATGGCAGCGACGGCAGCCCCACCTCCACCACCCGTGGCAACGAAGTGAGCGCCAGCGGCAGCGGCCGGGTGCTCAACCGGGGCGTGCTGCTGGCCGCCAGCGGCGATGTCAGCCTGGTGGGCAACCAGGTGCAGCAGAGCGGCGTGGCCCTGGCCAGCACCTCCGCAGACGCCCGTGGCACCGTGCACCTCACCGCCAGCGGCGCCAATGGCCAGGTGACCCTGGGCGAGGGCAGCACCACCGCGATCCTCCTCGATGCCAGCGCCACCGCCCTCGACAGCCAGCGCGATGCCCTGCTGGCACCGGCCCTCAAGCAGGACGGCGACGTGGTGAACGGCGACGTCTTCCGCCGCGACCTGTCCCTGGTGCAGATCGACAGCAGCGGCAGCGTGGACTTCCAGAAGGGCTCCATCACCCTGGCCACCGGTGGCCAGGTGGCGACCCAGGCTGCCCAGCGCAGCCTGGTGCGCGACGGCGCCGTGATCGACGTCTCCGGCGCCACCGGCGTGCAGGTGGCCATGTCGGCCAACAGCGTCAAGGTCAACCTGCAGGGCAACGAGCAGCGCGACGCCTCGGTCAACCGCGACAAGGGCGCGCTGAACAACAGCGACGTCTGGGTGGATGTGCGCGAGCTGGTGCGGGTGCCGGCCGGGACCAACGGCTACGCCACCGACCGCTGGTACACCGCCGGCGGCCTGCTGGAGGTCAGCGGCTACCTCGGCACCCAGGGCCACAGCGTGGCCGAATGGATGGCCCTGGGCGGCACCGTCAGCTTCACCGGCGGCGAAGTGGTGACCCAGTCCGGTTCGCAGATCAACCTTTCCGGCGGCACCCTCGACGTCCAGGGCGGCAGCGTCCGGCAGACCTGGCTGAAGGGCGCCGACGGGCGCCTGTACGAACTCTCCAGCGCCCCGGGCGACATCCTCTACACCGGCATCTACCGGGGCTACGAGGACCACAGCCAGCGCTGGGGCCGCACCGACTACTACTACGACCCGCTGATCGCCCCGCGCGAGCGCCAGGAGGCCGGCTACACCGTGGGCCGCGACGCCGGCAGTCTGGTCATCGGCACCCGCAACGCGGTGCTTGAGGGCACCCTGGCCAGCGACACCTACCAGGGCGCCCGGCAGACCCAGGCGGCCCAGGCCGGCCTCGACGGCTACCGCCAGTCGCAGAAGGCGGCCGCGCGCGGTGGCCAACTGGTGGTGGGCACCTACGCCCCCCTGTACGTGAAGAGCAGCGGCACCCTGGAGCCCGTACTGGGTGCCAGTGCCAACACCCTGAAGCAGGTGGTGTTCGGCCAGGGCGCCGAACGCATCGCCGACGGGCTCGACCTGACCGCCGCCCTGCCGGCGGGACGCCAGGGCACCCTGTACCTGGACAGCGCCCAGCTCAACGGCTTCAACCTCGGGGCCATCAAGGTGGCGGCCAGCGAGGGCATCCGGGTCGACAGCGCGCTGCAGGTGGCGCCGGCCGGCAACGTGACCCTCTACGGCCCGCAGGTGGAGGTGAACGCCGACATCACCGTCCGTGGCGGCAGCCTCCAGCTGGGCAACGTGCTCAACCAGATGACCGCCCTGGGGCGTGCCGATACCGTGCTCACCCCCACCAGCGGCAGTGCCTCGGTACGCGTGGGGGCGGGTGTGCGCCTCGATGCCAGCGGGTTGTGGAGCAACCTGCTGCGCGAGCCCGACGACACCCGCGCGCTGCCCTACCTCAATGGCGGCAGCGTGTCCCTGCGCAGCAGCGGCAACACCCTGCTGGAAGCCGGCAGCACGGTGGATGTCAGCTCCGGCGCGGCGCTGCTCGCCAACGGCAGGCTGCAGGGCGGCAAGGGCGGCCACGTCACCCTGGCGGCCAGTGCCGGCAACCGGGGCGACAGTGGCGTGCTGAGCCTGGGCGGCGCCCTGCGGGGCGAAGGCGTCAAGGGCGGTGGCACCCTCAGCCTGCAGGCCGCTCGGGTGCTGATCGCCGACAACGCCCCGTCGGCGGCGGCCGGCACCCTGGTGCTGCGTGGGAACTTCTTCGACAAGGGTTTCTCCGCCTACGAGGTGAGGGGTAACCGGGGCCTGGAGGTGGCCGAGGGCACACGCGTCGAGGTGACCCAGCCGCTGTACCGCCAGGCCAGCGGCGCGGGCAACCTGGCCACCGGCGGTGCCCTGTCCGAGGCCCTGGAGCGCTGGTTGCCCCCCCTTTACCAGGAGGATGCCGGCCAGGGCGTGCTGACCCAGCGCCAGGGGGCCAGCCTCTCGCTGCAGGCTGGCAGCCCGGAGACCGCCGCCGCCGACATCGCCAGCACGGCGCTGGTGGTGAAGCAGGGGGCTCTGCTGCATGTCGACCCTGGCCAGGCCATCCGCCTGGCCGGGATCGGCCAGGTCACGGTGGACGGCACCCTGGAGGCCTGGGGCGGGCGCATCAGCATCCTCGGCCTGGGGAGCAACGGTGAGGTCCAGTCCGCACGGCCGCTGGAAACCTACCATTCCCTCTGGATCGGCGATCACGCCCGGTTGGACGCAGCCTCCCGTGCCGTCAGCGCGGTGGACGCCCGAGGCAACCGCTACGGCCAGGTGCGCCAGGGGGGCAGCATCGTCATCGGCGGGGAAATCGACGCCAACCGGGGKGACCTGACGGCCAGCGATGCCTTCGTGGTGGTGCGCCAGGGCGCGCGCCTCGATGCCTCCGGCAGCCAGGCGTGGCTCGACCTGCCCGGCCAGGGCCCGCTAAGGGTGGCCAGCCAGGGCGGCAGCATTGCCTTGGCATCCACCAGCGGTTTGTACCTGGATGGGCAGCTCCGCGCTGCCGCCGGCGGCGAGGGGGTGGCAGGGGGCAGCCTCTCGGTGGCCCTTGGCGCGCCCAACTACCTGACCGGCGACCCCCGGGCCACTGATGCCGTGCGCCAGGCCCGGGAACTGGTGGTGGCCCAGCAGCAGGCGGCTCCCCTGGCCGAGGGGGCGGGCCCCGAGCAGGGGGCGTCGAGGCTGCGCTATGGCCAGGGCCGGCTGGCGGTGAGCCAGGTGGAGCAGGGCGGGTTCGACAACCTGGCGCTGCTCAGCACCGGGCTGCTGAGCTTCGATGGCAACGTGCGCCTGAACCTGGCCAATGCCCTCAGCCTGTATGCCGGAGCCTACGGCCTGGCCGAGTCCGCCGCGGCGGACAGCCGGGTCGAGTTGAGCAGCCACTACCTGCGGCTGGCCGGGGCCAGGCCGGCTGCATCTGTGGGACCAAGCGAAACCAAAACAGCGATCGACATGGGCACCTCGGTACGCCCTGCCACTGGCCAGTGGCTGCTCAGTGCCCGTGGCCTGCTGGACGTGCGCGACAAGGTGAACCTGGGGGCGCGCGGCAGCATCCGCCTGCTGCAGGGGCGCGAGCAGGTGGTGGACCGCCGTGCCTTCGCCCAGGTGCAACTGGACAGCCTGGGTGACCTGCGGCTGCTGGCGAGCCCGAGCAGCATAGCCAACGCCATGAGCCTGACGCTGCCCGGCGACCTGCGCATCACAGCAGCCCAGGTCTACCCCGGCACCGGGGTCAAGGCCTTGGTGCAGGCCACGCGCATCGACATTGGCCGCCCGGTTGGC
This sequence comes from Pseudomonas sp. FeS53a, assembly GCF_000931385.1. Classification (NCBI taxonomy): domain Bacteria; kingdom Pseudomonadati; phylum Pseudomonadota; class Gammaproteobacteria; order Pseudomonadales; family Pseudomonadaceae; genus Pseudomonas; species Pseudomonas sp. FeS53a. The sequence continues at coordinate 6,127 of NZ_JYFT01000071.1, forward strand.
GCGATCCCGGCGCAGCCCCTGTCGGCCTTTGGCGAGTTGAGGCTGCAGGCCGACGTGGTCAACCAGGGGGGCGTCCTGCGGGCGCCATTGGGCAGCCTGGAGGTCGGTTATGGCGGCAACAGCCCGCGGCCCGCCAGCCGGGTGAACCTGCTGCCCGGCAGCCTGACCTCGGTGAGCGGTGCGGGCCTGGTGATTCCCTATGGCGGTACCGTGGACGGCAAGACCTGGCTCTACGACGGCGTGGCCCTCTCCACCACCCTGCTGAAGGAGGGGCAGAACAACATGCCCGGCAAGGTGGACCTGATCGGGCAGGCCATCGACGTGGCCGAGGGCGCCGTGGTGGATGTGTCCGGCGGCGGGGTGGTGCTCGGTGCCGGGTTCGTCGCCGGTCGCGGCGGCTCCACCGACGCCCGTTTCAACCCGCTGGTGCAATACGGCCCGGACGGCTTCCTGCTGCCGGCCCTGAGCAGCAACCCGGTGTACGCCATCGTGCCCGGCGTCCAGCCGGGTTTCGCCCCCGGCAATGGCGAGGCCGGGGCCGTGGCACCGCTGGTGGGCCAGCAGATCACCGTCGGCGCTGGCGTGCCGGGGCTACCGGCGGGCACCTACACCCTGCTGCCATCCACCTACGCCTTGCTGCCGGGGGCCTTCCGCGTGGAGGTCAATGGCCTGGCGGGGCAGGGCGGTGCCCTCATCACCCAGGCCATGCGCAACGGCTCCTGGTCCACCGCCGGCACCCTGGGCCTGGCCAGCGGCGCCCGCGACAGCCTGGCCAGCCAGGTGATCCTCACCCCGGCCGACGTGCTGCGCCGCTACTCCCAGTACAACGAGACCACTCTCAGCCAGTACCTGCTGGCCGATGCCGCGCGGCTGGGCATCCCCGCCGCGCTGATGCCGCGGGACGCCAAGGCCTTCAACCTGAATTTCTCGCGCAGCGACGGCAGCCAGCCCAGCTTCCGCTTCGCCGGAACCCTGCTGAAGGGCCGTGAGGAGGGCGGACGGGGCAGCATCACCGCCATCGACGCGACATTCGGCAGCCACCTGGAAATCGTCAAGGCCGGCACCGGGGCCAACGCCGGCTTTACCGGCATCTCCCTGAACGATGCCGACCTCAACGCCATCGGTGCCGGCAGCCTCTTCATCGGTGGTCTTGGCCGTACGGTCTACGGCCAGGGCGGCAATTTCATCCAGCTGGGTAGCACTAATGGGGCCAACGTGCGCAGCGTGACCCTGCGCAGCGGCGCGACCCTGCGGGCGCCGGAGGTCATGCTGATCAGCTCCGGCACGACGGGGGGCATCACCGTGGAGCAGGGCGCCAGCATCAACACCCTGGGCCTGGGGGCTGCCCCGCGGGACTCCCGCGACGGTTACCTGTACAAGCCGGGGCGCAATAGCGTGCTGGCGGTTTCCAACGGCTACCTCAGCCTGCTGGCCCCGGATGTACCCAACCCCCAGTTACCGAATGCGGCGCCCGGGCCCATCCGCATCGGTGTCTGCGACGGCACATGCAGCGGCACCACCGGGCTCTATTCCGACGGCACCATCGCCACGGCCACCGACAACCGCTTCGAGTTGAGCGATGCGGTGCGCTACGGCACCCGCAACCTGACCCTGGCAGTGGGCGGTATCAACGTCGGCAGCGCCGAGGTGCTGGCCGACCTGGCCAGCCGCAACCGCCTGCCCAACGGGCTGACCCTCAACCAGGCGGTGCTGGACCGCCTGCTGCGTGGCGATGCCCAGGTCGGCGCGCCCGCGCTGGAGACCCTGGTGCTGGGCGCGCGGGATTCGCTGAACTTCTTCGGCGACGCCAGCCTGGACACCTACGGTGCCGACGGCCGCTCGCGGTTCAAGGAGCTGGTGCTGACCACCCCGGCTATCTACGGCCAGGGCGAGGCGGGTGCGCGTGCACAGATCCGCACCGCCAACCTGGTGTGGAACGGTGCCCACAACGAGGCCGGAGCCATCATCGCCGGCGGTGCCGGCAGCGGCGCGGGCAGCCTGCTGATCGACGCCGAGCGCATCGAGTTCGGCTACCTGCCGGACAGCCAGCCCAGTGCCACCCCGATCCGCGACCGGCTGGCCGTGGGCTTCGCCAACGTCGAGCTGAACGCCCGCGAGCGCATCACCGCCAACCACAAGGGCGGCCTGGCGGTGTACCAGCGGCAGGACGGCTACACCCCGGGCCAGGGCTTCCAGTACAGCGGCGGGCAACTGACCCTGCGCACCCCGGTGCTGACCGGCGGGGCCGGCTCGGTGAACCGCCTCAGCGCAGGTGGCGACATCCGCATCAGCGCTCCGGCCGGTTCCACGGTGCCGACCATCGGGGGCGATGCCCTGGGGGCGGAGCTGTCCCTTCGCGGGCGCAACCTGTACCTGGAGGGCGCGGTGGTGCTGCCCAGCGGCAAGCTGACCCTGGCGGCCGAGGAGCAGCTGAGCCTCGGCGATGGTGCCCGCATCGACCTGGCCGGGCGCAAGGTCACCTTCAACGAGGTGAACAAGTACAGCTGGGGCGGCGACCTGATCCTGGAGAGCCGCCACGGCGACATCCGCCAGGCGGCCGGTGCACTGATCGACCTGTCCGCGGTCAACAACCAGGCCGGCAGCCTCAAGGCCACCGCCCTGGCGGCCGGCGCCGGCACGGTGGCCCTGGAAGGGCGCATCCTCGGTGGCAGCAGCGGGGAATACGACGCTGGCGGTACCTGGATGCCGTACAAGGCCGGCAGCCTGGAGGTACACGCCCAGCGGCTCGGCGCGGGCAACCTCAGCGACGATTTCGCCGCGCTCAACCAGCGCCTCAACCAGGGCCAGGTGTTCGGCGCTCGCAGCTTCCAGCTCAAGCAGGGCGACCTGGTGATCGGCGATGGCCTCAAGGCCGGAGAGATCAGCGTGTCGCTGGACGGCGGGCACCTCACGGTGAACGGCACCGTGGACGCCAGCGGCGAGCGGGTAGGGGCCATCCGCCTGGCCGGCAAGCAGGGGCTCACCCTCGGCAGCGGCGCGCGGCTGGACGCCCATGGCAACCGCCTGAGGGTGGACAGCTACGGCGGGATCATCGATGCGCCCAACCGGGCCACGGTGGAACTGAGCGCCGTCGATGGCCAACTGACCCTGGCCAGCGGCGCCCGCATCGACCTGCGCCACGGCACCGCCGCCAGCAGCGGCCACGATGGCCAAGCACGGGGCACCCTGGAGCTGAATGCTCCCCGGCTCGGCGGTGCCAGCGCTGGTGACATCGCCATCGATGCCAGCGGCCCCCTGGACATCCAGGGCGCCAGCCTGATCGCCGTGAACGGCGTGCAGCGCTACGACGATGCCCGCGACGGCAGCGACCCGGCCGCTAGCGGCCGGCCCTACCAGGTCATCGACCAGGCCTACCTGGACCAGAAGCACGCCGAGAGCCTGGCCTTCATCGACCACGCCCTGGCCAACGGTGCGCTGCTCAACGGCAAGCTGGCCGGCCTGAACAACGCCGCCTATGCCGATGCCTTCCACCTGCGGCCCGGGGTGGAGCTGGTCAGCCGGACGCCCGGTGGCGACCTGGTGGTGCAGGGTGACCTGGACCTGTCCGGCTACCGCTACGCCAGCCTCAATCCGCACACCCCCAGGACCGCCGCTGCGGGCTCGGGGGAGGTGGGGCACCTGGTGATCCGCGCTGGGGGCGACCTGAGCGTGCTGGGCAGCATCAACGACGGCTTCCTCGCACCGCCGGCCACCCAGGACGACGACGGCTGGGTGCTGCTGCCCGGCAAGCAGCCGTTCAACGGGGATGTGGTGGTGCCCCGTGGCGGCATCGAACTGCAGGATGGCACCGCCTTCCCCGCCGGCACGGTGCTCAACTACGACCTGCCGATCAAGGCCATGACCCTGGCTGCCGGTACCCGCCTGCCGGCGGACGCGCGGTTGAACGGCCCGCTGCTGCTGGCGGCCGGTACGGTGCTGGCGGCGGAGGTGCGCAACGCCGACGGCAGCCTGGCCTACGCGGCCGGCACCCGCCTGGCCGAGGCCGTCACCCTGGCCCAGGGCATGGTCCTGGGGGCGGGGACCTGGCTGCCGGGGGACACCCCGGTAACGGCCATGACCTGGCCGAAGGGTGTGCCGCTGCCGAGCAACGCGCCCAGCACTATTGTCGGTGCGCCGGACAGGGTGGTGCAGGCAGGGAACCTGGTGCTGGCCCTGGGGGCGCTGATCCCGGCGGGCACCGATGTGAAGCTCGCCGCCGGGGTGGAGAAGGTCAACCTGCGAGGCGGTGACGGCAAGGGACGCAATTGGGCCGTGGCGCAGATGCTGCCCGAAGGCTCGCAGTCCTGGTCGCTGCGGGCCGTGGCCGGTGCCGACCTGCAGGCCGCCGACAGCCGCCTGGTCGACCCCTATGCCGAGCACGGCGAACTGCGCCTGGCCGACACTCACTATGGCTATCTGGCGAAAGCCATATCGACCCGCCTCCTCACGGCGGAGGGTGCACTGGCGTGGTATGGCGATGAGAGCTTTGCCGGCAAGCCGGTAGCCGAGGCCATGGCTGAATACGGTGTTGATGACGAATTGATTATCTGCTCCGAGGTGTACATGTGCACCGAGGGGTCTGGTATGGAGTACAACTACGCCCTGGGCAGCAGCCGCTTCAGCGTGCTGCGCACCGGCACCGGGGACCTGGACCTGGTGAGCGCCGGGGACTTCAACCTGCACTCCCTGTACGGCCTCTATACGGCCGGTACCTCTTCGCTGGGGCTGTCGCAGTCCGCGGCCTACAACCAGGCACGCGGTGTGGCCGTTAATCCAGGCAATGGAGCGCTGGTCGATACCGTGCTGGGCAAAAACGGAGGTGTCTACGAGACCCTGGTGGACGGCGGGGCCAGCAGTCTCTACCGCGCCTGGTACCCGGAGCGGGGCGGCAACCTGTCGCTGACGGTGGGCGGTGACCTGACCGGCGACCTGATCGGACGGCCGGAGAGCGGAGGCGGGGACACTCAGCAGCCGGAAGGCAGCGCAGTCCGCAACTGGCTGTGGCGCCAGGGCGGCGGGCTGGACGTTGCATCCACCGTGCCCAGCGCCTGGTGGATCAACTTCGGCACCTATGTGCCGTTCAACAGCGGTAAGGATGTGGCCCTGGCCGGCTTCACCGGCTTCGGCACCCTGGGCGGCGGCAACCTCGACGTACGCGTGGCCGGGGATGCCGGCCTGCAGGCGCCCCGAGGAATCATGAAGAGCGACCTCGCCAGTCGCAGCCAGGGCCTGGTGCTGGCCGTGGGCTCCACCGGGCGCCTGGTGGACGGCCACCTGGTCACCACCGGCGGTGGCGACCTGAACCTGGTGGTGGGCGGCGCGCTCAACCCCGACCTGGAGGCCCGAGGGTTCCAGGATGATGCCAAGCTGCCCATCAAGCAGCGGCACGACCTCAATGGCAGCCTGGTCAACCTGCGGGGAAGCCTGCGCGCCAGTGCGGCCTCCTATGGCGGCATCGACACGATCACCGGGCCGGAAGCGCGCAACCATGACGCCCGGGAAAGCCGCGCCTACGACCCTTTCACCGCCACCAAGGCCTCCGCTAACGGCGGGCTGGTGCTGGTACCGGGGGACGCCACGGTGAGCCTCAATGCCCGGGGCGACCTGGTGCTGGGGGGGGTGAGCGACGCCGGGCGCAGCCAGGCCCTGGGCGGCCAGGCCGTGGATCTGGCCGGCACCCGCAGCAGCGGCTTCGCCTGGTTCAGCCTATGGACAGACCATACCGCCATCGACCTGTTCGCCGCCGGTGGCAATCTGACACCCTCGACCCAACTGGGGGAAACGGGCTCCTACACCGGTGGTCTCAGTTTGCGTTCCGGTATGGATTACTCCGCTACTGACGGGCGCTTCGTCTACCCCTCGGTCCTGCGGGCGGTGGCTCCGGCTGGCAGCCTCTACTACGGGCCATCGGCGCAGGGCGCGGTTGGCATGGACGCTCAGGTGGTCGTCAACTCCCTGCTACTGGCCCCGGGGCGCCAGGCCCAGTTGGAGTTGCTGGCCGGAAACTCCATCTATGCCGGGGGTTATGCCCTTTCGCCGAGCAACGCCCCCCAGGACCACCTGGCCACGCCCTTCAAGCCGGGCTTCTACTACCTCGATGCGTCAGGCGCCAGCCATGGCGACCTGGGCTGGAGCGGCAACCCCGGGCGCAGCCTGTTCGCCTTCGGTGGCACCGGGGTCGAAGGCGCCTACCGTGGTGCCGACCAGCCGACGCGCATCTACGCCCTGCGGGGTGACATCGTCGGGGTGCGCACGGGCGAGATCCTGCGGTTCTCGAGCGATCTCCGGGCCGGTGAAACCTGGTACGAGGGCGCACGCCCGACCCGCCTCATGGCCGGGCGCGACATCGTCAACAGCGGGCAGGTGGTCGGTCTGCCAGGCCCGAGCAATATCGAAGGTACTGCGCAGACCACCGGCAACCTGTTCGTCCACGACGCCCCCACCGACGTCTCGGTGGTGTCCGCCGGGCGCGACATCCTCTTCAGCAGCTTCAACGTTGCCGGGCCCGGCACCCTGGAGATCACTGCCGGTCGCCAGCTGCGCCTGGAAGACCAGGCCACGCTGAACAGCCTGGGAGCCATCGTGCCCGGCGACCAGCGCCCGGGCGCCGACATCGCCCTGCAAGCCGGTGCCGGCAGCGGCCCGGACTACCTGGCCTTCGCCCTGCGTTACCTGGACCCGGCCAACCGCCTCGCCCCCGGCGCCAGCCTGGGTGCGGGTGGCGTCGCGCAGACCTACGAAGCCGAGCTGGCGGCCTGGCTGGCCGAGCGCTTCGGCTTCAGCGGCAGCCGCGAGCAGGCGCTGGCCTACTTCACCGCACTGGCGCCGGAGCAGCAGCGGATCTTTGCCCGCCAGCTGTACTTCGCCGAGCTGCGCGCAGGCGGGCGCGAATACAACGATGCCGGCAGCCCGCGTTTCGGCAGCTACCTGCGCGGTCGCAATGCCATCGCCGCGTTGTTCCCCAGCCATGACGTGGCCGGCAACCCGATCCGCTACGAGGGCGACATCACCCTCTATGGCGGTGCCGGGGTGCGCACCCTGTTCGGGGGCGGCATCCAGATGCTCACGCCGGGCGGGCAGCAGGTGTTCGGCATCGAGGGCGAGGCGCCGCCGGCCTCGGCCGGTGTCATCACCCAGGGGGCCGGGGATATCCAGCTGTTCGCCGAGGGCAGCGTGCTGCTGGGCCAGAGCCGCATCATGACCACCTTCGGTGGCGACATCCTGGCCTGGTCCGCCCGGGGCGACATCAACGCCGGACGCGGCTCCAAGACCACCCTGGTGTACACGCCACCCCGTCGCGTCTACGACGCCTGGGGCAACGTCACCCTGTCGCCCAGCGTGCCCAGCACCGGTGCCGGCATCGCCACCTTGGCGCCCATCCCCGAGGTACCGCCGGGCGACATGGACCTGCTGGCGCCGCTGGGCACCATCGACGCGGGGGAGGCCGGCATCCGCGTCTCCGGCAACGTCAACATCGCCGCGCTGCAGGTGATCAACGCCGCCAACATCCAGGTGCAGGGCAAATCCAGCGGGATACCGGTGGTGGCCTCGGTCAACACCGGAGCCCTGGCCTCGGCCAGCTCGGCGGCCAGCTCCGCCAGCGGTGCCGCCGAAGAGGCCGCGCGGGGCCAGCAGCGCGCCGCCCGCGAACGCCAGCCGTCCATCGTCACGGTGCAGGTACTGGGCTTCGGCAACGAACGCCTGCAAGGCGGCGAAGAAGCCCGCGCCCCGGCACCGACCGGCTACGACGCCAACCGCAGCGTGCAGGTACTCGGCGCCGGCCCGCTGGACGAACAGGCCCGCAGCCGCCTGACCGAGGAGGAACAGCGCAACCTCACGCTTTGATCCCTTCCCCGGCCGCCCTTCGGGGCGGCACTTCTTTCCCGAGGGCGGCAGGCGACTGCCGCTCTTTTTTCTGCGTTTCGGAAATTTCCCTACGTTCAGGGAACATCAGCGCTGATTTTCTGGTTTGCCTCTTTGACTAGAATCCGCCGCCCTGACCGGACCTACCAAACTACTGACGAGTGATTCGCATTTGGTCGGGAAAGGGCTTGAGCAAAGTCGCTGGCGCCATAAAAATATCGCCCCGATGTCGAGATGCCACTATCCAAGGAAGGTCGTCATGCGCATGCAGCCGTTTGCAGTCGGCTTCTGCCTGCTGTTGTTTCCTGTTTTCCAAGTCTTTGCCGCCGATCCCGTGGTGCCGTCCCCCGGCGACCGCGACCTGATCCGCGACCGCCAGGAGCGGCTGCTGGAAGAGCAGCGCAAGCGCCTGCAGGAACTGCAGCAACTGCCCGGCCGTGCCGAGCCGGTGGCGCCCAGCCAGCCCCAGGCACAGGGCCCGTGCTTCGACATCCAGCGCATCCGCCTGCAGGGCGTGCACCTGATCAGCGAGGTGCGCCAGCGCGAACTGCTCAAGCCCTTCGAACACCAGTGCCTGGACAGCGGGCGCCTCAACGACCTGCTCAAGGCCATCACCCAGCACTACATCGACCGCGGCTACGTCACCTCCCGTGCCTACCTGCCGCAGCAGGACCTGGCCGACGGTGAACTGGACGTCATCGTCGTCGAAGGTCGCCTGGAGGGCGTGGAAGGCTCGGCGATCGCCAGCGACCGCGAACTGGCCCTGGCCTCCCCGGCGCAGACCGGCGAGCCGCTGGACCTGCGGGAGCTGGAGCAACTGGTGGAACAGATCAACCGCCTGCCCTCGCGCCCCGCCGAACTGGAACTGRTGCCCGGCAGCGACGTGGGCGGCAGCCGCGTCCAGCTCAAGGGCGAGCCCGGCAAACCCTGGCGGGTCGGCTTCAACCGCCACAACGACGGCCAGCGCAGCACCGGCGAACAGCAGTGGGGCGCCAGCCTGGAATGGGACAGCCCCCTGGGCCTGGCTGACCAGCTCAGCCTGCGCGCCGGCGGCGACGCCGTCAGCGACCGCTGGCGCCACTCCGCCAACCAGAGCTTCGCCTACAGCCTGCCGTATGGCTGGTGGAGCTTCAGCTACGCCTACAGCCAGAGCTACTACCGCATGCGCACCCAAGGGCAGGGCTTCCCCTTCGTCTATGACGGCGAAAGCAAGACCCACCAACTGCGCGCCGATCGCGTCCTGCACCGCGACAGCGTCAGCAAGACCGGCCTCAGCCTCGGCCTCGCCCACCTGGAAACCCGCAACTACGTCGAAAACACCCTGCTGGGCGAGTCCAGCCCACGCATCACCGAAACCCAGCTGGGCTTCAACCACGGCCGCCGGCTCGGCAGCGCCTTCGTCAACCTCGACCTCGGCTGGCAACAGGGCATCGGCGCCCTGGACGCCAAGAACAGTCGCATCGACGGCAAGAGCGGCACCAACGCCCGCTACGACAAATACAGCCTCACCGCCAGCTACCTGCAGCCCTTCCAGCTGCTCGGGGAAAACCTCAGCTTCGACAGCCTCATCAACTACCAGCGCAGCGAAGACGAACTCAACAGCCCCCAGCGCATCAGCATCGGCGGCCTCAGCTCGGTGCGCGGCTTCAAGGACCAATCCCTGTCCGGCAACAGCGGCGGCTACTGGCGCAACCAACTGCGCTGGACCCGCCCCGTGGACTGGGCACCCTTGCAGCCCTTCGTACGCCAGTACGGCCTCGCCTTCGCCTACGACCTGGGCCAGATCCAGGGCGACCGCAACAACGCCCGCAGCCATGGCCGCCTGAGCGGCAACGCCCTCGAATTCAGCGCCCGCGGCCCGAACCTGGCCGTCTCGCTCACCTTCGCGCGGTCCCTGGAGCGCCCTGACGTCATCGAACGCCAGGAGCACCCGATCTACGCCCGCATCGACCTGTTCTACTGATTTCGCGTCACCCGGAGCCCCACCTCATGGACGTTCGCAGCCCCTTCTTCCAGAACATCGCCACCGTGCTCATCGGCGTCATGTTCCTCAACCCCATCGTCAGCACCGCCGCCGACCTCGCCGTGGACGCCGCCGCCGGCGGCAACACCAGYMTYGGCGCCGCCGCCAACGGCGTACCCGTGGTCAACATCGCCACGCCCAACGGCAAYGGCCTGTCGCACAACAAATTCAGCGACTACAACGTCGGCGAACAGGGGCTCATCCTCAACAACGCCACCAACAAACTGCARAGCACCCARCTGGGCGGCTACATCCTCGGCAACCCCAACCTCAACGGGCGYGCCGCCGGCGTCATCCTCAACGAAGTCACCGGCACCAACCCCAGCCAGCTCAAGGGCTACACCGAAGTGGCCGGGCAGGGCGCCCACGTCATCGTCGCCAACCCCCACGGCATCACCTGCGACGGCTGCGGCTTCATCAACACCCCCCGCGCCACCCTCAGCACCGGCGCCCCCGTGGTCGAGAACGGCGCCCTCAARCGCTACGACGTCGACGGCGGACAGATCCGCATCGAAGGGCAGGGGCTCAACGCCAGCAACGTCGACCAGTTCGAACTGATCACCCGCAGCGCCCAGATCAACGCCGAACTGCACGCCCGGCAACTGGCAATGGTCACCGGCCGCAACGACGTCGACGCCACCACCCTCGCCGCCACCGCCAAGGCCGACGACGGCACCGACAAACCCCAACTGGCCATCGACAGCAGCGCCCTGGGCGGCATGTACGCCGGCGCCATCCGCCTCGTCGGCACCGAACAGGGCGTCGGCGTCAAACTGGCCGGCGACATGGCCGCCAGCGGCGGCGACATCCAGATCGACGCCAA
>NZ_JYFT01000062.1:0-15397 GCF_000931385.1 Pseudomonas sp. FeS53a
GGATAGGGGGTGGGCGAGGGGGCTGTCACCGTTCCATGCGTCGTAGAGGGCTTGCGGCACCTGCATCATCGCAGTGGGAAGGCCTACCCGGACTCGGTTGAAGTCTGGCCAGGCGCGTTGGGCGTTAGCGGCGGGGCGGCTTACCAGGAGTCATAGGGAATGCCGTGCTGCTCGATGTAGGCGCGTGCAGCTTCGCTGGGGGCTCGGTAGAAGCGGCCTTCTGTCTGGCCCTGGCTTGGCCCCTTACGTTCGACTACCCCGACAAAACGGCCGATTTCCTCGCCTTTGAGGCAAGGCCCCCGAAGCCAAGCCTTGGCGATGCCCCCAGGCGCCAGGCCAACGGAGATGGCTTTGCGGTATTGGGTTTCTTCCACGGTGGAATGGACGCAGACCGTGCGCTGGGGCTTGACCATTTCATCCCGTACCCACTGCGGAATAGTGATGCGCACGTTGTAGACCTGGGGCTCCACCAGGGATTGCCAGCGCACGAAGATGATATTGGGCAGGTCGACGTTGTTGACCGGTTTCATGGAGCCCCCGCCCCCCCACCAGCCTTCTGTCTTTGCTGCATATCCCACCACCCCGCCATACACGCGCTCGTAGGCCAGGTTGCGCCGGTCTACGACATCAATGCTTTCTACCCAGACCTCCATATGCCGCGGGGCGCCTGCGCCGATGTACCAGGTGGGATAGGGCAGGCGGGGAGCGCTGCTGGCGCAACCGTTCAGCGGCAGGAGCAGCAGGAGGATGACCATCAGGCGCAGACTCATTCGGGGTAGCCCTTACCAGGAGTCATAGGGAATGCCGTGCTCTTCGATATAGGCCTTGCTCGCAGGCTCCAACTCGGGCCAGGCGTATTTCCCGCCCGTCTGCCCTTGGCTCGGCCCCTTGCGTTCGACTACACCAACGAAACGACCGATTTCCTTGAAGGGCAGGCAAGCCCCTCCTACCCAGGCCTTAGCGATGCCGCCGGGCGCGAGGCCAATGCCAATCATCTTGCGGTAGCTGGTGTCGACTTGCTTGGTGACAGAGCAGTACTCGGTGCGTGGAGCGAGCATTTCTTCTCGCACCCATTCTGGAATGTCGATGCGCACGTTGTAGACCTGAGGCTCCACCAAGGATTGCCAGCGCACGAAGATGATATTGGGTAGGTCGACGTTGTTAACGGGTTTTGACCCTCCTACACCCGATCCCCAACCTTTGGTTTCTGCGCCATAGCCAACCACCCCGCCATAAACTCGCTCGAAGGCCAAGTTACGGCGGTCGACCACGTCCACGCTTTCCACCCAGACCTCCATATGGCGGGGTGCTCCCACGCCGATGTACCAGGTGGGATAGGGCAGGCGTGGGGTGTTTCCGGCACAGCCGCTCAGCGGCAGGAGCAACAGCAGGGCGATCAATAGACGCAATGTCATTCCGGGTACCCTCTTGAGGTCGTTGGTTGTAAGCCAGCCGCTGATTGGCCGGTTTGTTGAGCAGCAGACCGGCAGTTGGCACCCAGTGGGCGGAGGTATGGATATAGCGCCCCAGCAGGTGACGCTCCTCCTCGTGGGTCAGGCAGTTACTGGCACCTCGGGCATAGGCGAGGAGCTTCTCGGCAATCAATACGAGGTCATCGGGCAGTAGGAACGCTGCTTCCGCAGGTACCGCTCTCAGCGGTACTTCGAACTTCACTGCTGCCTCATGCATGGCCACGGCGACCCTTCAGGCTTGGCGGGCTGGCTGCGGCCGAGGGGGAATGTCTTACCAGGAGTCATACGGAATCCCGTGCTGCTCGATATAGGCGCGTGCAGCTTCGCTGGGGGCTCGGTAGAAGCGGCCTTCTGTCTGCCCCTGACTCGGTCCCTTGCGTTCGACTACACCGACGAAACGACCGATTTCCTTGAAGGGCAGGCAAGCCCCTCCTACCCAGGCCTTAGCGATGCCGCCGGGCGCGAGGCCAATGCCAATCATCTTGCGGTAGCTGGTATCGACTTGCTTGGTGACAGAGCAGTACTCGGTGCGTGGAGCGAGCATTTCTTCTCGCACCCATTCTGGAATGTCGATGCGCACGTTGTAGACCTGAGGCTCCACCAAGGATTGCCAGCGCACGAAGATGATATTGGGCAGGTCGACGTTGTTGACCGGTTTGGAACCGCCCACACCAGATCCCCAGCCTCTGCTTTTTGCTCCATAACCCACCACCCCGCCATACACGCGCTCAAAGGCCAGGTTGCGCCGATCGACGACATCAATGCTTTCTACCCAGACCTCCATATGCCGTGGAGCGCCTGCGCCGATGTACCAAGTGGGATAGGGGAGCTTAGGGCCGCCACTCGCGCAACCGTTCAGAGGCAGCAGTAGGAGTGCGATCAGTAGGCGCAATCTCATTCCGGGTAGCCCTCTTGAGGCCGTTGGTTGTAGGCCAGTCGTTGATTGGCCGGCTTGCTGAGCAGCAGACCGGCAGTTGGCACCCAGTGGGCGGAGGTGTGGATATAGCGCCCCATTAGGTGACGCTCCTCCTCGTGGGTCAGGCGGTTGCTGGCGCCCCGGGCATAGTCGAGGAGTTTCTCGGCAATCGGTACGAGGTCATCGGGCAGTTGGAATGCTGCTTCGGCGGGTAATGCTTTCAGCGGTACTTCGAACTTCACCGCCGCTTCATGCATGGCCCGCAGCGCCACCTTGGACAGGTCGCCATAGACCGTGCGGTCCATGGCCACGGCGACCATCCAGCGCTCGCTGGGCACCATGCCCCGTTCATGCTTGGGCTGGGCCGCGCGCCAGGCGATGGGCCTGAGCTCGCCGCTGCCCGGCAGGCCACGGCCCATGAGGCGGTCGGCTTCCTTCAAGGCCCGTTGCCAGGCCGGGCTGTGCTCCAGGGGGCGCCGGGGCGTGATCACCGTGACTTCCGGCTTTGTGAGCAGCAGGCGCTCGGTCTGCTGCGGGCGGTAGCCGCCGCCGATATTGGAGTGGACGCCCGGCAGCGCCAGCTCCTCATGCCCCGGGAACACACGGTTGAGGGCGAACTGCCAGCGCCTTTCATCCCGCGCGGTAATGTGCAGCACCTTGCGGGCGCAGTCGGCCGGCAGGTAGAGGTTGACGCCGGGGTTGTAGTCGTTGACCGAAAAGTCGCCCTTGAGCGGGGCGTTGATGGCGGCCACGGTGTCGAACAGCCCGATGAAGTTGATCTGCACGTCCCGTGCCCAGTCGAAGTCCGCCGGCAGGCCGAGGCGGGCGGGCCCCAGTGCCTGGGCCAGCACCCCGCCCCCGGGCTTGAGCACCTCGTTGGCGAAGTGCCGCGCGGAGGCGGCGCCCCGGCTGAAGCCGAAGATGTCGAATTCGAGTCGGGCGACCGAGACCGCCGGATTTTTGGAAAGGAAGAGCGTCACTTGCTCGGCAATGGCGCTGGGGCTCTGTTTGACCCGGGCGGTTACGCCAGACGAGCCCTGGCCGGTGGCCTGGCTGTAGAGATTGTCTCGGCCTTCACTCTGTGTACCGATCCCCTCGACATAGACCTTGATAGCGCCCTGCTGGGTATCGGCTGGCATCTGGTTGACGGCGTTGTCGGTGTACAGGTCATACAACAACGCCACATTGCTCGCCGCGTTGCCGTAGCTGTTGTCCGGCGCCGTTTCGAACAGCCCCTCCGGGCTCATGTCCTTGAAGCCGTAGCGTTTGCAGTGCTCGACCAGGCTGTCGAGGCTCTCTGCGTCGTACAGCTCGCGGTCGTCGCGCTGGCACTGGGCGGTGAGGGCGGAGTTGCCGAGGTTGTTGCCGGTGCCGTCGAAGAACAGGCCGATGCGCAGGGTGATGCCGGTTTCCGTGGCGTCCAGTTCCTCTTCTTCCTCCTCCTCTTCCAGCTCGGCGGCCTCCTGCAGGCGCTTGGCCAGCGCCGAGGGTTGCGCCGTGTTGAGGCGGTTGCCGGCCATGGCCAGGGCGGCGGAGGCCGGTAGCCAGGGGCCGAGGGCTTTCAGGCCGCTGCCCTTGCCCGGCGCCCCGCCGGCGTTGAGCTTGGCCAGCGGGCCGCTGACGGTGATGCCACCGGGGTCGAGCTTGATGAAGCTGCCGCCGGCCTGGAGGGTCAGTTCCATGCCGGCTTCGATCACCAGCTTCTGCCCGGCCTTGAGGTGGATTTCCTGCCCGGCTTCCACGAGCCGGTTGCTGCCGATGCGGATGTGCTGCTCGTTGCCCACGGTGAGGTGGTCATCCAGCTTCAGTTCGGTCTTACGGTCCTTGTGCAGGGTGTGGTGCTGCTCGCCGAGGAATTCGCTGTAGACGCTGCCTTCGACGCGGTCGTGGCGCTGGTGGCCGACGCGGATCTTCTGGTCGTGTTCGATGTTTTCGTCCCAGTCGCGCTGGGCGTGGACGTAGATCTGCTCCTGGCCCTTGCGGTCTTCGATGCGCAGTTCGTTGTAGCCCCCGCCGCCGGGGCTGCTGTCGGTCTTGAGCAGGGTGCGGGTCTTGTGGGCGGGGAGTTCGTAGGGCGGCTGGTGGACGCCGTGGTAGAGGCAGCCGGTGACGAGGGGTTGGTCGGGGTCGCCCTCGAGGAAGGTGACCAGCACTTCCATGCCGATGCGGGGGATGGCGATGGCGCCGTAGGCGTTGCCGGCCCAGCTGCTGGCGACGCGGAGCCAGCAGCTGGTGTGTTCGTCGGCCTGGCCTTCGCGGTCCCAGTGGAACTGGACCTTGATGCGGCCGTGGCGGTCGCAGTGGATTTCTTCGCCCTTTGGGCCGGTGACGACGGCGGTCTGGCTACCCAAGATTCGGGGCTTGGGGTGGTTGAGGTCTGGCCGGGCAGGCACGTCCCAGGGGATGGCCTGGAAGCGGTTGCGGTAGCCCTGTTTGAAGTCGCCGTCGGGCTGTGAAGCCGAAAGCCCGAGCGCTTGGGTGGCGCTGTTGCGCAGGGTGTCGATAGCGCTGTCGAGGCTGGCGAACTCTTCCAGCACCTGGGGCTGCTTGCCTTCGTGGTGCAGGGCGGTGATCAGCCAGAGGTCGTTCCATTCCGGTTTGGGGTGGTCGGAGAGGCTGAGGAGGTGACCGCTGACCAGGCGCGGTTCGTCGCTGTCGCCGTCGGCGAGGCGGTAGTCGCGGCGGTGGCGTTCCTGGGCCTGGCGGGCGAGGCGGCGGCCACGATCGCGGTCGCTGAAGCGGCCGGGGTAGTCGTAGTCTTCGAGGTCCGGTTGAGGGAGGTCGTCCTGGGGGGTGTGGGCGGCTTCCATCAGCAGCCTGGGCTTTTCGAAGAAGTAGTCGCGGCGGGTGACCCGCAGGGTGCGGGCTTCCATCCGCAGGCCGAAGCGTTTGATGACGGGTTCGTCGGCGACCTGGCCGGTGTTGGCGAGGTAGGCGACGGGGCGGCCGAGCTTGGGGAAGGCGCTGGCATCTTCGCCGAAGACCAGCAGGTGGCTGTCAGGTTGGTGCTCGAAGTGGAAGTGCAGGCCCTCTTCTTCGCAGAGGCGGCTGATGAAGTGCAGGTCGCTTTCGTCGTACTGGGTGCAGTAGTCGCGCGGTGGGGGTGCCTTGGGGCCGAGGCGGAAGCGGTAGGCGTCGGCGAGGATGCCGTGGTCTTCGAGGACCTGGCCGATGATCTGCGGGACGCTCAGGTGCTGGAAGATGCGCTGGTTGTGGCGCAGGCCGAGGTAGGCGAGGCGCGGGACGAGGGTGAGGTGGTAGTGGGTGAGGCGGTTGCCGATCTCGCCGACGGCGATGCCGAAGACCTGCCCGTGGACGCCGCGCCCGTCGGGGGTGAAGGCGAGGAAGGCGGGTTTGTGCAGGAGGCTTTCGAGGTCGAGGCGGCTGCGCTCGCTGACCAGTTCGATGTCGAAACGGAAGGGCTGGTTGAGGGCTTCGTGGCCGGTGAAGGCAAGGACCTTGAAGTCAGGGTTGGCGCCTTCGATGTCGAGGCTGAAGTGCGCCTGGTTGGCGGGGTTGAACATGCGGGGCTCCGTCCATTGGAACTGAGAGGACGAAGCCTGACAGCTTGTATTAAGACGGTTCCATCAGGCGCGTCTGGTACCGCTGTAGGGGATTCTTGCAAGTGCGGGTTGTCAAAAACGCTCGCCCTGATCGGTGGCTTTCGACATTGCCCGTGCTGCAGGTGCGCCGGATCATCCGCCCACGCTCCCCCACAAGAACAAGACGGAGTTACCCATGCGCGACTACTTCTCGGCTGCCCATTCCTTCGACCTCGACGCCGCCTGGGCCGGGCTGGCCGGTGATCCGGCGGCGCTCAACGCCTGCATCGAATGCTGCGACCGCCACCCGCCGGAGGCCCTGGCGCTGGTGTGGGAGGGCCGTGATGGCCAGCGGGCGCGCTGGACCTTCGGCGAGCTGCGTGCGGCCTCCGCCCGCTTCGCCAACCTGCTGGCCAGCCGGGGCATCGGCGCGGGCGACTGCGTGTCGGGGATGCTGCCGCGCACGCCGGAGCTGCTCATCACCATCCTCGGCACCTGGCGCGCGGGGGCGGTCTATCAGCCGCTGTTCACCGCCTTCGGGCCCAAGGCCATCGAGCACCGGGTGCACAGCGCCGGGTCGAAGATGGTGGTCACCGACCTGGGCAACCGCAGCAAGCTGGACGAGGTGGAGAACGCGCCGCCGGTGCTGACGGTGGGCGATGACTTCTGGCCGGAGCTGGAACGCCAGGCGACTGCCTTCGAGCCGGTGCTGCGCCGGGCCGAGGACCCCTTCCTGCTGATGTTCACCTCCGGCACCACCGGCCTGGCCAAGCCGCTGGAGGTGCCGCTGAAGGCGATTCCCGCGTTCGTCAGCTACATGCGTGACGCGGTGGACCTGCGCCCCGAGGACCGCTTCTGGAACCTTGCTGATCCCGGTTGGGCCTACGGCCTGTATTACGCCGTGACCGGTCCGCTGGCCATGGGACACGCCACCACCTTCTTCGAGGGCGGCTTCACCGTGGAGAGCACCTGCCGGGTGATCCGCGAGTACGGCATCACCAACCTGGCGGGCTCGCCCACGGCCTTCCGCCTGTTGCTGGCCGCCCGCGACGAGGTGGAAGGCGCCCTGAAGGGCCGGCTGCGGGCGGTGAGCAGCGCCGGCGAGCCGCTGACGCCGGAGGTGATCCGCTGGTTCGCCGAGGGCCTGGGTTGCACCATCCATGACCACTACGGGCAGACCGAGCTGGGCATGGTGCTGTGCAACCACCACGCCCTGGAGCACCCGGTGCGCCTGGGCGCTGCCGGCTTCGCCATGCCCGGCCACCGTGTGGTGGTGCTGGACGAGCAGCACCGCGAGCTGCCAGCCGGCCAGCCGGGCATCCTCGCGCTGGACCGGGCGCGCTCGCCGCTGTTCTGGTTCCCCGGCTACCGCGCCATGCAGACCCGCGCCTTCGTCGGCGACTACTACCTGAGCGGCGACACCGTGGAGCTGAACGAGGACGGCAGCATCAGCTTCGTCGGGCGTGCCGACGACGTGATCACCACCTCCGGCTACCGGGTCGGCCCGTTCGATGTGGAGAGCGCGCTGATCGAGCACCCGGCGGTGATCGAAGCGGCGGTGATCGGCAAGCCCGACCCGGAGCGCACCGAGGTGGTGAAGGCCTTCGTGGTGCTGCACGCCGGCCACGTGCCGGATGAACCCCTGGCCGAGGCGCTGCAGCAGTACGTGCGCAAGCGCCTCTCGGCCCATGCCTACCCCCGCGAGATCGAGTTCGTCGCGGAACTGCCCAAGACCCCCAGCGGCAAGATCCAGCGCTTCCTCCTGCGCAACCAGGAGATCGCCAAGGCCCAGGCCGCTGCCCACTGATTGAGGAGAACACAACGTGCGTATCGAACAATCCGTATTCCTGGTGACCGGCGGCAGTTCCGGCCTCGGCCTGGCCACCGCCCGCGAGCTGGTGGGGCAGGGTGGCCGCGTGGTGCTGGTGGACATCAATGCCGACGCCGGTGCCGCCGCCGCCGAGGAGCTGGGCGCGAGCGCGCGCTTCGTCCGTGCCGACATCACCCGCGAGGACGACGCCCGCCAGGCCGTGGCTGCGGCCCGGGAGGCCTTCGGCGCCCTGCACGGGCTGGTCAACTGCGCCGGCATCGCCCCGGCGGAGAAGGTGGTGGGCCGCAACGGCGCCCACGGCCTGGAGAGCTTCCGCCGGGTGATCGAGGTGAACCTGATCGGCAGCTTCAACATGCTGCGCCTGGCCGCCGAGGCCATGGCTGCCGCCGAACCCAATGCCGAGGGCGAGCGCGGGGTGATCATCAACACCGCCTCGGTGGCGGCCTTCGACGGGCAGATGGGGCAGGCGGCCTATTCCGCCTCCAAAGGCGGTGTGGCCGCCATGACCCTGCCCATCGCCCGTGACCTGGCGCGCTCGGGCATCCGCGTGATGTGCATCGCCCCCGGCATCTTCGAGACGCCGATGATGGTCGCCATGCCCCAGGAGGTGCGCGATTCCCTGGGCGCTTCGGTGCCGTTCCCGCCGCGCCTGGGGCGCCCGGCAGAGTACGCGGCGCTGGTGCGCCACATCATCGAGAACGTGATGCTCAACGGCGAGGTGATCCGCCTCGACGGTGCCATCCGCATGGCGGCCAAGTAAGGAGAACCCCATGAACCATGACCCCATCGTGATCGTCAGCGCCGCCCGCACCCCCATGGGCGGCTTCCTCGGTGACTTCAAGGACATGACCGCTGCCCGGCTCGGTGCCGCCGCCAACCGCGCGGCCCTGGCGCGCGCCGGACTGGCCGCCGACGCCGTGGACGAAGTCATCACCGGTTGCGTGCTGCAGGCCGGCCAGGGCCAGGCGCCGGCACGCCAGGCCGCGCTCGGTGCCGGGCTGCCGGCCGGCGTGGTCTGCTCCACGGTGAACAAGATGTGCGGCTCGGGCATGAAGGCGGTGATGCTGGGCCATGACCTGCTGGCCGCCGGCAGCGCCGACGTGGTGCTGGCCGGCGGCATGGAGAGCATGTCCAACGCGCCGTACCTGCTGGAGCGCGCCCGCTCCGGCTACCGCATGGGACACGGCAAGGTGCTTGACCACATGTTCCTCGACGGCCTGGAGGACGCCTACGACAAGGGCCGCCTGATGGGCACCTTCGCCGAGGACTGCGCCCAGGCCTACGGCTTCACCCGCGAGCAGCAGGACGCCTTCGCCATCGCCTCCCTGACCCGTGCGCAGAAGGCCATGAGCGAGGGGCGCTTCGCTGCCGAGATCGTCGCCGTGGAGGCCAAGGCCGGCCGCGAGACCCGCACCATCGATCAGGACGAGCAGCCGCCCAAGGCGCGCCTGGAGAAGATCCCGACCCTGAAGCCGGCCTTCCGCGACGGCGGCACGGTGACGGCGGCCAATGCCAGCTCCATCTCCGACGGTGCCGCCGCGCTGCTGCTGATGCGCCAGTCCGAAGCGGAGAAGCGCGGCCTCAGGCCCCTGGCCCGGATTGCCGGCCATGCGTCCTTCGCCCACGCGCCCAACCTGTTCACCACCGCACCGGTGGGCGCCATCCAGCGCTTGCTGGTGCGCACCGGCTGGAGCCTGTCGGAGGTGGACCTGTTCGAGGTCAACGAGGCCTTCGCCGTGGTGCCCATGGTGGCCATGCGTGACCTGGACATCGCCCACGACCGCATCAACATCCACGGCGGCGCCTGCGCCCTGGGGCACCCCATCGGGGCGTCCGGCGCGCGGGTGCTGGTGACCCTGCTCAATGCGCTGGGCCAGTACGGCCTGAAGCGCGGCGTGGCCTCGGTGTGCATCGGTGGCGGTGAAGCCACCGCCGTGGCCCTCGAACTCATCGGCTGAAGGAGCCCGTCATGATTCCCTCCGAAGACGACATCCAGATCCGCGACGTGGCCCGCCAGTTCGCCCAGGAGCGGCTGAAGCCCTTCGCGGCCGACTGGGACCGCGAGCACCGCTTCCCCGCCGAGGCCATCCGCGAGATGGCCGAGCTGGGCTTCCTCGGCATGCTGGTGCCGGAAGAATGGGGCGGGGCGGCCACCGGCCACCTGGCCTACGCCATGGCCCTGGAGGAGATCGCCGCCGGTGACGGCGCCTGCTCCACCATCATGAGCGTGCACAACTCGGTGGGCTGCATGCCCATCCTCAAGTTCGGCAGCGAGGAGCAGAAGGCCCGCTTCCTGCGGCCACTGGCGGAAGGACGGATGATCGGCGCCTTCGCCCTCACCGAGCCCCAGGCCGGCTCCGATGCCAGCGACCTGCGCACCCGTGCCCGGCGCGACGGCGATCACTACGTGCTGAACGGCGCCAAGCAGTTCATCACCTCCGGCAGCCATGCGGGGGTGGTGATCGTCTTCGCTGTGACCGACCCCCAGGCCGGCAAGAAGGGCATCAGTGCCTTCATCGTTCCCACCGACACCCCTGGCTATCAGGTGGTGCGGGTGGAGGAGAAGCTCGGCCAGCACGCCTCGGACACCTGCCAGATCCAGCTGGATGACGTGCGCATCCCCGCCGCACTGCGCCTGGGCGAGGAGGGCGAGGGCTACCGCATCGCGCTCTCGAATCTGGAGGGCGGGCGCATCGGCATTGCCGCGCAGTCGGTGGGCATGGCGCGGGCCGCGTTCGAGGCGGCGCGGGACTACGCCCACGAGCGCAAGACCTTCGGCAAGCCGATCATCGAGCACCAGGCAGTGGCCTTCCGCCTGGCGGACATGGCCACCCGCATCGCCGTGGCGCGGCAGATGGTCCACCACGCCGCCAGCCTGCGCGAAGCGGGCATGCCCTGCCTGACGGAAGCCTCCATGGCCAAGCTGTTCGCCTCGGAAATGGCGGAAGAGGTGTGTTCGGCGGCCATCCAGACCCTGGGGGGCTACGGCTACCTGAAGGACTTCCCGGTGGAACGCATCTACCGCGACGTGCGGGTGTGCCAGATCTACGAGGGGACGTCGGATGTGCAGCGGATGGTGATTGCGCGGAGCCTCTAGGCCCTCTACGAAAGTGCCTGCGCTCGGTGATGCTGCGTTCGTGCGCGCGGAGCCTCGCGGCTCCGCGTTGGGCCTCAGGCCACCGGCTTGCGCGGTGGCGGGGCGATGCCGGGTTGGCTGCGGGCGAACATCAGGTAGGCGTCCATCAGCAGGGCCTCCAGCCCCGACAGCAGGCGTTCGCGCTGGTGAGCCGCGTGGGGGTTGCCGTCGGCCTCCAGTTCGTCGCGGATGCGCTGCACCAGGTGAGTGGCCTGCACCAGGCGGTAGTTGCCGAGATCACGGCAGGCTTCCGGCGGGGAATCCCGGCGCACGTCCAGCACCTCGTCGGAGAAGTCCTCCAGGGTGGGGAAACGCAGCTGGTCGTTCAGGGGCGCGGCGTCGAACAGGGTCTGCTCAGGCGCGCGTATATCCCGCAGCAGCAGGTCCTGGTGGGGCCGGGGAAGCAAGGTGGCGTCAGGCATCGGCGGGCTCCGGGTAGCGGTCGGCTGCGGCAGCCGGGGAGGTCCATTGGGTACGCATGGCGGGTGTCCTGTCTGGGCCTTTTGTCAGGCATCTGGCTCGGGGGGCGATTGGATCGGAAACGTCTGAATGGCCAGTCGAAACACTGAGAACCGTTCGTCAAATGTGAACGGGTTCACGTGCTGGCCATCGCCCGCGACTCTAGCGAGGGCCCGTAGGCGCACTCAAGGAAGATGCGGCGTTTTCAGATTTATCTGATCGCTGGGGCGTCGAATGCGGCGCCCGGAAAAGCAAAGCCCCGGCACGGGGCCGGGGCTTGCAGGTAGGCAGGGGGTGTCAGAGGGCGAGTTTGTGCACCACCTGGGTGGGGTCGTCCTCGTCACGGCGGCGCTGCATGCCGAAGCGGCGGGCCAGCCCGCGCATGCCGGCGTTGCTGGCCGAGTCGATGGAGTAGAGGCCGCGAATGCCATTGCGCTTGGCGGCTTCGATCAGGTGGCGCAGCAGGACGCTGCCCAGGCCACGGCGCAGCCACTCATCCGCCACGGTGACGGCGAACTCGCCTTTCTCATCGCTGACCCGTGCATACCGGCTGATGCCGACTTCCAGCAGTTCACCGTCCACGTGGGCCAGGGCGACCAAGGCCACGCGGTCGTGATCGTCCACGTCCATCAATTGCTCCAGCAGGGAAGGTGCCACTTCGCGGAATTCGCCGAGGAAGCGGTTGTGGCGTGCCTCGGGCGACAGGCGGTTGATGAAGGCGCGCTCGCGCTCGCGGTCATCCTCGCGCAGCGGGCGGATCAGGACGTGGGTGCCGTCCTCCAGGGGTTCGATCCAGTACTCGCCACGGGGCGCGGCGTGCAGCGGCAGGGGTTGGGCGGGCTGGGCAATCGCGGTGTTGAGCGCGGACATGGGCATGTCTCCATACAGGTTCGAAACCGGTGCGCGCGTTGAGCGCGGCGTATGGCTCCTGTTTACGCCCCTGGTCGCGTGCACGATTGATCGGGATCAATCCTGGCGGGAAGCGGGCTGCGCCGGGTTGTCGCAGGCGTGGCAACGGCGGAAATGATCCAGATCAAGGGAAGGGCCGGCGGGCGGTTCAGCATGGCTCCATCGGATTGAATGACTCATGGAGAACGACCATGGCTACGCCTCGTGACTGCTCTTCCGCATTGGCCCTGCTGGACCTCTTCCTGCTGGGCTGCGACGGGCCCGAACTGCCGGAATCCAATCTCTTCCACTCCAGCCCGTCGGCTCGCCGGCCGGTGGCTGGGGGCGTGAATGGCGTGTCCGGCGACGGCCCGATGCCGGGGCATCGCCCTGGGCTGCTTGCCTCGCGGGCCGGGCTGGGCAAGCGTCACTGACGAAGGGCGGGAAGGGCCGGTGCCTGTGCGCACCGGCTCCCGGCTCGGGGAGGGGGAAAGCCCCGCGTCACGTACGTCCCTGTACGCGAACCACGGGAAAGCGATTGGCAGGCCGTTTAGCTGCAGGGCGCCTGCGGGCCGCCGGTGATGGCTTCGACGTTGTTCAGCACGTCCTGGCCTTGCTTGATCTTCTGGGCGTTCTCCACGTCCTGCATGGTGTAGTTCGAGTAGCCGGTGCGCGAGCTGTCCATGTTCGCCTTGGTCTGCATCAGGGTGGTCCCCAGTTCCAGCAGGCTGCGCCCGGTGGAGACCAGATCGGCCGCAGCGTTGGGGGTGCAGGGCGAGTTCGCCGAGGCGACCTGGGTGGGCTGCCGGCCCTGGTTCATCAGGCCCTGGGACTGGGTGTTCTGCGGCAGGCAGCCGGACGTGGTGAAAATGACCGAAACGAGCGCGAAGCCGGCGGCGATTCCTTGGAGGTTCATCGGGCATTCCTTTGTTGGGCGGGCGGAGTGGCCCTGTAGGGGAGCAGGGCCGGGTCGTGGGCGAGCGACCCACAGAGGCACCTTTGAAAACGGGCTGCGTTTTCAAAGGTGCCGAGGGCAGGCCTGGACGCCGTGGACGGAAGTCTAGGGAGGCACTTGGCGGCCTTGAATAGTACGGGTGTGCTAGCCGGTGTGACCGGGCTGGCATTCCCGGCCCATCCATGCCTCTCCGCCTCGGGGGCAGGGGGCGGCTGCCAGGCCTGAACGGCGGTGAATCCCGTCATCTTCGTGCCTATAATCGGCGCCTTCCCGCAGTCCGGAACCTTTCCCCATGCTCTGTGCCGAGCTCAAGGCCTTCCACATGGTCGCCCGCCTGGGCAGCATCACCCAGGCCGCCAAGAAGCTGGGGCTGAGCCAGCCCACCGTCACCACCCAGATCCGCAACCTGGAGAGCCGCTACGCCGTGGAACTGTTCCACCGCGGCGGACGGCGGCTGACCCTGAGCGAGGAGGGCGTGCGGTTGTTGCCGATGGTGCGCGAGCTGCTGCAACAGGAGGCGGACATCGAATTCTTCCTGCGCAACAGCGGGCAGATGCAGGGCACCCTGCGCATCGGCGCCACCTCGCCGTACTACGTGCTGGGGTTGGTGCGGCGCTTTCGCGAGCGTTTCCCGCAGATCGAGGTGTCGGTGGAGATCGGCAACTCCCAGCAGGTGCTGGAGGCGCTGGACGAGTACCGGGTGGACCTGGCGGCCTCGTCGCAGCCGGTGGAGGATGCGCGCCTCACGCGCCTGCTGCTCGGCCGTGATCCGCTGGTGCTGGCGGTGCACCGCAGCCATCCCCTGGCCGCTGCCGGGCAGGTGCAGGTGGCGGCGCTGCGGGGCCATGACCTGCTGATGCGTGAGCGCGGTTCGATCACCCGGCAGATCACCGAGCGCCTGCTGGCGGAGGCGTGCATCGACGCGGGACCGCTGCTGGAGATCGGCAGCCGCGAATCCATCCGCGAGGCGGTGATCCGCAACATCGGCATCAGCATCATCGCGCGGCATGAAGTGCCGGATAACCCGGAGCTGCGGGTGGTGGAGCTGGAAGGCGCGCCGGTGATCGACGAATACCTGTACTGCCTGAAGGACCGCCGCCAGGCGCGTCTGCTGGCCGCGTTCATGGCCCTGGCGCGCGAGGCCTGCGAAGAGGGCCGCTGACGGGCCCACAGAAGGGAAAGCCCCCGGCAGTGCCGGGGGCTGTGGCTCAGAGCCGGTTGAAGCTGACGTTGTCCAGGTACAGGGACTGGTCCTTGCGGGTGCCCAGTACCAGCAGCTCCACGCGGCGGTAGGTGCCGGCGGGGATCTGCACGTCCTGCTGCAGGCGGCTCCAGGCGCCGCCCACGGTGCCGCTCATGCCCAGGGGCAGGTAGCGGCCCTGGCCGCTGGTGTCCTCCAGGTACAGGTAGCCGTAGGTGAGGCCCTTGATGGCGGCGTTGCGGCCGATCATCACGTCGGCGGCCAGGCGGTAGCCGAAGCCTCCCTGCACCTTGCCCTGCAGCGGGATGCTGGCACCGCTGCCTTCGTACAGGCGGGCGTAGCTCTCCAGCGAGGTGCCGGTGTTGCCACCCAGGGCTACCAGGCGGGTGGTGCCGTGGAAGCCGGCCCAGCCGGCCGCGCCGTTCTCGAAGTTCCACGCCAGCGTCGAGGGGATGGTGGGGGTGGTCGGGGTGGTGGGCTTCGGCTCGGTCACCTCGGTCAGCTCCACCTCATCCACCAGCACGCTCAGGCCGTCGCGGCTGATCAGGCCGACGTAGGTGGTGCGCGGCGGGGTCTGGGCGCGGGTGTAGGTGAAGGTGCGCTCCAGGGTGGTGAACTCGCTGCTGGTCACCGACTGGGTCACGCCCGAGGCGCTGCTGTAGCTGATGCGGTCGTTGGCCTCGTGGAGGATGCCCAGGTAGAGGTTGCCGCGGGCGTTGGCGCCCTTGAGCATGACCTTGGCACGCAGGCGGTAGCGGGCGCCTTCGCGCAGGGCGGTGACCGGGGTGGCGAGGATGTCGCTGCCGCCGTTGGGCAGTTCCAGCAGCAGGGCGTTGTCGCGGCAGGTCTTGCCGACGTTCACCAGGCTCGTGGTGGCGTAGCCCAGCAGGGCCTGCCAGCCCTCCTCGGTGCGGAACTCACCATTGGCCACCAGGCCCTTGAGCGCCGGCTTGTTGCACCAGGCCGGGGTCGGCGTGGTGGGCGGTGTGGTCGGGGG
>NZ_JYFT01000044.1:0-13136 GCF_000931385.1 Pseudomonas sp. FeS53a
CCGGAGCGGGCGTCGAAACCGCCGAGGTTCCGACGCCCGCTCCGGCGTCCGAGTCGGTGAGCGCCGCTCAGCCCGAGCCGGTTGCGCCCGCGCCCATCGTCCCCGAGCCTGCTGCACCTGCACCTGCACCTGCACCTGCAACCAGTACCGCAGCCCCGTCGAGCGCTCCCGAGCCGGCAGCAGACGTCGTCGCCCCCAGCGCGCCAGCGCCGGATGCCCCGCCCGCTGCCGCCCCGGTCGCCCTCGCGCCCAGCCCGGCCACGCCCGAGGCAGCGCCCGCGTCCGCCGTCCGGTCCGTAGCCGCTGCGGATGAACCCCGCCCGGGCCTGGACAGCCTGCCCATGCCCCACAGCCTGATCACCGGCGAAGGGGACCCGGCCTACGAGCTGCCGCCCGCCCCCGAGCCCGGCTACAGCGCGGTCGCCCCCCACGTCGCCGCCAGCCTGCGCAGCCTGCTGGACGAGCTGGAGCTGCCCGAGCGCCACAAGCCCCAGGCCGAAGACCTGCGGCGTCGCCTGGAAGGCAACCTCAACTGGTACGAACTGGTCCCCGTGCTGGATGACCTCGCCGTGCTGGTGCTGGCCATCACCGACAACGGCCACCGCGAATTCGCCGGCTACCTGCAGCAGCTCAACGAGCGCCTGGCGGCCTTCGTCGCCACCCTCACCAGCGCCCACCAGGGCTACAACGACGAGCTGCAGAACGCCCGCCAGCTCGACGACCAGCTGCGCGAGCAGGTCAGCGGCTTGCAGAGCAGCGTGCAGGAGGCCACCGACCTGGACGACCTCAAGCGCGCAGTCGAACAGCGCCTCGAAGGCCTGCTCAGCACCATGAACAGCTTCCAGCGCGAGCGCGAAGTGCGCGAGGCCGAGGTCAGCGGGCGCCTGCAGAGCCTCATCGAGCGCGTGTCCACCATGGAGCAGGAAGCCAACACCTTCCGCGACCACCTCGAAGAGCAGCGCCAGAAAGCCCTGCGCGACACCCTTACCGGCCTGCCCAACCGCGCCGCCTGGAGCGAACGCCTGGAGCTGGAGGTGGCCCGCTGGAAGCGTTACGGCGGCGAGCTGCTGCTGGGCGTGCTGGACATCGACCACTTCAAGCGGATCAACGACAACTACGGCCACCTGGCCGGCGACAAGGTGCTCAAGCTGATCGCCGGCGAGATCGCCAAGCGCCTGCGCAAGACCGACTTCATCGCCCGCTTCGGTGGCGAGGAGTTCGTCCTGCTGATCCCCGCCACCCAGCTCGACGGCGGCCGCCAGCTGCTGGACAACCTGCGTGCCGGCATCGAGCAGTGCCCGTTCCACTTCAAGGGCGAGCCGGTGACCATCACCCTCTCGGGCGGGCTGGTGTCCTTCGCGCAGGGAGAAAGCGACGCGGCCGCCTTCGAACGGGCCGACCAGGCCCTCTACCGGGCCAAGCGCGGCGGCCGCAACCGCATCGAACTGGGTTGAGCGCCGCCTACGCGGCGCTCGTCAGGTAGGGCTTCCACGCCTCCGGCACCTGCTCCAGGCGCGGGTAGTCCAGCGCATCCAGCTGCAGGCGCGACAGCACGAAGGGCGTATGCCGCAGGTTGCGCGGCACCGCCCGCAGCTCCGGCAGCCACAGGCTCACGTACTCCGCCTCCGGGTCCAGGTGGCGTGCCTGGCGCAGGGCATTGAACGCCTGGCTGCGCTGCGGATCGCTCGCCACCCCGGCCAGGTAGGCCCAGTTGCCCCAGTTGCTCGCCGGGTCGTGGTCCAGCAGGTGCTCCTCGAACCAGGCCGCGCCATGGCGCCAGTCCTGCTGCAGGTCGCTGACCAGGTAGCTGGCCACCACCTGGCGCAGGCGGTGGGCGAGAAAGCCCGTGGTCGCCAGCTCGCGCATGGCCGCATCCACTAGGGGCAGGCCGGTGCGCCCGTGGCACCAGGCCTCGAAGCGCGCGTCCAGGTTCTGCGGTGCCCGCGCCGTGGCGCGCACGCCGCCGGGCTGGAACAGCGCCTCGCCGTGGCGCAGCAGCGTCCAGCGGAAGAAGTCGCGCCACAGCACCTGTTCCCACAGCAGGCGGGTCGAGGCATTGGCGCCGTACTGCGCCTCGTGGCGGCGCAGCTCTGCCACCACCCGGCGCGCCGACAGGCAGCCGTTGGCCAGCCAGGGGGAGAACTTGGAGGAGTATTCGGTTCCGGTCAGGCCGTAGCGGGTGGTCTCGTAGTCGCGGACCCCGCGCCCTTCCCACAGGTAGTCGCGCACCCGGGCCAGGGCCGCCGGTTCGCCGCCGGCGAAGGGGAAGGTGCTGTTCACATGGGCCAGGGGCTCCCCCAGGCCCAGGCGGGACAGGCTCGGCAGCGGCTCGAACAGCCGGTCCGCCGGTTCCGGCGTCGGGGGCAGGGCGGCCGGGGCCGAGCGCGGCTGGAACACGCTGAGGCGTTGCTGCACTTGGTCGCGGAACTGGCTGAACACCGCCGGCAGGGCCTCCACCGGCGCCGGCAGCTCCTCCCGGCGCAACAGCGTATCGCCGGCGAAGGTGGTCAGCGGCACGCCGGCCAGGGCCTGGCGGGTCTCCTCGATCAGCGTCCGCGCCGCCGGTGCCACCTCGTCCAGGGTCAGCACCTCGTCCAGCTGCAGGTGGTCCACCAGCGCCGGGATCACCTGGGACGCCACGCCCTGCACCACCAGCAGGCGTGAGCCGCGGTGGCGCAGCTCGCCGTCCAGCGCTGCCAGGCTTTCCAGCAGGAAGCGCATGCGGTGCACGCCCATCGGGCGGGTGCCGAGGGGGCCGGGGCGCAGCAGGGTCGGGTCGAAGACGTACAGCGGCAACACGCGCTCGGCGCCCAGGGCGGCCTGCACGGCCGGGTGGTCGTCGAGTCGCAGGTCCTGTTTGAACCAGAGCAGGCGACGCATGGCGAGGGTCCTCATTGGGCAGGTCCGTTTCCCGGGTTGTCCTTGTGTCTGTACACGTTATAGGCAATTTCCGGTCGTTGAACAGTGCCGTCCGGAAGGGCCGGACGCACGCCGGGCGGCTGCGTATAATCGCGCCCCCTTGCCTGGCACCCCCGCGATGAACGGGGGGCCGTCATCCTCACCGGAGCCTTTCGATGCGTGCATCCTTCCACCGCGCCGCCTGCTGGCTGGGCGCGCTGGCCCTGGGCCTGTGCTCCGCCCAGGCGCCTGCCGAATCCCTGCTGCCGCTGATGGACAGCAACCTGGCGTTCACCACCCTGCCCTATTCCGCCGGAGAGAGTTTCGTCCGCCCTGGCAACGAGGCCCCGCGCGCGCCCCTGGCCAGCACAGGCCTCGGCTGGCACGCCAGCAGTGCCGAGCACCTGGCCCTGAGCGGGCTGAGCCTGATCGTCGCCGCGCCGGAGCTGGAGCTGCTGGACCTGGCGCTGCTGCCCCGGGACGACGCCCGCGAACCGGGCCGCACCGCCCAGCTCAGCGGCACCTGGCTGTATGCCTTCGGCATCGGCGACAGCGAATGGCTGCTGGATGGCGGCCTCGACTGGGCCGGCAGCGAAGGCTCGCGAGCGGCCGGCTTCGGCTTCAGCCCGCAACTCAGCTTCGATGCCGGCGACTACTTCTTCTCCCGCGAGCGCGAGCTGCTGCTCGGCCTGCAGTACCTGCAGCAGAGCGGCGGCCTGGGCCAGGGCGACGACCGCCTGCTGCCCTTGCCGGGCGACCAGCGCGCCCTGCGCGGCACCCTGCGCTACCGCTTCTGACGCCTCGCCGGGTGCCGCTCGACGGCACCCGGCCCACCCTCCTACCATTCCGTATCCCGCACAGGAGCGCTCATGGACATCCTCGGAATCGCGGTGCTGATCTTCCTGGTCACCGACCCCTTCGGGAACATCGCCATCTTCATCGCCGCCCTGAAGAACGTCGCCCCCGAGCGGCGCCTCAAGGTCGCCCTGCGCGAGCTGGTGTTTGCCCTCGGCCTGCTGCTGCTGTTCCTCACCTTCGGCGAGAACATCCTCAGCGGCCTGGGCCTGTCCCGCGAGGCCATCGCCATCGCCGGCGGTATCATCCTCTTCATCATCGCCCTGCGGCTGATCTTCCCCCGGCCCGAAGGCGTGCTCGGCGACCTGCCCGGCGGCGAACCGATGCTGGTGCCCCTGGCCACCCCGGCGGTGGCCGGCCCCTCCGCCCTCGCCGTGCTGATGACCCTGCGCAACACCCACCAGGGCCAGCTGTGGGAGCTGTACATCGCCGTGATCCTGGCCTGGGCCTGCACCGCCGTGATCCTCCTGCAGGCCGCCTTCCTCCAGCGCTTCCTCGGCCAGCGCGGCCTCATGGCCGTCGAGCGCCTCACCGGCATGTTGCTGATCATGCTCAGCGTCGACATGCTCCTGGACAACCTGCAAAGCGTGTTGCATATCCGCCCATGAAACGACTCCTCCCCCTCGGCCTGTGCCTGACCCTGCTCGGTGGCTGCGCCCATGACGGCCTGCAGATCGACCGCAGCCACCCCTCGCAGAACCAGAACAGCCGGGTGCAGTACATCGTCCTGCACTACACCTCCACCAACCTGGCCAACTCCCTGCACCTGCTGACCGAAGGCGACGTCAGCGCCCACTACCTGATCGGCGCCCAGCCGCCCACTGTCTACCAGCTGGTGGGCGAGGACCGCCGCGCCTGGCACGCCGGGCAGAGCGAATGGCAGGGGCGCACCTGGCTGAACGCCAGCACCATCGGCATCGAACTGGTCAACGAAGGCTACCGGCAGACCGGCCACGGGCTGGAATGGGAGCCCTTCGGCGAGGGCCAGATCAACGCCCTCATCCCGCTCCTCAAGGACCTGGTCAAGCGCCACGGCCTGCCTCCGGGCAGCATCATCGGCCACAGCGACATCGCTCCCCAGCGCAAGGTCGACCCGGGCCCGCTGTTCCCCTGGAAGCGCCTGGCCGACGCCGGCCTGGTGCCCTGGCCGGACGACCGCGCCGTGGCCGAGGAACAGGTGCGCTTCGCCACCGCCCTGCCCACCGTGGACTGGTTCCAGATGCAGCTGGAGCGCCAGGGCTACGCCGTGCCACGCAACGGCCAGCTGGACGAAGCCACCCGCAACGTCATCGCCGCCTTCCAGATGAAGTACCGCCCGAGCCGCTACGACGGCCAGCCGGACGCCGAGACCGCCGCCCTGCTGCTGGTACTCAACCGCGGCGCGCGCTGAGCGCCGCTTCTACACCGGCAGCGTCAGGTAGAACTGCGCCCCCTCGCCGGGGCGCGAATAGATGCCGATGCGCCCGCCGTGCAGCCGCACGATCTCCTTGCACAGCGCCAGCCCCAGGCCCACGCCGCCGGGGTTGTGCCCCAGCTGCACGAAGGGCTCGAAGATGCGCGCCTGCTGGCTGTAGGGCACGCCGTCGCCGTTGTCCTCCACGCTGAGGATCACCCGCTCGCCGTGGCGGCGTGACTGCAGGCGGATGCGCCCGTCGCGGGGGGCGTGGCGCAGGGCGTTGCTCATCAGGTTGTCCAGCACCCGTTCCAGCTGCGGCCGGTCCACCGGCACCCGGGGCAGCGGGCCCTGCAGGTCCAGCTCGATGGCCACCTGCCGTTCCTCTGCCTGGGCCAGGAAGCGCTCGCGCACCCCGCCGAGCAGCTCGTCCAGATCGCAGGGCGCCAGGGTCAGGGTCTGCATGCCGTTCTGGTAGCGGGAGAAGTGCAGCAGGTCGTTGATCAGCCGCACCAGGCGCTGCATCTCCTCGTCCACCGTCTGCAGCAGGTCCGCCTCGCGGGAGTCCGGCGCCACCTTCACCCGCTCGCGCAGCAGGCCGAAGGCCATCTGCATGCCGGTCACCGGCGTACGCAACTCATGGGAGGCGCGCAGCACGAACTCGTTGCGCACCCGCTCGAAGGCACGCTGCTCGGTCACGTCGCGCAGCACCATCACCGCGCCCATCACCCGCGCATCGTCCAGGCTCACCGGGGTCAGCCGCCAGCTCAGCAGGCGGTGCTCGCCCTCGGCGAGGATGTCCAGGTCCGGGTGCACCTGGTCCAGCGCCTGGCCGGCCAGCACCCGCCGGGTGGTCTCTTCCAGCGCCGGCACCGCCAGGGCGCGGCTCAGCGGCTGGCCCAGCTGCTCGGTGTCCCAGGCCAGCTGGCGCTGCGCCACCGGGTTGGCATGCTCGATGCGGCCATCGCGGTCGAGGATCAGCAAGCCGTCGTCGATGCTGTCCAGCACCGCCTTCAGCCGCCGCTGCTCGGCCAGCATCTTCTCGATGTTGGTCTCCTTCAGCTGCCGCAGGGCCTCCGCCATCAGCCCGAAGCGCCGGCTCAGGGAGGCCATCTCGCTCACCGAGGAGAGCGGCAGGGTGACCTGGAAATCGCCCTGGCCGATGCGGTCCGCCGCCCGCGCCAGCGCCTCGATGGGCGCGCCGAAGCGCCGCGCGATGCCGTGGGCGGTCACCACCCCGATCAGCAGCACCGCCAGGGCCAGCAGGCCCAGCAGCCCGGCCACCAGCACCGCCCGCTCGCGGGTGTAGCGCTCGGAGGCCGACACGCTGTCCAGCGCATGGCGCTGCAGCTCCATCATCGCGTTGCGGGTGGCGTTCAGGGCCTCGCTGAAGGCCTCGTCGTCCATCGGCCGCTGGTCCTGTTCCGCCGCCACGGCAGACACCTCGACGAAGCGCGCGAAGCGCTCGGCGATGGCCCGGAAGCCCTCCCGGGTGGCTTCGTCCCGGGCGTTCATCAGGCCCTCTTCCAGCACCTTGCGGAACTGCTGCTGGGAGGCATGCAGCTTCGCCGCGTCGGTGTGTGGCGCGGTGATCAGCACCAGCTGGTCGCCCAGCTGGCGGCGCATCTTCTCGCCCTGGTCGATGGTGGCGAAGTTGTAGGCGATCAGCTGCTCCTGGGAGCGCGCCAGCTGCATCACGCTGGTCACCCCCAGCAACAGCCCCAGCAGGGCCACGGTGATCAGTGCGGAGATGCTGAGGAACAGCCGCGTGCGCAGCTTCATCGGGAACCTCATAGGCCGTACTGCTTGCGCTTCCGGTACAGCGTGGAGGCGTCGATGCCGAGCGTCCGGGCCGCCTGGTCCAGGGTGTCGCTGGTGGCCAGCACCGCCGCGATGTGGGCCTTTTCCAGGTCCTCCAGGCTCATGGCGGCGCCGATGCGCGGGGCGTTGTTGGCGCTCGGCGCCTCGCTCAGGCCGAGGTTGCCGACATCCACCAGCTCCTGGCCGCAGATGATGCTGGCGCGCTCGATGACGTTGCGCAGCTCGCGCACGTTGCCCGGCCAGGCGTAGTTCAGCAGCGCCTCCCGCGCTGCCTCGCTGAAGCCCCGGGCCGGCCGCGCGTAGTCCTTCACGAAGCGCGCGAGGAAGCGCTCGGCCAGGCCCAGCAGGTCCTCGGTGCGCTCGCGCAGCGGCGGCAGGTGCAGGGTGATCACGTTCAGGCGGTAGAGCAGGTCTTCGCGGAAGCGCCCCTCGCGGACCATCTCGTCCAGGTTGAGGTTGGTGGCGGCGAGGATGCGCACATCGGCACGGCGGGTCACCGCATCGCCCACCCGCTCGTATTCCTTGTCCTGGATGAAGCGCAACAACTTGGGCTGCAACGTGAGGGGAAAGTCGCCGATCTCGTCGAGGAAAAGCGTGCCGCCGTCGGCCTGGCTGACCCGACCCAGGGTGCTCTCGCTGGCCCCGGTGAAGGCGCCACGGGTGTGGCCGAACAGCTCGCTCTCCATCAGCTCCGCCGACAGCGACGGGCAGTTGATGGTCACGCAGGCCTTCTTCGCCCGCTTGCTCCAGCCGTGGATGGCGCGGGCCAGCTCGCCCTTGCCGGTGCCCGACTCGCCGAGGATGAGGATGTTGGCGTCGGTGTTGGCCACCTGCCGGGCCGTTTCCAGCACCGCCATCATCGCCGGGCTCTGGGAGTCCAGGCCGTCACCGGGCTTGCGCACCTCGCCCTCCAGGGCTTCCAGGCGCGCGGTCAGCTGGCGCACTTCCAGCTGCTTGGCCGCCGACAGGCGCAGCTGGTCAGGGCTGCAGGGCTTGACCAGGTAATCCGCCGCGCCGGCCTGCATGGCGTCCACCGCCGTGTCCACCGCCGAATGCGCGGTGACGATCACCACCCGCATCCACGGCGCCTGCACGCGCATCTGTGCCAGCACGTCCAGGCCGTTGTCCTCGCCCAGGCGCAGGTCGAGGAAGCACAGGTCGAACACCTGCCGCTGCAGGATCGCCTCCGCCTGCGCCGCGCTGCTGGCGGTGGCCACGCTGTAGCCCTCGTCCTCCAGGCAGTACCGGAAGGTGCGCAGGATCGCCGATTCGTCATCCACCAGCAGGATGCGTCCGCGGGTTTCCGTTGCCGATGCCATGTTCTTGCTCCGCTGTGTCGTGTCGTTGTTCGAGGGCGCGTACCCCGCCATCGGGGCGGGACGCGTAGGGGGCCTAGGTGGCCGTCTGGTGCTTAGTCCAGGAAAGATCGTGCAAGTTGCAAGATGATTTCTTACACGGATTGCAGCCTGCATGCAGGCGGTATTTTCGGAGCGAGGCTAACTGACTGTTTTAAAAGGAAAAACGACTTTTTCAAAACCTGGCACAACGCTTGCGAAATCTCCTGCCGAGAGCGTCCGGAATCGCTCGGACCAGGAGAACGGAAGATGACCAGCACCACCGCACAACTGAATGAACTGATCGAGATCACCCGCGACGGCGAGCGCTTCTACCAGCACGCCATCGAAGAAGTCCGCGACCCCAACCTGCAGAGCCTGTTCCGCGAGATGGCCAGCGCCAAGACCGAGGTCATCCAGGCGCTCACCGTGCGCGTCGCCGCCAACCACGAGACGCCCTCCACCGGCGGCACCCTCATGGGCACCCTGCGCCAGGTCTATGCCGACACCCGCGCCGCCCTGGCCAAGGACGAGTACGCCGCCTACGTCGGCCAGCTGGAGCAGGCCGAGGACCGCATCCTGCACGCCTTCGAGGATGCCCTGGAGACCGCCGAGCCCAAGGTCCGCGAGCTGATCGCGGTGGAAATGCCCAAGGTCCGCGCCTGCCACGACCGCATGCGCAGCCTCAAGCAGTCCATGGCCTGAGGCGGCCCCGTCCGCCACCTGTGCAGGGAGGAGAACCGGCATGAACCGTCCACAACCCCGTCTCGCGCTCATCGGCAAAGGCCTGCTGGTCGCCTTCGCGGTGTTCCTGCTGATGCTGGTGGAACACCAGCTGCGCAGCGCCCTCAAGGCCCGCGAACACCTGCCCGCATTGCCCGCCCACATCGAAGTGGTGCCCACGCCGGCGGCGGACCAGCGCCCGGCCACCGCGCCGGCGGACGACCTGCACACCGTGGCGCAACAGCGCTTCCTCGAACCGACGCAGCAACCGCGCTGGGTGTTCTGACCCCAAGGAGCACGACCATGTGGACCCTGGCCCTCGTATTCGCCGCCCTGCTCACCCTCAGCCTGCTGGCCCTGGCCAGCGCCCTGGCGATGGGCAACGCGCTGCTGGAAAGCCATTACCTCAGCGACCTCGACCTCGACACCCCGGATCCCCACACGCCCCAGGACGAAGCCTCCGCCTCGTTCGGTGCACAGCGCGACCTCGGCCTCGGCCTGGCGCGCTGAACCTACCTACCACGCAGGAGAACTCACCATGCTCAGTTGGGCCCTTACCTTCCTCGTCATCGCCATCGTCGCCGCTGTCCTGGGCTTCGGCGGTATCGCCGGCACCGCCGCAGGCATCGCGAAGATCCTCTTCGTGCTGTTCCTGGTGCTGTTCATCGTCTCGTTCATCTTCGGCCGCCGCCGCGGCTAGGGAGGCCCGATGCGCATGCTGCGCCCACTCTGCGCCGCCCTGCTGCTCGGCCTCGCCGGCAGCACGGCGCTGGCCGCCGACACCGACGCCGAGTACCGCCTCAACGAACTGCTGGGCACCGACCCGCAGTACCGCGAGACGTGGCAGGACCTGGTGGAGGACGAAAGCCGCCTGCCCGAATGGGTGATGAACCTCAGCGGCACCGCCACGCCCATGCAGGCGGTCAACGAGGATGGCGACAAGTACCTGGTGGGCCAGCTGTGCGACAGCGCCGACTGCGCCCACCAGAAGCTGCTGGTGGCCTTCAGCTGGGACAAGGAGGACGCCTACGCCCTGCTGGTGCAGGTCCCGCCGGGCCTGCCGGCGGACAAATCGCCCAGCCGCCACGCCAGCCTGCGCTGGCTGGGCGAGCCGGACGAGGCCCAGAAGGCGATCCTCGACGCCGAGCTCCGGCGTGATCCGAACTGGTACTGAGCATTCAGACCACAGGCCCCGCAGGCGGGGCCACATGACCAGGGGGCCGGGTTGTTCCGCGTCGACAGGAGCGGCATGACCTAGGGGTACAGGGGGTACCTCCGCACAGGCGGGCCGGGTCAGGCGAAACCGACGCCGGGCGTTCCACACGGGACGCCCGGCGCGGCTCATTCCGGGGTCAGCTCATGCGCGCCGCCAGCTTCGCCACATGGGCGCCCTGGAAGCGCGCCAGGGCCAGCTCCTTGGCACTCGGCGTGCGCGAGCCGTCCGCCCCGGCGATGGTCGCCGCCCCGTAGGGCGAGCCGCCGCGCACCTCGCTGATGTCGGTCAGCTCCGGGGCCGCGTAGGGCAGCCCGCTGATCAGCATCCCGTGGTGCGCCAGGGTGTGCCAGAACGAGGTGATGGTGGTCTCCGAGCCGCCCCCGGTGCCGGTGGAGGTGAACACGCTGCCCAGCTTGCCCACCAGCGCGCCCTTGGCCCACAGGCCGCCGGTCTGGTCGAGGAAGGTGCGCATCTGCCCGGCCATGTTGCCGAAGCGCGTCGGCGTGCCGAACAGGATGGCGTCGTAGTCCGCCAGCTCCTGGGGCGAGGCCACCGGCGCGGCCTGGTCCAGCTTCGCCCCGGCCTTGCGTGCGATGTCTTCCGGCATGGTCTCGGCCACCCGCTTCAGGGTCACCTCCACACCGGGCACGCTGCGGGCCCCTTCGGCCACCGCCTCGGCGAGGCGCTCGATGTGGCCATACATGGAGTAATACAGCACCAGGATCTTCTTCATCCGCCTGTCCTCATCGGGTTGGGAAACCCCATGGAGCCTAGACCCCCGGGCCGCACGCGCCCATCCGCCCGCCCGGCGGTCGTCCTGGCGCCGCCCCGATGCCCGCCGCTATCATCCGCCCCCATCGGATTCGAGGGACATTCCCCATGCTCAACGGCCTCTGGCTCGGCTTCTTCCTGGTGGCGGCAACCGCCGCAGCGGCACGCTGGATCGGCGGCGATCCCGGCGTCTGGGCGGCCATGGTGGAGAGCCTGTTCGCCATGGCCAAGCTCTCGGTGGAGGTCATGGTGCTGCTGTTCGGTACCCTCACCCTCTGGCTCGGCTTCCTGCGCATCGCCGAGCGCGCCGGGCTGGTGGAACGCCTGGCCTGGCTGCTGGGGCCGCTGTTCCGCCGGCTGATGCCCGAGGTGCCGGCCGGGCACCCGGCGCTGGGGCTGATCACCCTCAACTTCGCCGCCAACGGCCTGGGCCTGGACAACGCCGCCACCCCCATCGGCCTCAAGGCCATGAAGGCCCTGCAGGAACTCAACCCCAGCGCCACCGTGGCGAGCAACGCGCAGATCCTGTTCCTGGTGCTCAACGCCTCGTCCCTGACCCTGCTGCCGGTGACGATCTTCATGTACCGCGCCCAGCAGGGCGCCAGCGACCCGACCCTGGTGTTCCTGCCCATCCTGCTGGCCACCACCGCCTCGTCCCTGGTGGGCTTGCTGAGCGTTGCCGTGATGCAGCGCCTACGCCTGTGGGACCCGGTGGTGCTGGCCTACCTGGTGCCCGGCGCGCTGCTGCTGGGCGCCTTCATGGCGGTGCTCGCCGGGCTCTCCGCCACCGCCCTGGCGGCGCTGTCCTCGCTGTTGGGCAACCTGGTGCTGTTCGGGCTGATCCTGGTCTTCCTGCTCGCCGGGGCCTTGAAAAAGGTGCCGGTCTACGAAGCCTTCGTGGACGGCGCCAAGGAAGGCTTCGACGTGGCCAAGGGCCTGTTGCCCTACCTGGTGGCGATGCTCTGCGCCGTCGGCGTGCTGCGCGCCTCGGGCGCCCTGGAGTTCGGCCTGGACGGCATCCGCAGCCTGGTGGAATGGGCCGGCTGGGACACCCGCTTCGTCGACGCCCTGCCCACCGCGCTGGTCAAGCCGTTCTCCGGCAGCGCCGCGCGGGCCATGCTCATCGAGACCATGCAGAGCCAGGGGGTGGACAGCTTCCCCGCCCTGGTCGCCGCCACCGTACAGGGCAGCACCGAGACCACCTTCTACGTGCTCGCCGTGTACTTCGGCGCCGTCGGCATCCAGCGCGCCCGCCACGCCGTGGGCTGCGCCCTGCTGGCGGACTTCGCTGGGGTGCTGGCCTCCATCGGCGTGTGCTACTGGTTCTTCGGCTGATCCCGGTTCCCCGGCGCTTCCCGGGCTGAAGCCCGGGCTACGGCGCTCCGCATCGAACCCGGCGCCTGGGCAATGATGGGCTTCGCACAGCTCAGCCCATCCTACGTTTGCCGCCATGCCCCGCTTCGTAGGGGATCGCGATCACCGATCCACCGTCATGACCGTGCCGAGTGCCGTTCGTAGGATGCGGTGAGCTCGGCGAACCGCATCGATCCCCGAGCCACCGTTCGTAGATACCGTCTTGATTTCTAGTGCGCAAGGGCCAGTTTGGCATCAAACGGCTGGCCCGATTTCAAGACGCCATAGGCGATGTTCAGCAGCTTGCGCATCGCTGCGCAGACGATCTGCTTGCCGGTCTTGCCCCGCTCCCTTAGCCGTTCGCCCATGGCTCTGATCGCTTCGTTGTAGGTCAGGGCGCTGATCGCAGGCATGTACAGCCCGGCCCTCAGGCGCGATGAGCCCATCTTGGAGATGCGTGTCTGCCCCCGGTAGCTCCCGGACTCCCGCAGCCGTGGATTGAGCCCGGCAAAGGCGGTGATGGCGCGGCTGTTGGCAAAGCGCAGCGGGTCGCCCAGCTCCGCCAGGAGCAGGGCGGCGGTCTTGTCGGCGACTCCGTCGATGCTGGTCAGCAGGTCGCGCTTGCCTCGCAGGTCCGGGTCGTTGTCGATGTGGTCGTCGATGGCCTTGAGGGTTTCTTCGATCTCCTGGCCGACATGTTCCAGAACCGACTGGATCGAGGCCTGCACGCTGGCATCGGCCACTTCCAGACGGTTGCGCTCCATCCGTTCGA
>NZ_JYFT01000023.1:0-13135 GCF_000931385.1 Pseudomonas sp. FeS53a
CTTGCGTACTGCTCTACATTCGCAACCTCTACGGGGATCCCTATCCCGTCGGGCCGCCCAGCCTTCTCCTTCGGCCGCCCCGCGGCTGGCCGAAGGAGAAGGCTGGGCGGCCCGACGGGATAGGGATCCCCGTAGAGGTTGCGAATGTAGAGCAGTACGCAAGCGGGTATCCGGATGCCCTCTACATGACCACGTTTCACCAAGGGCACGCAGCCAGGAGAGGGAACATGAGCAACACAAGCGCCGGGGTGAAGGGCAAGGACGTCCAGATCGCCAAGGAAGTAGCTGTCCCGCAGGACTTCGAAACGCCAGAAACCATTTCCAGGCGGAGCTCGGTCAGGCTCGCCAACATCCGCAAGGCCGGTGAATCCAAGCGCACCGCCAACGACAGCCAGCTGGTCTGGTTCGACAGCGCCCAGCTGGCCAGCAAGCGCCCCGACGACGGCATCTTCGTCCGCGTCATCAACTCGCTCTACACCGGCATCGTCCTCTATATGGACAACCTCGCCGAACTGCTCCCCGCCGTACCGGCGCGCATGCACGTGGTGCTGCGGCTGCGCAACGCCGCCGAGCTCAAGGCCTTCCGCGAGGGCGCGGACTTCGAAGCCTTCAAGAAGGGCGCCGCCGCCCGCAACCGCTCCGTCGCCCTGAATGACGCCGAAGCCCTGGCCGAACTGGGCCAGGACGGCCTGCTCACCTGCTTCACCAGCTACGTGGACGACCGCGACAGCCTGCTCGGCGCCATCGACCAGGGACTGCGCTTCAACTACCTGTGGATCCTCTTCCGCGACCCCACCAACATCCCCCTGGAGCTGGTGATCGCCTCGTTGCAGCCCACCTCCACCGTGCTGATGAAGGAGATCAAGGCGCCCACCGACGTCGACGACGCCATCGTCTCCTACGGCGTGATGGAATACGGCGCCGAAGGGGTGATCTTCTCCCCGCGCGACCACAGCGTGATGAGCGAATTCCTCGCCCGCATGTCCCAGGCGCAGAGCTACGCCAACCTCAACATCCAGGTCGGCACCGTCATCGACAGCCGCCCCGTCGGCATGGGTTACCGCGCCTGCATCGACGCCGCCACCCTGTTCGAGCCCGACGAAGGCATGCTGGTCGGCAGCACCTCCCAGGGCGGCGTGCTCTGCTGCCCCGAGGTCTACTTCCTGCCC
This sequence comes from Pseudomonas sp. FeS53a, assembly GCF_000931385.1. Taxonomy (NCBI): domain Bacteria; kingdom Pseudomonadati; phylum Pseudomonadota; class Gammaproteobacteria; order Pseudomonadales; family Pseudomonadaceae; genus Pseudomonas; species Pseudomonas sp. FeS53a. Next base: position 1,170 of record NZ_JYFT01000023.1, read on the forward strand.
TACATGGAACTGCGGCCGTTCCGCGTCAACGCCGGCGCCGTGCACTCCTACGTGTTCAACACCGACAACCGCACCGACTACATGAGCGAGCTGAAGGCCGGCTCGCCGATCATGATCGTCAACTCCAAGGGCCGCGTGCGCCGCGCCGCCGTCGGCCGCATGAAGATCGAGCAGCGCCCGCTGCGCCTGATCGAAGTGGAGTTCCCCGGCAAGGAGCGAGTCAACGTCCTCATGCAGGACGACTGGCACGTGCGCATCTTCTCCGACGCCGCCAAGCCCCTGAACATTTCCGAGCTCAAGCCCGGCGACAAGGTCCTCGGCTACGTCACCGAGCCCGGGCGCCACGTCGGCATCAAGATCAACGAATCGATCATCGAGAAATAGAGGGCGCCATGAGCTACATCAGCAGAGTTCTCCGAGAACGGCGGCTGTTGTTCCCGGCCTCGCGCCGCGGCCTGATCGTCCCCATCGACCACGGCCTGACCCTCGGACCGATTGCCGGCATGACCCAGACCGCCGACTTCGAGAAGTGGATCGGCAGCGACCACATCAGCGCCATCATTGCCCACAAGGGCCTGATCGAGCGGCTCATCCTGCGGGACATGCTGCACCCGGCCACCGGCATCATCCTCCACCTCAACGGCATGGCCAGCATCGCCCCCGAGCCCGACACCAAGATCCCTGTCGCCAGCGTCGACGCCGCGCTGGAGCTGGGGGCGGACGCGGTGTCCCTGCAGGTCAACTTCACCGAGGACAACTTCCAGCACAACGTCGCCCAGCTCGGCGCCATGACCGACGCCGCCCACGCCGCCGGCCTGCCCATCCTCACCATGCTCTACGACAAGGTGCGCGGGCTCACCGCCCAGGAGCGCCAGCGGCGCCTCAGCCACCTGGTGCGGGTGGTCGCCGAACTCGGCTCCGACGCCGTCAAGCTGGCCCTGCCGGAAACCAGCGTCGAGTGCACCGAACTGGTGGAGACCCACTGCCGCGACATCCGCATCTTCTTCGCCGGCGGCGAGCGCACCGAGGACGAACGGCTGCTGGCCATGACCCGCGCCATGCTCGCCAGTGGCGCCGCCGGGCTCTGCGTCGGCCGCAACGTCTTCCAGCACCCCCGCCCCCTCGACCTGCTGCGCCGCCTGGCGGACTGCATCCGGGGCGAAACGGAATACCTCAGCCGCGCCGTGTGAATGGAACTCAACCGACGGCCGCCCTGCGGCCGTCCAGGAGAAGGTCAATGGAACACCTCGACATGCGCGCCGACGGCCGCAACGACTACGTGCTGTCCCCCCTCTGGACGGACCTCTTCCCCGAGGGCCTGCTCGGCCAGCTCAGGGCCAACCCCTTCCTCGTGGCCTGCCGCAACGGCGCGGTCAGCCTCGACCAGCTGCGCCACTTCCTCATCCAGCACCACTATTACTCCCAGTACTTCACCCGCTACCTGTGCGCCCTCATGGGCAGCCTGGCCGACCAGGGCGAGTTCAAGGCCCTGTCCCACAACCTCACCGAAGAGCTCTCCGGCGGCGACAGCGTCGACATCTCCCACGCCGAGCTGTACCGCCGCTCCATGGACCTGATGGCCGCTGTCCCGCGCAGCCGCCCGCTGCTGGACGGCACCCGCCAGCTCATCGACGCGATGTTCCGCCACTGCCGCAGCAGCGACCCGCTGGACGGCCTGGCCGCACTCTGCCTCGGCGCCGAAGCCATCGTCCCGCTGATCTACGGCCCGGTGCTCGACGCCCTGCGCAGCCACAACGCCCCGGCCGAGGCCGAGCACTTCTTCGTCCTGCACATCGAAGAAGACGAGCAGCACGCCATCGTCATGCGCGACATCATCGACCGCATGCTCGGCGAGCGGCCCTACCTGCGCAGCCGGGTCATCGCCATCGGCGAAGAAATGGTCCACCTGCGCATGAACATGCTCGCCGAGCTGGTCGGGCAGGGCAGCGGCACCGGCCAGGCCCAGGGCACCCTCACCAGCCCCGACGCCCTCCAGGCCCTGCGCGCCGACGCCAGCCTCGGCAGCGCCAACTTCCTCGACCGCTGCCTGGCCCTGAGCACCACCGCCGACCAGCCGTTCCTGTTCCTCGACCGGCCGCTGCACCTCCTGCAGGGCGCCCCGGTCAGCGCCCTCGGCCTCAACGACCTGCAGCGCCACCGCATGGCCCTGGCCGACTGGTACCTGCAACAGGGCGTCAAGCCCGGTGACGTAGTGGCCGTCAGCGTCGAGGACGGGCTCATGCCCATGCTCCACTACCTCGCCCTCACCAGCCTCGGCGCCGCCATCTCCCTGATGAACCCGGCCATGCCCGCCGAGTTCGGCCTCGCCTACATGGCCGAGAACGGCTTCGAGCGCCTGGTCACCGACAGCGCCACCCTGGCCACCAGCGCCTTCGTCCGCCAGTGGCGCAACCAGGCGCCCCAGGCCGTGCTCGACGTCAGCCTGTCGCGCCTCGACCCGGACCCGCAGCTGCCCGCCTGGTGGCCGCTGGAGCCCGAGGACTCGACCCTGGTCATGCTCAGCCACACCTCCGGCACCACCGGCCTGCCCAAGGCCGTGCGCTTCGAGCACCGGCAGTTCTTCATGGGCAAGCGCGCCCGTATCGGCCGCTTCGCCGAAGGCCCCGACGAGCGCCTGCTGACCGCCCTGCCGCAGTCCCACTCGGCGGCCATCAGCCACCTGGAGACGGCCATCCTCCACGGCATCCCCACCTACGTGCTGGGCACCCAGGACGGCCAGGCCCTGCGCGAAGCCATCCGCTACTTCCAGCCCACCACCGTGGTCGCCTTCCCGCGCAGCTACGTGCTGCTGGTGGACGGCGGCATCCACCCCGGCGAATTCCCCGGCGTGCGCCGCTGGTTCGCCATGGGCGACGCCTCCCACCAGAGCCACGTCCGCGCCATCCTCGACGGCGCCCCGCAGTCGCGCTTCATCGACGCCTTCGGCAGCTCCGAACTGGGCATGGCCCTGTTCCGCAGCGAATCCACCCGCGAATCCCTGGCCGACCAGCGCTCCATCGGTCGCCCGGTGGACATCGCCGTGGCCAAGGTCCTCGACCCCCGCAGCGGCGAAGAGGTGAAGCCCGGCGAAGTCGGCCTGCTGGCCGTGCGCTCGCCCACCGTCACCTCCGGCTACTGGAAGCAGCCGCAGAAGACCGTCGAAGCCTGGCGCGGCGGCTACTTCCTCACCGGCGACGTCGCCTACTGCCGCGACGGCGAGTTCTTCCAGATCGACCGCGCCGTGGACGTCATCGAGGCCACCGGCGGTGCCCTCTACACCCTGCAGCTGGAAGAGGCCGCACAGCAGGTGGAAGGCGTCTGCGACGTCACCGTGGTCGGCGTCGACCCCGCACATGCCGAGGGCACCCGTGTGCTCGCCATCGTCCTGCCCGAACGGCAGGCGCTGGACCAGGCCGCCACCCTGGCCGCCCGCGTCCTGCCCGCCCTGCACCAGGCCGCCGCGCGCCGGGGCGTGACCCTGGCGMGCGGCGAGCTGGCCGTGGCCGTGGCCAGCGACCTCGCGTTCCTCCCCGTCGGCGCCACCGGCAAGGTCCTCAAGCGCCGCCTGCGCGGCCTGGCCGAGACCCTGCTGGCCGGCCAGCACGAACAGGCCCTGCTGCACCTGCAGCGCCAGGCCGGGGAATCCGAACGCCCGCTGGCTTCCACCGGAACCGAGCGCTGAGCGCGCCCACGAACAAGGACCGAACCATGACCCAGGCCACCTTCCAACCCGACGCCCTCGCCTCGGTGCGCCAGCGGCTCGCCGCCGCCCAGGCCGACCAGCAGGACGAATACGAATGCATGGGGCGCCGCTTCGTCGTCCAGGACGGCGTATTCCCGCCCACCCACTTCCAGTCCACCGGCATCTTCACCCGCCACCTGCCCTATCCCCGGGGCGGGCGCTTCCTGGAGATCGGCTGCGGGGCCGGCGTCACCGCCGTCACCGCTGCCCTCGAAGGCTGCGCCGTGGTGGTGGCCAGCGACATCAGCGCCGATGCCGTCGCCAACACCCGCGCCAACGCCAACCGGCATGGCGTCGCCGCGCGCATGTCCATCCGCCAGGGGGACCTGTTCGACGTGCTGGAGGAGGGCGAGCGCTTCGACGTCATCTTCTGGAACTCCAACTTCGTCTTCGTCGAAGCCGACCACGTGTTCGACGCCGCCATCATGCTGGCCTTCTGCGACCCGGGGTACGCCGCGCACCGGCGCTTCCTCGACGAAGCCCCGCGCCACCTCGCCCTCGGCGGCATGCTGCTGATGGGCTTCAGCAGCCAGGGCGACGGCCAGGCCCTGGAGGCCCTGCTGCGCGAGCACGGCTACGCCTCGCGGGTGATCGCCTCGGTCAGCGGCCAGGGCGACGGCGCGCCGCGCTACGACATCCTCCAGCTCCTGCCGGGTGCCCACGCACCGGCCGGGGCCTGAGCCCACGGGAGCGATCGCCATGCACGACACCCTCAAGGCCCCGGTGGCCATCGTCGGTGGCGGCCCGGTGGGGATGATGCTCGCCCTGTTCCTGGACCGTCACGGCGTGCCGGTGGTGCTGTTCAACAGCGAGCGCACCACCCGCTGGCACCCCAAGGGCAACACCCACAACGCCCGCACCATGGAGCACTACCGGCGGCTCGGGTTGTCCGACGGCATCCGCCGGCTCGGCCTGCCCGCCGACCACCCCCGGGACGTCGCCTACTTCACCCGCCTCAACGGCTGGGAGCTGGCGCGCCTGGACATGCCCGCCGAGCGCGAGCGCCTGCAGGCGGCCCGCCAGGCGCCGGACACAGACCAGGTGCCCGAGCCCCTGCTGCGGGCCAACCAGATGTACGTCGAGCGCTTCCTGCTGGACCACCTGCGCACCCGCCCCGGCATCCAGCTGCGTTTCGGCTGGCGGGTCGACGACTTCCAGCAGGACGCCGACGGCGTCAGCCTGCATGCCGTCGATAGCGCCGGGCAGGCTGCCGACGAGCACTGGCGCGCCGACTACCTGGTGGGCTGCGACGGCGGCCACAGCTTCGTCCGCCGTCGCTTGGGCATCGGCTACATCGGCCCGGACGGCAGCACCGGCGGCTTCCTCAGCGGGCGCATGTTCTCCAGCCACGTGCGCATCCCCGACCTGCACCGGCGCCTGCTGCCGGACCGCAAGGCCTGGATGTACAACGTCGTCGCCCCGGAAGGGCGCATGCTGCTGATCAGCCTGGACGGCGCCGACGAGTTCCTGCTCATGACCCAGGCCCGCAGCCACGACGAGATGCCCCAGGACGACGCGGTGATCCGCGCCATCCAGCGGGGCATCGGCGAGCCCGTCGAGGTCAGTGTGCTGGCCCATGCCGTCTGGCACGGCGGCCTGGCCCTGGTGGCCGAGCGCTTCGCCGACCGCCGGGTGCTGCTGGCCGGCGACGCCACCCACCTGTTCTCGCCCACCGGCGGCTTCGGCATGAACACCGGCATCGACGGCGCCGCCAACCTCGCCTGGAAGCTCGCCGCCGCCGTGCAGGGCTGGGCCGGCGACGGGCTCCTGGCCACCTACGAGCTGGAGCGCCGCCCGGTCACCCTGCGCAACACCCACGCCGCCCGCCGCCTCACCCAGCGCGTCGGCCAGGTGGACGTGCCCGCCGAGGTCGAGGACCCGGGGCCCGCCGGCCAGCAGGCGCGGGCGCGCCTGGGCGAGGCGCTGCAGCAGTTCCGTGGGCAGTTCGCCTCCCTCGGCGTCGAGCTGGGCGCCCGCTACGACGGCTCGCCGATCCTCTGGCCGGACGACGGCACGCCCCCCGAGGACGACCCGCTGCTCTACCGTCCCAGCACCTTGCCGGGCGGGCGCCTGCCGCACCTGTGGATCGCCGACGGCAGCACCGGCCGGTGCTCGGTGTTCGACCGGCTGGGCGTCGGCTTCACCCTCTTGCGCAACGGCCCGCAGGCCCCCGAGGCCACGCGCCTGGTGGAGGCGGCGCGGGCCCGTGGCATTCCCCTGGAGGTGGTCGACCTGCCGGCCACCGCCTTCACCTTCTACGCAGTGCAGCTGCTGCTGGTCCGGCCCGACCAGCACATCGGCTGGCGCGGCGACGCCCTGCCGGAGGATGCCGGCGCGTTGCTGGACCGCCTCGTCGGGCAGGGCGTGGCGGGCATCCAGGCCCCCGGCCCGGTGCTGGGCTGCGTATTCAGTGCAGTGGGCTGATCGACAACCTGATGGCATCAAGGAGGCGACATGAGTGCATTGGCAAGTGAACGAATCCGGGAACCGGCCCTTGAGGCGAGCGGGCTGGAATCCGAGTACGCGGACGACGCCCAGGAGAACGCGGCGGCCTTCGCCCTGATCGAGGACGACCCCAACCCGCAGGTGGTCAACGGCGAGCCCGAAGGGGCCTCCATCCGCTTCGTGAAGACCGGCGAGACCACCCGTGGCCGCTACCTCATGGCCAAGGTGGAGATCCCCCCGGGCTCCGGCCCGCCGCTGCATGTGCACACCCGCACCGACGAGTGGTTCTACGCCCCCGACGGCGGCGTGGTGATGTTCATGGGCACCCGCACCTACACCGACCTGGACAACCCGCCGGACGTGTCCGGGCGCGACACCATCCGCATGATCCCGATGAAGAAGGGCGCCATGGTGTTCGGCCGGCGCAACCACATCCACGGCTTCGTCAACATCACCGACAAGACCGTGATGATGTGGCTGGTGTGGACCCCCGACACCCCCGAAGTGACCCTCAAGGACTACTTCGAATCCATCGCCCGGCCGATCCTCCCCGGCGTGCGCGGTGCCCGCAACAACCCCATCGTCCAGCTCAAGGCCGTCAGCGAAGCACGCGACTACGGAATGATGTTCAGCACCGACTTCTGGCAGTACGCCGAGACGGTGGAGGAGGGCGAGCCGCCCTTCGGCAAGAACCTGGACGGACTGATCCGGCTCTTCGAGTCCGGCAAACGGGACTGATCCCTCAACACGACATGGAAGAAAAGGTGAACGCATGAAAACTCTGGCGAACAAGACCGCGATCGTCACCGGTGCCAGCTCCGGCATCGGCTATGAAACCGCCAAGCTCTTCGCGGCCCAAGGCGCCAAGGTGGTGGCCGTGGCCCGCCGTGCCGACTGCCTGGACCGCCTGCTGGGCGAGATCCACGCCCTGGGCGGCAAGGCCCTGGCCCTGGTGGGCGACGTCAAGGAGGAAGCCTGCGCCCGCGAGGCCGTGGCCCTGGCCGTGGGCCAGTTCGGCGGCCTGGACATCGCCTTCAACAACGCCGGCAGCATGGGCGCCCTGGGCAGTGTGACCGACATCAGCCTGGAGGGCTGGCACGACACCCTCGACACCAACCTCACCAGCGCCTTCCTCAGCGCCCGCCACCAGATCCCCGAACTGCTCAAGCGTCCCGGCAGCTCGCTGATCTTCACCTCCTCCTTCGTCGGCCACAGCGTCGGCTTCCCCGGCATGGCCGCCTACGCCGCCAGCAAGGCCGGCCTGGTGGGCCTGACCCGCACCCTGGCCGCCGAATACGGCGCCCAGGGGCTGCGGGTCAACGTGCTGCTGCCCGGCGGCACCGACACCGAGATGGGCCGCGCCGCCGCCTCCACGGCGGAGCAGAAGGCCTTCGTCGAGAGCATCCACGCCCTCAAGCGCATGGCCCGCCCGGAGGAGATCGCCCAATCGGCGCTGTACCTTGCCTCCGATGCCTCCAGCTTCGTCACCGGCACCACGCTGTTCGTGGAAGGCGGCGTGACCATCACCCGCACCTGAGGCCTCGGCCGACCCGGGCGCCGCCATCGCGGCGCCCGTCCCCACCGCGAATGGAATCCGCATCGACATGAAGACGCACAACGACATGCCCGGCGTTGCGGGCGAGGGCGAAGCGACGGCCGGTTTCGGCGCCTCCGGGCGGCGGGACTTCCTTACCCGCCTACTGGCCCTGGGGGCCGGTGCCGCCGGCATGGGGCTGCTGCCCGCTGCCGCCCTGGCCGCCGCTGACCCAGGCCGCCCCAGCCACCGCCGGGACTACGACTACATCATCGTCGGCGCCGGGTCCGCCGGTTGCCTGCTGGCCGACCGGCTCTCCGCCACCGGCGCCTCGGTGCTGCTGCTGGAGGCAGGCAGCCACCGCATCGACCAACCCAAGGTGCGCGAAGTTGCGCTTTGGCTGCAGAACCTCGGCAGCGACACCGACTGGGCCCGCACCAGCACCCCGCAGCCGCAGCTGGACCAGCGCGCCCAGAGCCTGGCGGCCGGGCGCGTCGTCGGCGGTTCCGGCAGCATCAACGCGATGATCTGGTTGCGCGGCGACCCCCGCGACCTGCAGCGCTGGCAGCAGCTGGTCGGTGCCCCCTGGACGGTGGAGGCGCTGCACCGGGCCTACCTGGACATGGCGCAGCCCGTGGGCAGCCCCGCCGGCCAGGGCGCACCGCGCATCCGCCTCGGGCGCTTCGCCGGGGAGCACCCGCTGACCGCCGCCTACCTGGCGGCCAGCAGCACCACCGGGCTCGGCGTGCAGACCCTCAACGACGGGCTGCCGCTGGAAGGCGCCGGCATCACCGAGGTCAACGCCACCGCCGACGGCTACCGGGTGGGGCCGGCCCAGGCCTTCCTGGTGCCGGCGCTGGCCCGGCCCAACCTCAGCGTGCTGAGCGAGGCGCTGATCACCAACCTGATCCTCCGGGGCTCGCACTGCGAGGGCGTGCGGGTGCTGGTGGACAACCGCCTGGTGTCGATCCGCGCGCGCCGCGAAACGATCCTCTGCGCCGGCACCTGCGAGTCGCCCAAGCTGCTCATGCTCTCCGGCATCGGCCCGCAGCAGGCCCTACGCGAGCAGGGCATCCCGGTGCGGCTGCACCTGCCGGCCGTGGGGCAGAACCTGCAGGACCACCTGCTGCTCAGCCTGCAGTACCGTTCGCGCCTGGCCATTCCCCCGCAGGTCTCCAACGGCGTGGCGACCATGAGCTACTACCACCACGGCAGTGGCCAGCAGGCGCCGGACATCCAGGTGGCCGGCATGCAGTACCCCTTCGGCCCGGTGCCCTTGCCCAGCGGCAGCTCCTACACCGTCATCCCCTTCCTGGCCAAGCCGCGTAGCCGGGGGCGGGTGCGCCTGGCCGGGACCGACCCGCGCCAGTCCCTGCTGATCGACCCCAACTACCTGGGCGAGGCCATCGACCGCGACATCATGCTCGCCGCACTGGACCGTGGCCTGGCCCTCGGCGCCGGGGTCACCGACTACTTCGGAGGGCTCTACCCCAGCGACCCGCTGGACACCCCGGCACAGAAGCTCGCCTTCATCGCCCGCAACGGCGGGCCCGGCCTGCACTACACCGGCACCTGCAGCGCTGGGCGCGACCCGCGCAGTAGCGTGGTGGACGGGCGCTTCCGGGTCTGGGGCCTGTCCGGCCTGCGGGTGGTGGACGCTTCGGTGATCCCCGAAATGCCGGCGGTGAACATCCACGCCTCGGTGCTCACCGTGGCGCAACTGGCGGCGCGGGTGCTGGTGGCCGAGCAGCGCCTTGGCCAGCGCCTCGCTGAAACCGCCTGAACCCTCACCCCATCCAGCGGAGCGCCGCTCCCTGAACTGAACCCAGGAGATCCACCATGCAGCATTCCCTGCTTTCCAAGAACGCCCTGGTCACCGGGGCCTCCCGTGGCATCGGCAAGGCCACCGCCCTGGCCCTGGGGGCCGCCGGCGCCCATGTGCTGGTGCACTGCAACCGGGGCGTGGAGGAGGCCCGCGCCGTGGCCGCCGAGATCCGCGACCGGGGCGGCCGCGCCGACGTGCTGGTGGCGGACCTGGCCAGCGTCGACGGGCCGCGCATCCTCGCCGCCGAGGTGGGCGAGCGGGTGCGCCGGCTCGACGTGCTGGTGGCCTGCGCCGGCATTGCCCAGACGGCCCGCCTGGAGGACACCCGCGTGGAGGACTTCGACCGGCTGTTCGCGGTCAACGTGCGGGCGCCGTTCTTCCTCGTGCAGCAACTGCTGCCGCTGATGGGGGAGGGCAGCAGCGTGGTGATGGTGTCGTCCCTCGGGGCGCGCTCGGCGGTGGGCGAGATCCCCGCCTACGCCGCCACCAAGGGCGCCCTGGACACGCTGGTGCTGCACTTCGCCCAGGCCCTCGGCGGGCGCGGCATCCGTGTCAACGGGCTGGCCCCGGGCGTGGTGGACACCGAGATGTCCAGCTTCGTGCGCAGCGACGAGGGGCGGGACTTCGTGCTCGGCATCCAGGCCCTGAAGCGCGTGGCACAGCCCGAGGACATTGCCGATGTCGCGCTGTTCCTGGCCTCCGACGCCTCGCGCTGGATCACCGGCGACATCCTCAGCGTCGACGGTGGCACCAAGCTCTGACCGCCAGCCACCTCCGGGGGTAGACCCATGAACATGAAGACCGAAGTGCCTGCCGCCGGCCTTGCCGGCGAGGGTGGCCCGTCGAGGAACCTCGAACTCGACCGGCTGCGCGCCATCGCCGTGCTGCTGACCTTCTACGTCCACCTGTACCAGGTGTTCTACCCCTGGACCTTCACCATGCATTACCCCAGGCCCGAGTCGGTGGCGGACCTGTTCGGCAATGCCTGGGGCGGGGTCGACCTGTTCTTCGTCATCTCCGGCTACATCATCTCGCGCACCCTGCTGGAGCAACTGGACGGGCTGCGCAGCGGCGTGCAGCGGGCGGCCTGCATCAAGGCGTTCTACGTGCGCCGGGTGTTCCGCATCCTGCCGGTGGCCTGGGTGGTGGTGGCGCTGGTGATGGCCTGCAGCCTGTTCCTCAACCAGGGCCAGTACTTCGCCCCGCCGGTGTACAACGCCCAGGCGGCGCTGGGCATCTTCACCTACACGTTCAACTTCTGGCTGCCGGACAACAAGATCGCCGGCGGGGTGCCGCTGGCGCCGTACTGGAGCCTGTCGGTGGAGGAGCAGTTCTACCTGTTCTACCCGCTGTTCCTGATCCTGCTGAAGAGCAACCGCGCGCGGGTGCTGGCGCTGCTGGGCACACTGCTGCTGGTGAGCCTGGTGCTGCGGCCCTTCAGCCTGTCCGACCCGATGAAGGTGTTCTTCTTCACCCAGACCCGTTGCGACGGGCTGATCTACGGCTGCCTGCTGTACCTGGCCAGCACCCAGCCCTGGTTCGCCGCCCTGCGCGTGCGGGCCGGCCGCCATCGCTACGCCGGCGCGCTGCTGGCCACGGTGCTGGCGCTGGTGCTGGCCAGCGTCACCGCCATCGGCTTCGGCAACGTGCTGGCGGTGCCGGTGGTCTGCGCACTGTCCCTGGCGCTGGTGTTCATGGCGGCGTGCGAGGGCGGCCTGCTGGTGTTCCCGCAGCCGCTGCAGGTGCTGCTGGACTACCTGGGCAAGCGCTCCTACACCCTGTACCTGGTGCACATCCCGATGTTCTTCCTGACCCTGGAACTGATGCACCGCTACACCCGCAGCGAAGGCATCGCCATTACCGACGCGCTCTGGCCGCAGTACACGGCGTTGATGCTGGTGCTGGTGTTCGGCGCCACCGAGCTGATCCACCGCACCGTGGAGCGACCGATGATCGCCCTGGGCAAGCGCATCGCCGAACGCAGCCGCACCGCCGAAGCCGCCACGCCCCAGGCCCTGGCACCCACCCCGACGCCCTGAGCCCCGCGCGTTTGTGTAGGAGCGAGCGCTGCTCGTGACGGCTGTTCAGGCTGCCTCCGTAGCCCGGACTTCAGTCCGGGTTCTGTGCCCGAACTCCCCGGGCTGAAGCCCGGGCTACGAACGGTGGCCATTGGTGGGCTGAAGCCCACCCTTGTATCTCGACTACTGCCCCACCCCAGGGGCATAGTCCCCGACTGATCATCGGGGGAGGGATAGGAAGCCGTGCCCACCCTTAGGCCGCGAGCCTGCAACGTAGATAGTGCTCCGCCCCTCCACACTCACTCGAACAGCCCGAACGGTATCCAGAGCCTTGAGCTCGCATTCACAAGGTTGGGCCGGGTGCAGTGATGATCGCGTCTGAACGGATCGAGAGGAGAATCC
>NZ_JYFT01000006.1:0-9843 GCF_000931385.1 Pseudomonas sp. FeS53a
GGGTCAGCGACCAGTCGTGGCCGGGCACCAGGCGCAGGGCCAGGGCGTAGGCGAACGGCACGTCGTCGACCAGGGGGCGGTAGAGGTCCGGCGGGTTCTCTTCGGTGATCACCAGCAGCACCGCCGGTGCGCCGTCGGCCAGCAGGCCGGCCGCTTCCAGCAGGGCGTGTTCCAGGCCGTCGCCTTCGGCGGCCACGGCGGTCATCTCGCTGGTGTCGCCCCGCAGGATCGACCACTGGCCGATGACCGCGTTGTGCACCGAGAGGCTGAACTGGGTGGGCGAGAGCGGCTCGCCGCGCGCCAGGTCCTGCAGCAGCGCGAGGGTGCGGGGCGTTTCCCCGTGCCGCGAGGCGAACACCATGGGCACCTGCTCGCCGTCGCTCACCAGGGGCCAGGCGACGCTCATGGCCATGCGCGCCAGGCGCGACAGGCGGCGGCGCTGCATGGCCGGGAGGAAGGCGACATCGGGCTGGGCATCGACAAGCTCGGGCAGGAAAGGCTCTGCGCACCAGGTACGCCAGGCGTCCACGGTTTCCAGGCCTGGGGCCCAGGCACGCCATTGTTCGATGCTGAAGTGAGTCACGCTGAAAGAGCTCTTTTCGGCCCCTGTCGGGCGTCCATGTCGACTGGCAATCGCTGACGGCAGAAGCCCGGTCGATGACGCCATAGCAAAGCGCCACATTATTTCAGTCCTACGGACCTATCTGCAAATTGCTGACACAAAATTCGGATGTAAGGCACAACTTCTGACAGGTGGGGAAAAGTCCTGCACGTCCCTCGCCCTTGTCATGGGCTTTGCATAGAATCCGGGGTCTATTCCAAGGGACAGGGGGTGTGAGATGCGGCGAGTGGTGTTCAACCAGAAGGGCGGCGTGGGCAAGTCCAGCATCGCCTGCAACCTGGCGGCGGTGAGTGCGGCGGAGGGTTATCGCACCCTGCTGATCGACCTGGACGCCCAGGCCAACTCCACCCACTACCTGACCGGCCTCACCGGGGAGGACATCCCCATCGGCATTGCCGACTTCTTCAAGCAGACGCTGGCCTCCAGCCCCTTCACCCGCAAGGGCAAGGTGGACATCTACGAGACGCCCTTCGACAACCTCCACGTGGTGACCGCCACCGCCGAGCTGGCGGACCTGCAGCCCAAGCTGGAGGCCAAGCACAAGATCAACAAGCTGCGCAAACTGCTGGACGAGCTGGCCGAGGACTACGACCGCATCTACCTGGATACGCCGCCGGCACTGAATTTCTATACGGTTTCGGCGCTGATCGCGGCGGATCGCGTGTTGATTCCCTTCGATTGCGACAGCTTCTCGCGCAATGCCCTCTACGGCCTGCTGGCCGAGATCGAGGAGCTGAAGGAAGACCACAACGAGGACCTGGAGGTGGAGGGCATCGTGGTCAACCAGTTCCAGCCCCGCGCCACGCTGCCCCAGCAGTTGCTGGACGAACTGGTCGCCGAGGGCCTGCCGGTGCTGCCGGTGAACCTGATGAGTTCGGTGAAGATGCGTGAGTCCCACCAGGTGTGCACGCCGCTGATCCACCTGGACCGCAGCCACAAGCTGACCCAGCAGTTCGTCGAACTGCACGACCTGCTGGACGCCTGACCTCCCACCGGGGCGCAGTGCGCGCCCTGTCTCCCCTTACTTGACGATCAGCACGTCGCACGGCGGCCGCTGCAGCAGGTGCAGCGCCTGGCTGCCGAGCAGGGCCTGGGCGACCATGCTGCGGCTGTGGCTGCCGAGGGCGACGAACTGCGGCTTGGCGGCGGCGATGCGCTCGTCCAGGGCGTGGGGCAGCGCGCCCTGGGTCACCTGCAGGTCGATGCTGGGGGTGTCCTTGACGTGGCCCAGCTCATCTGCCAGCAGGCGCTCCAGCAGGCCGCGCTGGGTGCCGACGTAGTCCCCGGCGGTGCCGGCCTTGGCCAGCAGGCGCCCGGTCAGCTCCATCACGTTCACCGCCGTCAGGCGGCCTTCCGCGCCCAGCAGCGAGCAGGCGGCGCGCAGCGCGTCGCAGGCGCACAGGGAAAAGTCCAGGGCCACCACGCCGCTGCGGTAGGGCTCGGGCTTCTCGCCCACCACCAGCAGCACCGGGATGGCCACGTGGCGGGTGACGCGCTCCAGGGTGGTGCCGATGAACAGTTCCGGTGCGTTGTGGTGGTGGTTGCCGATCACCAGCAGGTCGGCGCCGCTTTCCTCCACCTCTTCGAGAATCTGCAGGGCTGGCCGGCCTTTGCGCAGCAGCACCTGAGCGTCCAGGGCGCCGAGTTGCTCCAGGCGTTGCTGGAACAGCTTCTGGGCGCCGTCGCGCAGGTTCTCCTGCAGGGTGCTGGGCAGGTGGTCTTCCAGGACGTGCAGCAGTGTCAGGCGCGCGCCGTAGCCATGGGCCAGGGCGACGGCGCGCTGCAGGGCGAGGTCGGATTCGCGGCTCAGGTCGTGGGTGATGAGGATGTGCTTGAACATGGTGGCGGGAACCTCCTGTAAGGGCCTGTCGAGAAACTACCTGCGTTGTCATCGCGGCGTTGAAAGCAGGCTCAAACTGCTCATTTACACTGCGTAAACTGCGCGTTTTCGCCTGCTTTCGCCTTGCGCTGACTGCCTCGTCTACGTTTCGGGGGCGAGGCTGGCGCTGCCGGAGTGAAGCAGGGCGCCCACCGGGGCGCTCAGGCGAAGAGGCGCCACTGTGAGGCATGGCGCCGCGCGGCAATTTGATCCACGGCAAGGGCCCCGCGCGATCAGTGGGCGCGCAGCTGGTAGAGCCCCCGGCTCTTGGCCACCACTTCGCCGCTGGCGTCCACCAGGTCCAGCTCCAGCAGGTACTCGGCCTTGCCGGTCTCGCTGGCCTCGGCCTGGATGCGGGCGATCTCATCGGCGCCGAGCCGCGCCTCCACGGTGATGTCGCCGGTGGCCGGGCGGCGGAAGCGCAGGTTCATCTCCTTGACGATGGGGTAGAAGCGCCGGGTGTCGAAGCTGGTGAGGAACAGCGCGCCGCCGGGCACCTCGGCCAAGGTGAAGAGGGCGCCGGCATAGAGGGTTCCGATGTGGTTCTGGTTGCCGGCCAGCGGGGCCATCAGCTTCACGTAGCCCGGCTCCAGGGTCAGGGCCTTGAGGCCCATGCGGCTGACGAAGGCGATCTTGTCTTCGGTGAAGTGGCGGGCCATCTCTTCGTTGAATTGCATGACGAACTCCGGCTGGACGAATGCCTGGAGCCTAGTCGCTCATGCCCACCGGGCAATGACCGGCGCGGCCAGCGGGGGTGACCGAAACGCTCAGGGGCATGGGCTTCAACCGGGGGCGATGGGCGGCGTATGCCGGATGCCTTGGGTGTGGGTTCCCGGACTGAAGTCCGGGCTACGGCTTGGCAGGGCGCTCCGTAGGATGGGCTGAGCTGTGCGAAGCCCATCATTGCCGGCGTGCGCGTGGGCATCAGCCATTTCCCACGCGCTAACTGCCTTGCTGCTTCTCTGAGGTGCCCATAGCCTCCGTCCCCGGCGCCTAAGAAACGCTTACCCACGTAGCGGCCTGACCGCTCCCGATAGCCAGCGGCTTTTTTGTGCTTGCGGCACACTCGCGCACGCTCAAAACCTCTGCTTTGTCGGGAGTGGGCTAATACAAGACCCGAAAGGGAAATACGCCCGGCCTTCTACGTGGGGTTTCTTAACTCCCGACGCCAACAGCCCTGAGAAAGCTGTCAGACCACGTAGAGGTAATGGACATGCCTGATTCCCCCCGTCACGACGACGAAATCCTTATTCCTTCCCTGTTCACCCGTCATCGCCGCCAGCTCCGCGCGCTGTTGCTGGACGACGAGCCCTGGTTCGTCCTCAACGACCTGGCGCGGCTGATCAACCGCGTGCCGCTCGACGAGCGTGCGCCGCGCAACCTGGACCCGGACCAGTTGCAGCCCGCCTGGGTGCGCGACAGCCGTGGCGAGTACCGGCGGGAGCTGCTGGTGAGCGACTGCGGGGTCTATGCGTTGCTGATCTTCTACTACCACCCGGAGAACAGCGGTATCCGTCGCTGGATCAGCCGTGAGGTGATCCCGCGCCTGCGCGAGGCCCAGCACCCGGACGCCCTGCGGCCTTACCGCGACGTGGTGCAGTGGCAGGCGTGCCCGCTGGAGGTGTTGCGCTGGCAGGGCAAGGCCTGGGTCCACCTGGGTGATTGCCCGGTCTTGCCCCAGGCCCGGCCCCGGGTCATCGGCTGACCGACAGGCGCGCAACCTGCGGGGCGGGCGAGACGCCCCGTAGCCCGGACTTCAGTCCGGGGCCTGCCGAACGCCCGCGATGATGGGCTTCGCACAGCTCAGCCCATCCTACGTGGCTGCCCAGCGTCGGGCGTTCCCGTGGCGCTCGTTGGTGGCTCGGTGGAGTGCGACCCACCCCACGCGGTGCCGCGTGCGCAATCCGTAGGATGCGGTGAGCTCGGCGAACCGCATCGCATCCGAGCCGTGCCTGGCCCCGATGGGCTTCGCACAGCTCAGCCCATCCTACGGGTGCCTAGGCGATCCCCTGGCTCTTGAGCCAGCCCAGCAGTTGCGGCAGGGGCAGGGCGCCGCTCTGGCGGGCGATTTCGACGCCGCCCTTGAACAGGATGAGCGTGGGGATGGAGCGGATGTTGAGCTGCCCGGCCAGTTGCCGGTTGGCTTCGCTGTCCAGCTTGCCCAGGCGGCAGCGGCCTTGGAGCTGGGCGGCGGCTTGCTGGTAGGTGGGGGCGAAGGCCTTGCAGGGGCCGCACCAGTCGGCCCAGACGTCCACCAGCAACGGCAGGTCGCCGCGCAGCTGCTTGGCGAAGGTGGCCTCGCTGAGGTCGAAGGGGCTGGCCGGCAGCATGGCGGCCTTGCAGTGGCCGCAGCGGGGCGAGTCGCCCAGGCGGTTGGCGGGGATGCGGTTGAGGCCGGCGCAGTGGGCGCAGGGAATCATCAGGGGGTCGGTCATGGTCGGCTCCGGATCAGGTTTCCCTGATCTGGAGCCGGCCGGCCGAATATCAAGCCCCGCGCGTCAGCCGCGCGATGCCTCCAGGGCCTGGCCGAGGTCGGCGAGGATGTCGTCGATGTGCTCGATGCCGATGGACAGGCGCACCATGTCACGCGGTACGCCGGCCTTCTCCAGCTCTTCGTCGTTGAGCTGGCGGTGGGTGGTGGAGGCCGGGTGGCAGGCCAGGGACTTGGCGTCGCCGATGTTCACCAGGCGCACCACCAGGTTGAGGGCGTCGATGAAGCGCGCGCCGGCTTCGGCGCCACCGACGATGCCGAAGGAGAGGATCGCCGCCGGCTTGCCGCCGGTGTAGCGCTGGGCCAGGTCGTGCTCGGGGTGGTCCGGCAGGCCGGCGTATTTCACCCAGGCCACCTGGGGGTGGGCCTGGAGGAACTGGGCAACCTTCTGCGCGTTCTCGGTGTGGCGCTCCATGCGCAGGGCCAGCGTCTCCAGCCCCTGGAGGATGAGGAAGGCGTTGAACGGCGACAGGGCGGCGCCCATGTTGCGCAGCGGCACCACGCGGCAGCGGCCGATGAAGGCGGCGGGGCCGAAGGCTTCGGTGTAGGTGACGCCGTGGTAGGACGGGTCGGGGGTGTTGAGCAGCGGGAAGCGCTCCTTGTTTTCCGCCCAGGGGAACTTCCCGGAGTCGACGACGATGCCGCCGATGCTGTTGCCGTGGCCGCCGATGTACTTGGTCAGCGAGTGCACGACGATGTCGGCGCCGTGCTCGAAGGGGCGGCAGAGGATGGGCGTGGCGACGGTGTTGTCGACGATCAGCGGTACGCCGTGGCGGTGGGCGGCGGCGGCCAGGGCCGCGAGGTCGATGATGTTGCCGGCCGGGTTGCCGATGGATTCGCAGAACACGGCCTTGGTGCGCTCGTCGATCAGCGCTTCCAGGGCGGCGATGTCGTCATGGGCGGCGAAGCGCACCTGGATGCCGGAGCGCGGCAGGGTGTGGGCGAACAGGTTGTAGGTGCCGCCGTAGAGCTTGGCCACCGAGACGATGTTGTCGCCGGCCTCGGCGACGGTCTGGATGGCGTAGGTGATGGCGGCCATGCCGGAGGCCACGGCCAGGGCGCCGACGCCGCCTTCCAGCGCGGCGACGCGCTTCTCCAGCACGTCGTTGGTGGGGTTCATGATGCGGGTGTAGATGTTGCCGGCGACCTTGAGGTCGAACAGGTCGGCGCCGTGCTGGGTGTCGTCGAAGGCGTAGGAGGTGGTCTGGTAGATCGGCACGGCCACGGCCTTGGTGGTCGGGTCGGGGCTGTAGCCGGCGTGGATGGCAAGGGTTTCCGGTTTCATTGGGCCTGCGTTCCTTCAGGGTGCGATGGAGGTGCGCAGCATGGAAAACGCCGGGGCCCCGGGTCAATGACCTGAGGCAATCGGATTCGGGCGTTTTTAGACCGAAAAGCCAGGGAGTTAGATCGCCTCAGCGCAGCGCGATGTAGATGTTGAAGGCGCTGATGAGGGTGATCAGGGTGCCGACCAGGGTCAGCAGGGTGCGCGCCGGCAGCTTCTTGCACAGCAGGGCGGCGAAGGGCGCGGCGAACAGGCCGCCGAAGACCAGGCCGGCCACCATGAACCAGGTGTTCAGCTCGCCCGCCAGGAGGATGAAGGAGGTGGCGCTGGAGATGGTCAGGAAGAACTCGGCGAAGTTCACCGAGCCGATGGTGGTGCGCGGGTCGCTGCCCGAGCCCAGCAGGCTGCTGGTGACCACCGGGCCCCAGCCGCCGCCGCCGGCGGCGTCGACGAAGCCGCCGAACAGCGCCAGCTTGGCCACGTGCTTGGGTGCGCGGCGCTGGGCGACGTGGCGGTAGGCCTTGCTGAGGATGTACAGGCCCATCAGCAGCAGGTAGGCGGAGATGAAGGGCTTGAGCACGGCGCCGTCGAAGGAGGTGATCAGCACCGCGCCGAGCACGGCGCCGATGATGCCGGGCAGCAGCAGGCGCAGGAACAGGGACTTGTTGACGTTGCCCAGCTTGACGTGGGAGATGCCGGAGAGGCCGGTGGTGAACACTTCGGCGATGTGCACGCTGGCGCTGGCCGCCGCCGGGGAGGCACCGGCAGTGAGCAGGAAGGTGGTGGCGGTGATGCCGTAGGCCATGCCCAGGGCGCCATCCACCACCTGGGCGAGGAAGCCCACGGCGACGGCGCTCCAGAAGCTGGGGCTGGTGAGGGCGCGTTCGATGATGTCGAGGCCGGTTTCGCCGCCGTGGTCACCGAAGAACAGGCGCCAGGCGAGGAAGCCGAGCAGGCTCACGAGGATCAGCACCGCGACCCACATCGCGGCGCGCAGCACCGGGTGGTTGTCGGGGTGGGTGACGAAATCCTCGACGGGGGGGATGCCGAGCGCCTGGTGTTCGCTGTTGACCGGGCTCTGGCTGAGGTCGAGGTTGCGGATCTTCATGAGGGGTACGGCGCCTGACAGTGGGTGGTAGAACAGGCCGGAATAAGCAGGCGGCGAAGATAAGCGGCTTTGCTTAGAGAGTCTAAGAAGATTTCCGCAGGTTCTTATTCCATTTGATTTGAAGGGGCATCGGCCACCGGGCTGTACCGGCCCATCACTCGGCAACTGTATGCGCCGCCCGTGGCGGGCCCTGGGCTAGGCTGGGGGCCATTTTCCGGGAGGTGTGCATGAAGGTGCTGGGTGTTCTGGGCGGGATGAGCTGGGAGTCGACCCTGAGCTACTACCGGCTGCTCAACGAGGGGGTGCGTGCGCGCCTGGGTGGCCTGCATTCGGCGCCGCTGCTGATGCATTCGGTGGACTTCGCCGGCATTGCCGCGCTGCAGGCCGGTGGCCGCTGGGACGAGGCCGGCCAGCGCCTGGCCGAGGCGGCGCAGGGGCTGGAGCGGGCCGGTGCCGGCGCGCTGCTGCTGGCCACCAACACCATGCACAAGGTGGCCCCGGCCCTGGAGGCGGCGCTGGCGATCCCGCTGCTGCACATCGGCGATGCGGTGGGCCACAGCCTGCAGGCGATGCAGGTGGACAACGTGGCCCTGCTGGGCACCCGCTTCACCATGCAGGAAGCCTTCTACCGCGAGCGCCTGGCGCAGCGCTTCGGCATCCGCGTGCAGGTGCCGGGGGCGGAGGCGATGACCGAGGTGGACCGGGTGATCTACGAGGAGCTGTGCCAGGGCCGCTTCCTGCCGGCCTCGCGGGACTTCTACCTGGCCGAACTGGAGCGCCTGCGCGCGGCCGGCGCCCAGGCGGCGATCCTCGGCTGCACCGAGATCGGCCTGTTGCTGGAAGGCTGCGAGGCGCCGCTGCCGCTGGTGGACAGCACCGAGCGGCACGTGGCGATGGGGCTGGAGTGGTTGCTGGCGTCCTGAACGGGGTTCAGGAGGAGCAACTGATCTCCAGGTGCTTGCCCCACTCCGGCGGGCGTTCGGCGTAGCGCTCCATGCCGGGCTGTTCGTCGAAGGGGCGGGCGAGCACGGCGTGCAGCTGGCGCACTTCGCTGTAGTCCCCCTGCTCGGCGGCCTCGATGGCGCGCTGGGCCAGGTAGTTGCGCAGGATGTAGCGGGGGTTCACGGCGTGCATGCGCTGGCGCCGCTCGGCCGGCTCGCCGCCGTCGCGGGCGGCGCGCTGGCAGTAGTCGGCGGCCCAGGCGTCGAAGCCGGCGAGGTCGACGAATTCATTGCGCAGCACGGCCACGGCCTGCTCGGGCGCGTCTTCGCCGAGGCGGCGGAAGAAGCCGGTGTAGTCCACCGCGCTGGTCTGCATCAGTTGCAGCAGGCGCTGCACACGGTCGGCGTCGTCGTCTTCGGCGCGGGTCAGGCCGAGGCGGCGGCGCATCAGGTCCAGCCAGTGGGCCTGGTACAGGGGCAGGAACAGGCCGAGGGTTTCGCGCAGTTCGTCCACCTCCACCTGGGGCGTGAGGGCCTGGGCGAGGGCGGCGAGGTTCCAGTGGGCGATGGGCACCTGGTTGCTGAAGCTGTAGCGGCCGCTGTCGTCGGAGTGGTTGCAGATGTGGTTGGCGTCGAAGTCGTCGAGGAAGGCGTAGGGGCCGAAGTCGAAGGTGATGCCGAGGATCGACATGTTGTCGGTGTTCATCACGCCGTGGCAGAAGCCGTAGGCCTGCCAGCGGGCGATGAGTTCGGCGTTGCGCTCGACGATTTCGCGGAACATCGCCGCCCAGGGGCGCTCATGGCCCTGCAGGTGGGGGAAGTGGCAGGCCAGGACGTGCTCGCCGAGGGCCTGCAGCTGCTCGTGCTGGCGGGTGTAATAGAAGTATTCGAAGTGGCCGAAGCGCACGTGGCTGGGCGCCATGCGCAGCAGGGTGGCGCCGGTCTCGCGGCGCTCGCGGTACACCGGGGTGCTGGAGCCGATCACGCACAGGGCGCGGCTGCTGGGGATGCCGAGGGCGTGCAGGTGTTCGCTGGCGAGGAATTCGCGGATGGAGCTGCGCAGCACGGCGCGGCCGTCGCCCATGCGCGAGTAGGGCGTCTGCCCGGCGCCCTTGAGGTGCAGGTCCCAGTGCTCGCCGGCCTGGTTGACCACTTCGCCCAGCAGCAGGCCGCGACCGTCGCCGAGGCGCGGGTTGTAGGCGCCGAACTGGTGCCCGGAATAGACCATGGCGCGGGGCGCGGCGTCGGCCCAGAGGCGGTGCCCGCCGAACAGTTCGGCGAACAGCGGGCTGTCGGCTTCGGCCGGGTCGAGGTCCAGCAGGGCCAGGGCGGCGGGGCTGGCCACTACCAGACGCGGGTCGTCCAGCGGGTCGGGCAGCACTTCGGTGGAGAAGGCGTCGCCGAGGCGGGCGAAGCGGTTGTCGAACTGCAGGGCGTCGAGATTTTTCATGGCGGCAGCTTGTCACGGCCCGGAGGCGGGGGAAACCCGTGGGGACCGACGGTCCCCACGGGGCAGGGTC
>NZ_JYFT01000072.1:0-9063 GCF_000931385.1 Pseudomonas sp. FeS53a
TTCCGGGTTCCCTGAACCTGACCGGTCTGTCCTCCAGCTACCAGATCAAGGACGGCAAGGCTGACCTGCACTTCAACGCCATCGCACAAGGCGGCGAGTTCCAGATCAAGGCCACCGTGCTGAACGCCAAGGGCGAGACCATCGCTCACAAGGAAGCCGCGCCGGGCAACACCCCGCACTTCCACATGACCCTGGACAAGGCTGAAGCCGGTGCACACGACCTAGTCGTGGTCGCCACGCCGAAGAAAGGCAACCTGCTGCAGCAGACCCACAGCTTCACCCTGATTGCCGAGCCGGGTAACGGCGGCGGCGAGAACCCGGGCGAAGGCGGCGGCGAAACCCCCGGCACCGGTGACTACGACTTCGTCTTCCCGGATGGCCTGCAGAGCTACAAGGCCGGCACCACCGTACTGGCGAAGGATGGCAACACCTACGAGTGCCTGCCGTTCCCGGCTGAAGGCTACTGCAAGCAGTGGAACACCGGTTCCACCCAGTTCGAACCCGGCAAGGGCTCCCACTGGAACATGGCCTGGAAACGCAAGTAACCCGAGCCTGCAACAAACGGAGCGTGGCGCCTGGCGCCACGCTCCTCTTCATGTCCCTGGGAACACCGTTCATGTCCACTGCTCGTTACTCGCGTCCCCGCGCCCTGCTGCACTGGGGTTCGGCGCTGGTCATCCTCTGGGCCACCGTCACCGGCTTCGCCAATGCCCTGCTGGATGTCCCGGCGGCCCTGTCCGAGGCCATCGGTTTCATCAACGTCTCGCTCACTGCGCTGCTGATCCCGTTCTTCGTGCTGCGCATCGGCTACGCCCTGGCCCAGCCCGGCCCTGACGACATCGCCCACGGCAACGGCCTCGGCCAGTTCCTCGCCAAGGCGGGCCACCTGGCCCTGTACATCGCCACCGCCCTGGTGCTCGCCACCGGCGTGCTGATGATGGACCGCCCCATCGACCTGTTCGGCCTGGCCACCCTGCCGCAGCCGTTCGCCGAGCCGGTACTCATCGAATTCTTCAACAGCAGCCATCGCCTGTTCTGCGTGGTGCTGGCCCTGCTGGTGGCCGGCCATATCGGCGCCGTGGTGTTCCATCAACTGCGCGGCCACGCCGTGCTCGACCGGATGAAGCCCTGAGCCATGCTGCCGTCGCTGCGTCCCGACCTCCGCCTGCCGCTGCGCCGGGCCCTGCTGGCCCTGGCCGTGCTCGCCCTCGCTGGCTGGCTGGCCTGGCTCGCCCGGGATGCCTGGCATGCCCGCCAGGCCCTGGCCGCCGAGCTGGCCCAGCCGGTCCCCAGCGCCGCCGCCCCGGTGGCTGCCGAGGCCGCGCCGCTGGACAGCACCCTGGTGGCCCTGCTGTTCGGCGTGCTGCCCGCCAGCGGTAGCCCCGAAGAGGCCGCCGAAGACGCCAGCACCAGCCTCTCGCTGGTGCTGATGGCGAGCCTGGCCGAACGCGGCGAGGCCGACTCCCGCGCGCTGATCGCCGGCCCGTCGGGCAGCGCCTTCTACCGCATCGGCGACCGTTTGCCCGGCGGCGCCGTACTGCGTGCCGTCGCCCCCGACCACGTGCTGCTGCAGCACGGCGGTCGCGACTACCGCCTGGGTTTCCCGCGCCCTGAAACCCGCCTTTTCGTACCCCGTCCGCCTGCGGCCGAAACCGCACACGGGGCCCCCACCCACACGCCGGAGACCCGACCATGAAACTGCCCCGCGTGACCGGCGCGCTGCTGGTGCTTGGCACCCTGCTCGCCCCCCTGCCCACGTTCGCCGAACGCAACGAATCCCGCCAATGGACGCTGAACATGAAGGACGCCGAACTGCGCGACCTGGTCAGCGAAGTCGGCGAAATCACCGGCAAGACCATGGTCCTCGACCCGCGCATGAGCGGTAAGGTCACCGTGCAGTCCAGCAGCGCGCTGGACCAGGCCGGCATCTACTCGCTGTTCCTCACCGTGCTGCGCAGCCAGGGCTACGCCGCCCTCGACCAGGGCGACCGCGTGCTGATCGTCCCCGTGGCCGACGCCAAGACCAAGGCCAGCGGCAGCGAGCAGGCGGCCGACGACGAGTTCGTCACCGAAGTCATCCCGCTGCGCAACGCCACCTCCGCCGAAGTGGCCGCCGTGCTGCGCCCGCTGGTGGCGGTGGACGCCTACGTCGCCCCCTCCAGCAGCTCCAATGCCCTGGTGGTGACCGACAGCGCCAGCAACGTCGGCCGCATCCGCTCCCTGGTGCGCGAGCTGGACAGCGCCGGCGAGCGCGCCTTCTCCACCCTTGGCCTCAAGCACGCCTGGGCCACCGACCTGGCCGCCACCCTCACCGAGAGCGTCAACCAGGGCAGCGGCGCCCCGGCCGGCGCCCGCGCCATCGCCGATGCCCGCAGCAACCGGCTGATCCTGGTCGGCCCGAGCCAGGCCCGCGAGCAGATGGCCACCCTCGCCCGCCAGCTGGACGTGCCCGGCAACGCCAACGACGGCACCCGCGTGGTGCGCCTGCACCACACCGACGCCAAGCAACTGGCCGACCTGCTCTCCGGCATCGGCAAGCGCATGGAAGTGGGCAACGGCGGCAAGGAAGGCCGCGCCGGCTCCATCCTCATCAGCGCCGACGAAAGCCAGAACGCCCTGGTGCTGATGGCCGAACCGGCCCAGCTGGCGACCCTCGACGCGGTGATCGCCCAGCTCGACCGCCCCCGCGCCCAGGTGCTGGTGGAAGCGGCCATCGTCGAAGTCAGCGGCGACATCAACGACGCCCTCGGCGTGCAGTGGGCCGGCCGTGGCAGCGACGCCGGCGGCGCCATCCAGTTCGGCGGCAGTGGCCTGACCATCGGCTCCCTGCTGGGCACCCTGCAGGACGGCAAGCGCCCCACCCTGCCCGATGGCGGTGTGATCGGCGTCGGCAGCGGCCACTTCGCCGCCCTGGTCACCGCCCTGTCCAGCGACTCCAACAACAACCTGCTGTCCACCCCCAGCCTGCTGACCCTGGACAACGAGCCGGCGGAGATCCTCGTCGGCCAGAACGTGCCCTTCCAAACAGGCTCCTACACCACCGACGCGGCCGGGGCCAACAACCCCTTCACCACCGTCGAGCGCCGCGACATCGGCGTGACCCTCAAGGTCACCCCGCACATCAACGAGGGCAACAGCCTGCGCCTCAAGGTCGAGCAGGAGAGCTCCGAGCTGGCGGCCGCCCCGCCGGGCATCACCACCAGCGACGCCATCACCAACAAGCGCGCGATCAAGAGCACCATCCTCGCCGACGACGGACAGATCATCGTCATCGGCGGCCTGATCAAGGACAACGTCAAGACCCAGGTCAGCAAGGTGCCGCTGCTGGGCGACATCCCCCTGATCGGCGGGCTGTTCCGCTCCACCAAGGAGGTCACCGAGAAGACCAACCTCATGGTCTTCCTGCGCCCCACCCTGCTGCGCACCAGCGAGGAGAGCGGCGAACTCGGCCAGCGCAAGTACAACGACCTGCGCAACCTGCGCAGCAACGACCGCGGCCCCAGCGGGCTGCTGCTGCCCAGCGACCCGCGCCAGCTGTTCGACAACGACGGCGGCCAGGTGCTGGACATGCGCGGAGCCAAGGGGCGATGAGCAGCGCGCGCCTGCCCTTCAGCTACGCCCGGCGCCACGGTGTGCTGCTGCACGGCGGCGAGCTGCTGTGCCGGGCCGGCGCCGAGCTGGCGATCCTCGCCGAGGTACGCCGCCAGCACGGCAGCGCCCTGCGCCCCCGGGTGCTGGACGCCGAGGCCTTCGCCCAGGCCCTGGCCAGCCATTACCAGGACGGCCAGAACGACGCCCGCGAAGTGGCCGACGGCCTGGGCGACGCCATGGCCGGCCAGGACGACCTGGCCAGCCTCGCCGAGCAATTGCCGCAGACCACCGACCTGCTGGAGCAGGAAGACGACGCGCCGATCATCCGCCTGATCAACGCCATCCTCGCCGAGGCGGTGAAGGCCAAGGCCTCCGACATCCACCTGGAGACCTTCGAACGCCACCTCTCCGTGCGCCTGCGGGTGGACGGCCTGCTGCGCGAGATCCTCCAGCCCCGCCGTGAACTGGCCGGGCTGCTGGTGTCGCGGATCAAGGTCATGGCGCGGCTGGACATCGCCGAGAAGCGCATCCCCCAGGACGGCCGCATCGCCCTGCGCATCGCCGGCCACGAAGTGGACGTGCGCGTCTCCACCCTGCCCTCCACCCACGGCGAACGGGTGGTGATGCGCCTGCTGGACAAGCAGGCCGGCCGCCTCGACCTCAGCCGCCTGGGCATGGACCCCGGCACCCGCAGCCGCCTGGAAGGCGCCCTGGCGCGCCCCCATGGCATCCTGCTGGTCACCGGCCCCACCGGCTCGGGCAAGACCACCACCCTCTACGCCGGCCTGGCCAGCCTCAACAGCCAGACCCGCAACATCCTCACCATCGAGGACCCGGTGGAGTACCACCTGCCCGGCATCGGCCAGACCCAGGTCAACACCAAGGTGGACATGACCTTCGCCCGGGGCCTGCGGGCCATCCTCCGCCAGGACCCGGACGTGGTCATGGTGGGTGAGATCCGCGACCACGAAACCGCCGAGATCGCCGTGCAGGCCTCGCTCACCGGCCACCTGGTGCTCTCCACCCTGCACACCAACAGCGCCGTGGGCGCCGTCACCCGCCTGGTGGACATGGGCGTCGAGCCCTTCCTGCTGTGCAGCTCCCTGGTGGGCGTGCTGGCCCAGCGCCTGGTGCGGGTGCTCTGCCCCCACTGCAAGCAGCCCGGCCCCGCCGACGACGCTGCCTGCGAGCACCTCGGCATCGACCCGCAGGCGCGCCCCACGCTCTGGCACCCGGTGGGCTGCGACGCCTGTCAGCACAGCGGCTATCGCGGCCGCCAGGGCCTCTACGAACTGGTGCTGCTGGACGAAGCCCTGCGCCAGCTGATCCACCAGGGCGCCGGCGAGGCCGAACTGACCCGCCACGCCCGCCGCCACGGCCCCAGCCTGTTCATGGACGGCCGCGACAAGGTGCTGGCCGGCGTGACCAGCCTCGAAGAACTGTTGCGCGTCACCCGGGAGGACTGAGATGGCCGCCTACGAATACCTCGCCATGGACCCGGGCGGCCGCAAGCTGCGCGGCGTGCAGGAAGCCGACAGCGAGCGCCAGGCGCGCCAGTTGCTGCGCGAGCGCAACCTGGTGCCGCTCAAGCTCAGGAACCACCGGGGCAGCACCCCGCGCGAGGGCGCCCCGGGGCGCAACCGCCAGGGGCTGTCCACCGCCGACCTGGCCCTGCTGACCCGCCAGCTGGCCACCCTGGTGCAGGCCGCCCTGCCCCTGGAAGAGGTGCTCGCGGCGGTCGCCGCCCAGTGCGAGAAGCGCGCCCACCAGGCCATGGTCCTGGCCATCCGCGCGCGGGTGCTGGAGGGCCACGGCCTGGCCCGCGCCATGGCCGAGTTCCCCCGCGCCTTCCCGGCGCTGTACCGCGCCACCGTGGCCGCCGGGGAGCGCGCCGGCCACCTGGCCCAGGTGCTGATGCAACTGGCCGACTACACCGAGGCCCGCCAGGCGGCGCGCCAGCAACTGCAGCTGGCCATGCTCTACCCCAGCATCCTGCTGGTGGCGGCCTTCGGC
Organism: Pseudomonas sp. FeS53a; assembly: GCF_000931385.1. NCBI lineage: Bacteria > Pseudomonadati > Pseudomonadota > Gammaproteobacteria > Pseudomonadales > Pseudomonadaceae > Pseudomonas > Pseudomonas sp. FeS53a. Next base: position 5,605 of record NZ_JYFT01000072.1, read on the forward strand.
ATCGTCGGCTTCCTGCTCGGCTTCGTGGTGCCGGACGTGGTCAAGGTGTTCATCGACAGCGGCCAGGAGCTGCCCGCCCTGACTCGCGGCCTGATCGCCGCCAGCGCCGGCCTGCAGGCCCACGGCCTGCTGATGCTGCTGCTCGTCGCCGGCGCAGCGGTGGGCGTGCACCTGGCCCTGCGCCGCCCCGCCACCCGCCTGGCCTGGCACGGCCTGCAGCTGCGCCTGCCGGTGGTGGGCAAGGTGCTGCGGGCGAGCAACTGCACCCGTTTCACCAGCACCCTGGCCATCCTCGGGCGCAGCGGCGTACCGCTGGTGGACGCCCTGGAAATCGCCGCCGAAGTGGTGGCCAACCAACGGATTCGGACGAGTCTCAAAGACGTGGCGCGCTCGGTGCGAGAAGGTGGCGGCCTGACCCGGGCACTGGAGCGCAGCGGCCACTTCCCGCCGATGATGCTCTACCTGATTGCCAGCGGTGAGCGCTCCGGCGAGCTGGACGCCATGCTCGACCGCGCCGCCACCCAGCAGGAAACCCAGCTGGCCAACCGCATCGCCATGCTCGTCGGACTGTTCGAGCCGGCGATGCTGGTGTTCATGGGCGCCAGCGTGCTGCTCATCGTCCTGGCGATCCTGATGCCCATCCTCAGCCTCAACCAACTCATCACCTGAAGGCAGGCACACCCATGCACACCCGCAACCGGCAACGGGGTTTCACCCTGATCGAAATCATGGTCGTCGTGGTCATCCTCGGCGTCCTCGCCGCACTCGTGGTCCCGCAGATCATGAACCGCCCGGACCAGGCCAAGGTCACCGCCGCCCGCAGCGACATCAAGGCCATTGCCATGGCGCTGGACATCTACAAGCTCGACAACCACGGCTACCCCAGCACCCAGCAGGGCCTCGAAGCGCTGGTCAGCAAGCCCAGCGGCACCCCGGCCGCGCGCAACTGGAACCCCGACGGCTACCTCAAGCGCCTGCCCGTCGACCCCTGGGGCAACCCCTACCAGTACGTGGTGCCCGGCAGCCGGGGCACCGCCTACGACCTGTTCTCCTTCGGTGCCGACGGCCGTGCCGGCGGCGAAGGCCTGAATGCCGAGATCGGCAACTGGGACCTCTGATGCAGCGCTGGCACCACCGCACCCCGCCGGCTCGCCAGGGCCGAGGCTTCACCCTGCTGGAAGTGCTGGTGGTGATCCTCATGGTCGGCCTGCTGGCCAGCACCCTGACCCTCGCCCAGAGCGACCACGGCCCGCAGCACGCCAAGCGCGAAGCCGAGCGCCTGCGCAGCCTGCTCGGCCTGCTGCGCGAGGACGCCATGCTGGAGCGCCAGGAGCTGGGCGTGCGCATCGAACCCGACGGCTACTCCGTGCACCGCCTGGACACCGACGGCCGCTGGATCCCGGCCAGCGACTACCGCCCGCAGCAGTTGCCCGACAGCCTGCGCCTGCACCTGGAACTGGGCGAGCAGGCCCCCGGCCTGGGCGCCCCCGTGCCCGGCCCCGGCCCGCAGCTGCTGGTGCTCTCCAGTGACGAGCTGACGCCCTTCAGCCTGCAGATCGAACTGCGCGGCCGGCCGATGCTGGAACTGTCCAGCGACGGCCTGGAGGAGGTGCGCGTTGAAACGCTCTGACGGCTTCACCCTGCTGGAAGTGATGGTCGCCCTGGCGATCTTCGCCACCCTCTCCGTCGCCCTCTACAGCGCCGCCACCCACGTCGCCCGCAACAGCGCCGGGCTGGTGGAACGCAGCCTCGCCAACTGGCTGGCGGACAACCGCCTCAACGAACTGCGCGTCGGCCTGCTGGCGCCGCAGATGGGCCACCGGGAAGAGCGCATCGCCTTCGCCGGCCGCGAATGGCTGCTGGCCGTGGAAGTGGGCAACGCCCCCGACCCGCGCCTGCTGGAAGTGGACGTGGCCGTCGCCGTGCCCGGCCGGCCGCCGGTGACCCGCGCGCGCCTGAACGGCTTCATCGAGGCCCGCCCATGACCCAGCGCGGCTTCACCCTGCTGGAAGTGCTGATCGCCATCGCCCTGTTCAGCCTGCTCGGCCTGGCCAGCTACCAGCTGCTGCAGCGGGTGCTGCACAGCGAACAGCGCATCGAATTGCACGAACAGCAACTGCGCAGCCTGCAGCGGGCCCTGGACATCCTCCAGCGCGACCTCTGGCAGGCCGTGCCCCGCCCCCTGCCCGACGACCCCAGCCGGCGCCAGGCGCTGATCGGCCGAGACGACCGCCTGCGCCTGCTGCGCGGTGGCGCGGCCAACCCCCTCGGCCAGCCCCGCAGCGACCTGCTGCTGGTGAGCCACCAGTGGGAAGACGGCGAATGGTGGCGCGAATTCCGCAACCCCGACGACGGCGCCACCCGCCGCCAGCGCCTGCTGCAGGGCGTCACCCTGCTGCGCCTGGGCTACATCGACGCCCAAGGCGCGCGCCACGACAGCTGGCCTGCCAGCGGCGGCGCCCTGGCCTTGCCGGCCGCCGTGGACCTGGTGCTCGACGCACCGGGCTACCCGGAGCTGCGCCGGGTGATCCTCCTGCCCGGTAGCGAGGGCCAGCGTGATGACTGAACACCGCCAGCGCGGCGTCGCCCTGCTCAGCGTGCTGCTGGTCACCGCCCTGGTGACCCTGGTGGTGGCCGACATGCTCGCCCGCCAGCGCCTGAGCCTGGCTGCCACCGCCCGCCAGCTGGACCAGCAGCACCTCTGGCAGATGGCCCTGAGCGGCGAGACCTGGGCCCGCCAGCAACTGCGGGACGACCTGGCCAACCGCGAAGACCCGCCCCAGGTCCACCTCGGCCAGGGCTGGGCACGTACGCCACAGCGCTGGGACCTGGGCGGCGGCCAGGTGCAGGTGCGCATCGAAGACCTGGCCGGCCGCTTCGACCTCGACCACCTGCGGATCGGCCGCAGCGACCTGCAGCGCGCCCGCTACCAGCGCCTGCTGGCCCAGCTCGACGTGCCCGCCCACGACCCCGCACGCCTGCCCACCCGGCCCGGCCCCGGCGGCAAGGCCCAGGGCCTGCTGGACGCCAGCGAGCTGCTGCGCCTGGGCGACCTCGCCCCTCAGGACTTCGCCCGCCTGGCGCCCCACGTGGCCACCCTCGGCGGCGCGTCCCTCAACCTCAACACCGCCTCGGCTGTGCAGCTGGCGAGCCTGGAAGGCCTCGACCCGTCCCTCGCCCGCACCCTGGTGCAGGCACGCCCCGCCGACGGCTGGGCCACGGTGCAGGACTTCCTCGAACTGCCCCTGCTGCAGGGCCGCGAAGTGCGCGCCCCGGGCCTGGCCGTGGACAGCCGCTTCTTCCGCATCCACCTGCTGGCCGAGCTGGGCGAACGCCGTCTGCACCTGGCCAGCGACCTGCGCCTGGAACAGGACGGGCACCTGCGGGTGCTGCGTCGCCAGGTGCTCCCATCCCCTTCAACGACGGAGTGACCCCCGTGCACGCCTGGCTCCACCTGTC